>CAYJOA010000031.1:0-35351 GCA_964371495.1 uncultured Rubrivivax sp.
GCCGTCCAGTGTCTGGGCGGTGCTCGACGGCGCGCGCAGCCCCGCCATCCATCTCGCGCTCATCGAGTCGCGCCTCGAATACCGCAGCCTCTACAGCGGCCGCCTGCCGCCCGAACTGGGCCGTGCGTCGCCGCAACTCGTCGAGCTGCCAGCCGGTCACCGACTCAGGGCGCGGCTGCTCGACGCCGGTTTGGGCCGGAGCTGGGGCATCTTCCTCGTCACCGACGAGCCCGACAACCTGCGCCACCACCTGCGGCGCTGGCTCAAGGTACGCAGCGCCAACGGCCGCCGCTACCTGTTCCGCTTCTACGACCCGCGTGTGCTGCGGGCCTGGCTGCCGACCTGCACGCCGGACGAACTGGCGCGCTTCTTCGGCCCGGTGCAGCGTTTCGTCTGCGAAGGAGCCGGTGGGCGTTCGGTGTGCGAGTTCGCGCTCGAGCGTGGCGTGCTCGTCACGCGTCAGCGCGACGTGCTGCCGGCACTGTCGTTGGCCTGAGCGTCGGGCAGGATCTCGGCCTGCAGGTCCCACAGCGGCAGGGCGTTGATCTCGGCCAGCGGCTCCCAGGTGCGATCGATGCATTCACGCACCGGCGCGTCGACGGCGCCGCTGCCCATCGAGGCGTTGGCCGACGTGCGTGCGTTCTCGGACCAGTGGCTCATCCCCAATCTCCCGGCGGCCAGAGCGGCACGAGTGGCCGAGCGTCGGCTGCGGCCCCGTCGTCGGCGTCGTCGTCGGCGACGTCCGGCGGCGGCAGCGGGTCTTCAGGGCAGCGCTCGCGCAGCTGGTTGTAGATCAGGAACATCTTGCCCGCGCTGCCCAGGCCGTGGTCCTCCAGGATCTCGGCGATCCAGCGCCGTGCCGGCTGCCCTTCGAAGCCGAAGCCCAGCGCGACGACCAGGTCGGTGTACAGCGCGACGCTGTGCTGGTCGGTCAGCCCGTGGCGGCGCGCCGCATCGACGCAGCGGTCCAGAAAGCGCCGACCGCCCGAGCGCTGGACGAACGCCGCATGGCTGGGGAAGACCTCGGCGACGTGAGCAGCCAGCCGTTCGAGGTAGGCATCGCGCGCCGCCAGCCCGAGCGCGCGGATCTGCGAATTGCGGATCAGGGGCCATTCGACAGCCGCCATCGCAAGATGCGCCGGTCAGGGGGTGCGCGGCCGGCGCGTCAGGCCCACCGGCAGCGGCCCGGCGAAGGCCTCGTCGGAGAAGCCGTAGACGAACCAGGTCTGTTCTTCGTCGGCAAAGCCCGACAACGTGCGCAGATCGATGGCAAAGGTGCCGATGCCCATCGGCTGCGGCCCCTTGAAGTCCAGGCTCTCGAAGACCGGCAGCACCAGCCGCCAGACGGCCGGTCCACCGTAGTTGGCATTCGCGCCCACCAGCGTGATCGGCACCACCGCGGTGGGCAACCGGCGGCCCTTGGCTGACTCGGCTGCCCACTGCGTGCGCAGGGCCTCGGTGCCCGACGCCGTGGCACCGGTCGGCACGATGTGCCGCTTGAGCACCGGCAGCCGAAAGCTGCCGCGCAGCGTGCACGGCGTGTCGGCGCCGAACACGCATACCCGCGGCGCGCTCAGGGCCAGGCCCACGCCGTCGGGCAATGGCGGCGTGCGCTCGTCGCGGGCGTAGCTGACGCCGCTGCCGTCGGGGGCAGGCATCAGCGCCGGCACGCGCGTCTTCAGCCGCTGCTCGGCCTTGAAACGCTCGACCTCCGGGTCGACGCGTTTGGACGTGGACTTCAGCTCCAGCGTGCGTGCCGGCGTGAACTGGCCGCCGACGATCAGTCGCGCCTGCACGCGGCCCGGCTCCCAGGGCAGTTCCAGGCGCTGACGCAGGTCGATCGTGAAGGTCTCCGAACCCATGCCCGT
Organism: uncultured Rubrivivax sp.; assembly: GCA_964371495.1. GTDB lineage: Bacteria > Pseudomonadota > Gammaproteobacteria > Burkholderiales > Burkholderiaceae_C > Rubrivivax. The sequence continues at coordinate 1,869 of CAYJOA010000031.1, forward strand.
CTGGGCCGGGCGGTCGCTCGCGGGCTCGGGCGGCGGGACGGGCCGGTCCGGCGGCTCGACGGCGAGTGCCGCCTGCACCAGGTTGTTCGTGAGGTCGACGCCGACCACGATGGCGTGCTCACGGAACGGCCACTCGCGCAACGTGGAAAGGCGGGCCACGCGCAGCGCCTGCGTGGGCGCGCTGGCCTGGACGTCGATCGGCACCACGGCCGGTGCGTCGAAGAGCAGCACGTCGCGGCCGGCGTCGAGCAGCGGACCTTCGATCTCGCTGCGCGTACGGCGCGGGTCCGACCAGAAGTCGGCGTCGTTCAGTTTCAACGGTCCGGTGCTCACGCTCTTACTCCCCTCAAGCCTGGTGGCAGGGCGCTGGCCGGCCTGCAGCGGCGGCTGCGCCGCACACGACGCCAGTGCGGCGACCAACAACAGCCAGCCGATGGAGCCCCGATGATGCAGACGATGTTTCACGAATGGGCTTCACTTCAGCGCACTCAGGTCCTGCGCCCGGATGTGGTCGGAGCACTGGGTGCAAAAACCGGTGGCGGTGCGTGTGCCGTCGTTCAACGAACTCGCGCCGTACATGATGCACTTGCCCCGGATGCCGTTGTAGGTGGCGCGAGCCTTCTGGGCGTCGGTCAGACCCCAGGCGCAATGACCGCCCGAATGGCCCTTGCCGGTGTAGAAGTGGCCCTTGGCGCCGACATTCTGGTAGCGCGGCTCGGCTTCGTCGGTGGCCACGTCGGCGGCATTGGCCAGGCCCGGCAGCCCGTGCGCCACCTTCGACAGCCCGTACTGGTGCCCCAGTTCGTGCAGCGCGATGTCGGCCACGCTGACCGGCGCGTCCACCTTGATGACCAGCAGCAGTTCGCCCTTTTGCGCGCCCTGTCCTGCCATGCCCAGGCCCGAGTGCTGCGGTTCGAACTTCAGTTCCACCGCCACGGGGCAGTGCGTGGCGCTCAGGGCGCCGGCGAATTCCCCCGGCTTGTCGTCGGCACCCGCCGGCAGGTTGACCGCGATCAGCTTCCAGTGGCTGCGCGCCATGTCGACGTCGGTGCCCGCAGCGAGCACGCCTTCGCGCAGGGCGCCGGCCGGCGTCAGGCCGCGGTGTTTCCACAGCGCCGGGGCGGCCGCCACGGCCGTGGTGATGTAGTTCTGGATCGCGGTGACGCGGTCGGTGCGCCGTGCGTTGCCCAGCCGGCCGGTGGCGCGGATCTTCAGCTTGAAGCCATGCGGCCGCACCTTGGCGTCGGTCCACAGCGCCGACAGCCAGCCCTGCAGCGCGGCCTTCGCGGCGGTGTCGAGCGACGTCGCCGTGTGGCCGATGCGCGGCTTCTTGAACGTCACCGTGCAGGCGGCCGGGTTCTGCAGCAGTTCCTCGACGGTGAACGTTGCACCGTCTTCGTCGTCCCGCGCCGGGTCGTCGGCGCTGGCGAACTCCAGCGATGGCGGCCCGTGGTACGGTGCCGTGTCGGCGATCTTGGCCTTCCACTTGATCGAGCGGATCGATGCCGCCCCGGCGCCGCCCTTGAAGGCCGAGTTCGGCGACCAGAGGATGTTCGGGTCGTTGGCGGCCAGGTCGTAGTCGGCCTGTGCCGACGTGGCGTCGAACTGGCGCGTGAGGTCGGCGTCCCGCGCCGGCCCGTCGTTGAAGAGATTGACGTCGCAGCCCTTGATGAGCGAGCCGCGCGCGCCCTTGCCCTTGTCGAAGTTCTTCGGGTACTTGGTGAACGAGTAGTCGGTGAGCAGGTAGCAGTTCGCCGAGCCGGTGGCACGCTGGAAGAACGAGCGCGGCAGCACCGAGCCCGGCGCCGCCGTGTTGGCCTCGGCCGCCGTGAAACTCTGGCTGCGGTAGATCTGGTACTTCACGAACGTGGGGTCGCCGCCGGCCTTGAGCGCGTCGATCAGCACGGTGGGGAAGTCGCGCACGGCGGTGCCGTCTTCGGCGGTGCTGTCGCGCAGCGCCATCACGTCGGGCGCCATCAACTCGTACCAGATCTTGCGCCAGTTGGTGAAGGTCAGCGTCGCGTCACCGCAGGCCTTGGTGCTGCCGATGCTGACCTCGCAGCTGTCGCCGCCGCACAGCCCCAGCTGCAGCTTGAACTTGCCGACGCCGCCGGCGTCGGCGAGGTCGACCTTGCCGGTGAACTCCCATTCGGGGTCGGTGGCGGCTTCCTTCACGGCGACGCGGTCCAGCAGGTTCAGGCCGGCCGCGAGATCGGTCTTCGGCGCATTGCGCAGGCTCTTGCGTGCCGCAGGTCCGCTGAACTTCACCTTGACGTAGACATAGACGCCGGCGGTGCCGATGGGGTCGGCCTTGACGGTGCCGGCGGCGTCGCGGTCACCTTCGGCGCCGACGGTGACCACCACCTCCGAGCCCAGGCCGTCGGTGCCGTTCTTGCCCGCGGTGGCCTCCAGGTTCACCCACTGCACGATCTTGCCGTCGCCCGGCCGTTTGGGGTCGACGAACTCGGCCTTGAACGTGACCTTGCCCTTGCTCTTGAGGTCGCGCAGCTTGCCGCCCTGCGGTTCGGGGTCGCCGACGATTTCGTAGGGCGCCACGCCCTCGAGTTTGAACGGGTAGCCCTTGTCCAGGCGGAAGGTCTCGATCGACGGATCGGCGTTGCTGGTGCGGAAGCCGCCGCCGAACTGGGCGCCGTTCTGCATGACCTTGAACTTGAAGCTCTTCAGCGGCTGCGTGTCGTCCTCGTTGCGGCTGGTGAGCTTGCCTTCGCGCGGCCAGACGTTGATCTCGTCGTCGGACTTGTATTCCTCGCCATCGGCGATGGCCTTGTAGGTGAGCACGTAGCTCGCCTTGTCGTCGGCCACCTTGGGCGGCGTGTATTTCGCGGTCGCGGCCTTGCCCCCCGGGGCGCGTGCGTCGGCGGCCACGCTGCCTTGCACGCGAGTGACTTCCGCTGCGTCGTGCATGACGACGAATTCCACGCTGCCCGCGCCGGTCTTGCCGTCCTTCAACAGGCAGATGAGTTCGACCTCGGTCTGTTCGTGGATATGGCGCGGCATCAGGGCTCCGTGGCGATGCCGCGCATGTTAAGCCGCGAGTCCCGCCAACGCGCACGGCGGCTCGGCCACCGACTGGAACCGCATCACCGTCACCGCATTCGCGTGGCGGTGGCTCAGCAACGGCATCAGCCCGGCGGCCAGCAGCGCATTGCCGCCCTGTTCGCCGAGATAGTGCTCGGCGCAGGCCTGCAGTTCGGGTTCGCCGTCGTGCATGCAGGTGTACGCCGGCAGGTCGCCGATCTCGCGCTCGTCGCCGGGCTCGAACGCCCAGCCGCGCGCGGTGTAGGCGCGCCCGATCAGCAGCGCCACCGCCAGCGAGCCGTGGCCCCAGAGGAATGCCTCGTGCACCGGCGTCGCGTCGAATTCCTCGAAGGCGAAGGACTCGACGCGGTCGGTGGCTCTGCCATACGGCAGCCGCAGCAGCACGCGCGGCGCGGCCAGGCCGATCCACGCTGCCGCCTCGCTGCGCCGCAACGCCTGCCAGCCGGCCAGTGCCGCGGCATCGTCGCCGGCCAGGGCCGGGTCGCCGGCGGCGACGAAAGGGCCGCCGGCCTGCGACGAGATCAGGCCCAACGCCGCCAGCAGCCCGATGTCGGCATCGCTGGGCCCGAAGCTGTACAGGCCGGTCAACAGCGTCCAGCCCTGGCCGCCCGGCACATTGCGCCAGCGGTCGGCCAGCACGCGGTGCAGCGCTGTCTGCGCCAGCTGGCCCTGTGCGTTCACGACGTCGGCAAGCAGCTCGTCGCGGCTGGCATCGAACAGGTGCAACTCCAGCGTCTCGTCCAGCTCCAGGCTCTGGATCAGCCACTGCACGCCGCGCCAGGCCGATTCCAGCGCCTGGAATGCCGGGTCGTGCAGCAGCTTGCGCATCTGCTCGGCGATGGCCGCATCGACGGCCGCGACGTAAGGCCGGCGCTGCGCCGAGTCGTCGTGCACGATGTGCGGCGCGACGATGCTGCGGATGAAGGCCTCCATCCCCGCGGGCGCAGCGGCCGGTGCTGCGGTGGCCGCAGGCGCTGCCGTCGGCTTGCCCAGCAAGGCGCCGAGCAGGTCGCCGCCGGCCTGCGGCGGCTTCGCTCGGGTCTCGCGCAGGGCATCGAACAGCGGCAGCCGCCGGTACAGCGCGTCGGGGTGGAAGTCCTCCAGTTGTCCGAAGCCGACCTCTCCGGCCGCCGATTGCAGCCGCGGTGCCAGACGCTGCAGCACGGTGTCCAGGTTGTCCAGGTCGACCCGATGCGTGCGGCGTTCGGAAAGCGGCGGACGTTCGGCCGCCGGGCGGGCGCTGAAGTCGCCGAGCACGAGCAGGCGCATCGGCCCGCGTTTCGCTCCACCGCCCCGGGGCGCGACGGCAGCACGGCCGAGGTCGAGGTTGAACTGCATGCGTCCTGGCATCGGGCATCCTTTGGGCGGGCCGGCGGTCGCGGCCGTTGCGACGCGCGCCGGCCTAGGGGTGGCTCGGCTTGCTGGCGCAGGTACTTTGCCTCAGAGTCGGGGCTCGAGGCAATCCCGATCAACATGCAGGAAAGGTGCGCAGGCACGGCCGCTATAGTCGCCGTCGTCCTTGCCGTGGATCGGCCCAGCGCGGCGACGGCCTCCTGAACTGAAAGAAGCACCTATGCCAGACGCATCGCCGTTGCAGATGGAGTTGGTCACCGCGGTTGGCGACAAGCTGCACTTCAAGTCGATGTCGGCGCACGAGGAAATCTCGCGCCTGTTCGAATACCAGATCATCGCCGTCTCGGACGATCGGACGGTGTCCGCGGACGACCTGCTCGGCACCAATGTGGCGGTGTCGATGGCGGTTGCCGATGGCAGCAAACGCTGGTTCCACGGCATCGTGGCCGCGTTCGGCATCGAGGGCGTGCAGGGGCGCTACTTCACCTACCGCATCACCGCGCGGCCCTGGGCCTGGCTGCTGACGCGCTCGGCCGACGTGCGCATCTTCCAGGACATGAGCACCCCCGACATCGTGAAGGCGGTGTTCGGCGAGTACACCAGCACCTTCGACGACCAGTTGACCGGGACCTACGCGCCCCGCACCTACTGCGTGCAGTACCGCGAGACCGACTTCAACTTCGTCAGCCGGCTGATGGAAGAGGAGGGCATCTTCTACTTCTTCAAGCACGCCGAGGACAAACACGAACTCGTGCTCGCCGATGCCAGCGGCGCGCACCAGGCCGTGGCCGGCTTCGAGGAGATCCGCTATCTCGAAGACGACGTCACGGTGGCCGAGGCGCAGGCCATCAACGACTGGCACATGCGCCACGAGATCCAGACCGGCAAGTCCACGCTGAGCGACTACAACTTCGAGACCCCCAGCGAAAGCCTGAAGAGCGACACCGCGACCTCGACCCGCTCGCATGGCGAGGCCGCTCACGAGGTCTACGACTATCCGGGTCTGTACGCCGCCAAGGCCGACGGCGACGCCCGCGCCGCGATCCGCCTGGACGAGAGCTCGGGCCGCTTCGGCCGCTACACCGGCAGCGGCAACATACCGGGACTGGCGGCCGGCGCCCGCTTCACGCTCTTCGATCACCCGCGCGACGACCAGAACGCCGAATACCTGGTGCTGCAGACGCAGATCGACATGCAGCAGGCCGGCTACGAAGCCGTGTCCGGCGACGACACGCTGTTCCTGTGCCGGTTCGTGGCGCAGCGTTATGCCGAACCCTTCCGGCCGGCGCGCACGACGCGCAAACCCACCGTCGCCGGGCCGCAGACGGCCCTGGTGGTGGGCGGCGGCGACGCCGGCGACTTCGAGACCGACGAGCACGGCCGCATCAAGGTGCAGTTCCACTGGGACCGACTGGGCGAGAAGAACGCCGAAAGCTCGTGCTGGCTGCGCGTGGCCACGCCGTCGGCCGGCAATGGCTGGGGCATGATCAGCCTGCCGCGCATCGGCCAGGAGGTGGTGGTGGTCTTCCTGGAGGGCGACCCCGACCAGCCCCTGGTCGTGGGCAGCGTCTACAACGCCGAGCAGAAGACCCCCTACGAGCTGCCGGCGAACGCCACCGTGAGCACGCGCAAGAGCCGCAGCAAGCTCGGCGCCGCCGCCGACTTCAACGAACTGCGCTTCGAGGACAAACCGGGTTCCGAGTACGTGCTGATCCATGCCCAGAAGGACCGCCTCGAGTTCGTCGAGAGCACGCTCAAGTCGCACATCGGCGTCGGCGACGGTGTCGGCGACGAGCACCGCACCGTCAAGAAGGACCGCAAGGAGAAGATCGAAGGCGAGCACCATCTCCAGGTCGTCAAGGACGTCAAGCACAAGTTCGACGGCAAGTACAGCCTGAAGGTCGCCCAGCACATGAGCCAGGAAACGGCCGATGGCTGGAGCCTGAAGACCAGCACCGACGTGGCGATGCAGTCGGGCGCGACGATCTCGATGAAGTCCACCGGCGACCTGCACCTGAAGATCGGTGCCAACATCGGCGCCGAGGCGGCGCAGAACGTGCACATCAAGGGCGGCACGAACATCGTCATCGAAGGCGGCACGCAGGTCAGCATCAAGGCCGGCGGTTCGTCTATCGTGCTCGGCCCCGACGGCGTGGCGATCACCGGCACCATGGTCAAGATCAACTCCGGCGGAGCCGCCGGGTCGGGCAGCGGCGCCAGCCCGGTGGCGCCGACCGCCCCCGATGCGCCCGAGGATCCGGAACTGCCTGAAGATCCCCTGAGCCACCGCTGACCATGCGCCCCGCCGACGATGAGGCTCGTGAAGAAGCGGCGTGGTGCGAATTCGTCCAGCGGCTCGGCGAGCACCTCGCGGGGCAGTGGCCGCTGATGCCCGAACGGCTGGGTGAACGCTACCCGGCCTTCATCGACCACGCCGTGCAGCAGGCCGAAAAGCGCGGCATCGCACGCGCTGCCGCGGTGGCGCGCTACGTCAACCTGTGTTTCGTGTGGGGCCCGGCGTTCCAGGACAAACCCGGCTTCGAATGGGCGCTGGGCCTGCTGGCGGCGCCGCGTGAGCGCCATTGGGCCACCGTGCACCAGCTGGTGCAGCGCTCGCTGGCCGAACTGCAGCGCCTGCCCGATGCGCGCATCGACGCGGCCGCGCTGGCCGCCGCCGACACCCGGCTGCTCGACACGTTCGGGCCCTTGGGGCGCCGCGGTGCCCTTCATCCGCCCGAGCCGGCGCCGGCGCCGCGCCACGCCTGCGACCTGGAGGCCGTGGAGCTGCGGCTGCTCGACGCCGCCGTGACGCAGCAGTACGCCCTCGCTGCAGGTGAATGGCAGCGCGTGGACCTGCCCGCGCCGGCCGCGTTGCGCTTCGATGCCGCGCATCCGGCGCCGCGGCTCATCGGTGTCCTGTCGCTGCCACCGGGCAGCCCGCGTCTGTCGCGGCTGCAACTGCGCGCGCGCAGCCACGCGGTGTGCGACGCCGCCGTGCACCCGGCGCTGCACTACATGGGCACGCACGGCGCGTGGCTTTGGCAGGGCCACGAGACGCGAGCCGTCAGCTGGCCGGTGGCGACGCTGCAGCAGGACCCGCCGGCGGCCGGCCCCGGCAGCGCCATCGCCGAGGAGACTTCGCCCGACATCTTCAAGCTCGAGCTGCAGGTCTGCGGCCTGCGCGACGCGGGCGACGCGGTCGGCCCGCTGGCGTCGCAGGTCTGGGTCTGGCCGGCGGCGCAGTGGTGGCTGGAACTGCAGCGCCAGGCGGCGCCGGTGCGGGCGGTGTCGCTGCCGGCGCCCGGTGCAATGCCGCCGGCAGCGCTGCGCGGCGTGACGCGCTGCCGCCTCGAGTGTGACGGCCAGCCGCAGGATGCGACGGAGCTGCGGCTGGGCTTCGAGCAAGGTCTGGACGACGCCACTTCGGCGGCTCTGCAGACCCTGCTGGCCGCCTGGTGCGGCGCCGACGGGCTGAGCGGGGCGCGCCTGGAAGGCGTGCTGGCACTGCTGGTGGGCCGTGCCGCCGTGACCTGGGGCTGGAAACTCGGGCCGGCGGGCCTGGAGGGCCGCGCCCTGATGCGCCTGGTGGGTGAGCTGCAGCTGCAGGCCTGCCAGGCCGACCTGAGCTTCGAGGCCGAACTCGCGGCGCAAGGGGCGCGCAGCCGCATCACGCTGCGCTGCGTGGCCCAGTCGCCGCTGCAACTGAGCCTGCGCCGCGAGGCCCCCGAGCCCGCGCTCCTGCCGACGCTGCTGCCGGCAACGGCGCGGTTCAGGCTGCCCTTCGAGGCCGAGGTCGTGCCGCTGGCCAGCGACAACGGTTCGCTGCTGCAGGCTGCCGGGCCTTGCTCCGGTGCCCTCGTCGGCGAAGCCGGGCTGCGCCCGCGCACCACGGGCGGCAGCGGCTGGGAATGGTTTGCCGCGCTGCGGCTGGAGCCGGTGAGCCTGGCGCTGGAATGGGTCGACCCGCTGCTCGGGCGCGGCACCTTCACGCAGGCGCTGCTGCCCGGCCTGGGGCTGCTGGACTGGAAGCTGGGCTGATGGAACGCCTGCTCGTGTTGCGGCTGGAAAGCGTCGGCGTGAATGCCGAGGCGGTGCTCAATGGCGTGCCGCTGGCACGCACCGGCCCGACGCGGCGCGTGGTGACGCTGCCGATCCACGAATACACGCTGGCGGGGGCCAACGACGTCGAGCTCGTCATCGAGCCGCCGCCGCCCGGCCAGCCGGCGTCGCCGCAGCCGCTGCTCAGCGACGGCAAGCAGGGTGCCAGCCTGCGCCTGCTGCTGCCGCGCGTCGGCCAGATCGCGCACCCGGCCAACGCGCGCACACTGGCCGAGATCTCCTGGGCTCCGGTGGCCGACGAAGTGACCGAGGTACCCGCCACGCTGCGCCGCAGTGCGGAGCTGCCGATCGGCTTTCCGCGCTGGCGCTGGCTCGACGCACCCGTGGTCGCCGATCCCTCGCTCTGCCTGGCCCCGGCGGCCTCGTTCCTTCAGGGCCTGGCCCTGGGCCTGGCACGCGGCGACCCCGAACCGTTGCTGATGGCGGCGCGGCTGCGCTTCGAAGAGCTGGCGCAGGCCTACCAGCACGAGCTGGCCGACGACGTGGGGCGCTTTCGCGTCCAGGTGCAGCAGCAGCACGCCAGCCAGCCGCTGCGGCCGCTCATGCCCAAGGCCGACGCGCTGCTGTTGCGCCCGGTGGCCGGAGGTCGGCTGCTGGAATGCCTGACGCCGGCGGGCGAGCCCGCGCTGCAGAGTCCGCTGGCTGGCGGCGGCCGCGCGCACTGGCCGGTGCGGCTGGCGTTCATCGAAGGGCGCTTCTATGTGCTGCGTTGAGCGCTGTGCGGATCGAGCGCCGGACGGGCCGCGATCGCCGGGCGGCGGCGGTGCCGCTATGCTGCACGTTCGTGTCCTTGATGGAGCCGCTGGATGATCGTGCTGACGGTGCTCAGCTACAACGGTGCGCCCGCCGACGGGCCCGCCGCCCAGTTCGACGAACTCGGCGGCACCATCGGCCGCGCCGACAACAACCAGCTCGTGCTGCCGGACCCCGAGCGCACGATCTCGCGCGTGCATGCCCGCGTCGTGTTCCGCGCCGGCAAGTACGCCATTGTCGACAACGGCAGCAACCCGATCAGCGTCAACGGCACGCCCGTCGGCGCGGGCCGCGAACAGCCGCTGCAGCCCGGCGACCAGCTGCAGATCGGCGGTTATGTCCTGAAGGCGAGCCAGGCCGCCGCCGCGGTGGCCGCCGCCGACCCCTTTGCCGATCTCTTCGGCGACGCGCCGCTGGGCCTGGCCGCAACGCCGCCGGCGCCGCCACGGCCGGCGCCGGTGGCTGCGCCGTCGTGGCCGCCACCGGCTGCGGCGCCGGCGGCCTTGAAACCCGGCGTGATTCCCGACGACTGGGACCCCTTCGCACCCGACCCCGTGGCATCGCAGGCACCGGCGGCTGCGCCAGCCGGTCCGGGCCAGTCACTGCTGGGCGTGTCGCTGGCGCGTGCCGACTCGATCGACGACCTGTTCGGCCTGTCCGTCGCTGCGGCCGGCGCCGATCCGCTCGGCGCCACGCCGGAGCAGGCGGCGCTGATGCAGCCCAACACGGCGGCCCACGACGACCCGCTGCAGTCGCTGCTGGGCACGGGAACGGCGGCGCTGCCCAGCCTGCCGGACCATTTCTCGGAACTCAACACGCCGATGCCCCTGCCGCCGTCCGCCACGGCGCCGGCGCCCGCTGTCGCGCCCCTGCCGGCAAATGCGGTGTTCTCGTGGGACGACCCGCCGCGTGACGGCCGCATCGTCACATTGCCCGGTGTGCGCCGGCAGGCCGACCCGCCGCCGCCGCCGCCAGCGCCGGCCGCTGCGTCCTCGTCTGCGCCTGCAGCCCGCGTGTCGTCGCCCGCCATGCCGCAGCCCGCACCGGCTGCACGGAGCGGCCCGGCAGCGCCGACCACCGACCCCGGCCATCGCGGCGAGCTGCTCGACGCCTTGCTCGCCGGCCTGGAGGCGCCGAACCTGCGCCTGGACACGCTCACGCCCGAGACCATGCAGCTGATCGGCCAGCTGCTGCGCGAATCCTTGCGCGGCACGGTGGAGCTGCTCGTCGCCCGCGCCGCGCTCAAGCGCGAGATGCGCGCCGAGATGACGATGATCGTGGCGCGCGAGAACAACCCGCTCAAGTTCTCGCCCTCGGTCGAAGTCGCGCTGCAGCACCTGCTGGGGCCGCAGACGGCGGGCTTCATGGCGCCGGCGCCGGCAGTTCGCGACGCCTTCGACGACCTGCGCGCGCATCAACTGGGGGTCATGGCCGGCATGCGCGCGGCGCTGGAAGGCGTGCTGCGGCGCTTCGACCCGCAGCAGCTCGAGGGCAAGCTCACGCACCGGTCGGCTATCGCGACGCTGATCCCGGCGACGCGCAAGGCCAGGCTGTGGGAGAGCTTCCAGGAGCTGTTCGCGCAACTGCAGGCCGAGGCGCAGGACGACTTCGACGAACTCTTCGGCCGCGCCTTCCTGCGCGCCTACGAAGAGCAGCTCGATCGCCTGCGCGGCGAGCCCGGTCCGCACTGAATCCGGCGCGCCATGCTGGCCCTCGAAGTCGCCCTGCTGTCCGACCGCGGCGGACGCAAGTACAACGAAGACGCCTGCGGCCACTGGCATTCGACGCGCCACCTGTGCTGCGTGCTGGCCGACGGTGCCGGCGGCCACGGCGGCGGCGACATCGCGTCGCGGCTGGCGGTGCAGGAGCTGATCGGCCGCTTCTCGCAGCAACCGTCCGAGGGCGGCGCCGAACTGGGCCGGCTGATGCGCGTCACCAACGAGGTGCTGATCAGCCAGCGCGTGCCCGGGACGGCGCGCCAGGACATGCACAGCACGGTGGTGTGCCTGGTGGTCGACTTCGTCGGCCACCGCGCGCACTGGGCGCACGCCGGCGACTCGCGCCTGTACTGGTTTCGCGACGGCCGCATCCTGGCCCGCACACGCGACCACAGCCTGGTGCAGTCGCTCGTCGATTCGGGCCTGCTGACGCCGCAGGAGATGCGCGGCCATCCCAAACGCAGCGAGCTGCGTTCGGCGCTGGGCATCGCGTCGGAGCTGCTGGAAGTGAGTGCTGCCGACGGTGGCGACGAGGTCCAGGCCGGCGACGTTTTCCTGCTGTGCACCGACGGCCTGTGGGAGTACCTGGAGGACGAGGTGCTCGAGCGCACCCTGGCCGCCGCGTCCAACCCGGGGGCCTGGATCGGCGAACTCGGTGCCCAGGTCCGGCTGGCCGCGAGCCAGAAGACCAGCCACGACAACTTCAGCGCGCTGACCGTGTGGACGCGTGCGGCGCCCGACGACTGAAGCGCACGCCGACCGAGGAGCACGACGATGGGTATGCAGGTTTGCACGGGCGCCGTGCTGCAATGCGCGATGGGCATGGCGCCGAGCACGTTCATGGCGACGCCGAAGACGGTGATGACGAGCAACATGGACGCCGGCAACATCCTCGACTTCGTGCCGATGACGAACATCAAGCCCTTCGGCACGTGCACGAGCCTGGCCAACCCCGCGGTCGCCTCCGCCACCGCCGCGGCGCAGGGCGTAATGACGCCGGCGCCCTGCGTCCCGGCGACCACCACGCCCTGGGTGCCGGGCTCGCCCACGGTGCTGGTGGCGGGGTCGCCGGCGCTCAACGACAGCTCCAAGCTGATGTGCATGTGGGCCGGCGTCATCAGCGTCAGCATGCCCGGGCAGACGACGCACCAGATCCCGTGACCCGGCACCGGCCGCTGCCGCGATCACGGCCTCGTTCAGGTGTGGCCCGAGTGACGGGCCGTGCCGGGCCGTGTATCGTCGCGCTTCGTTTTGCGCCGGGCAGGGCCCGCCGCAGGCGCGCTGGTGGCGGCCGAACCAACCCCGGGACTCGATTGCTCAGATGACTTGGCACAACAAGGTGATGTGGACCGAGGGCATGTTCCTCCAGCCACAGCACTTCCAGCAGCAGGATCGTTTCCTCGGCCGTCAGCTCGATGCGCGCATCGCCAGCGCCGTGCCCTGGCCCTGGGGTTACGTGGCGCTGCAGCTCGACGACGCCGCGCTGCTGCAGGGCCGCGTCATGCTGAGCTCGGCGCGCGGCGTGCTGCCCGACGGCCTGGCCTTCGCCATTCCCGGCGACGATGCGGCGCCGCCGGCGCTGGAGGTGCCCGCGGACGTGCGCGACGAACTCGTCGTACTGGCGGTGCCGCAGTCGCGTCCCGGCGTCCCCGAAAGCGACGTCGAAGCCGCCGAGGGCGCGATGCCGCCGCGCTGGCGCGTCACCGACATCGACGCTGCCGACATCCACGCCGCCAGCCTGCGCGAGGCACCGCTGCAGATCGGCCGCCTGAACCTGCGCCTGCTGCTGGCGCGCGACGCCAACGAGGGTTACACCACGCTCGGCACGGCGCGCATCGTCGAACGTCGCGCCGACGGCCGCGTCGTGCTCGACAGCCAGTACGTGCCGCCGCTGCTGCACGCGCAGGCGCACACGGTGCTGGACGCCTACATCCGCGAAGTGCACGGCATGCTGCAGCAGCGCGGCGACGCGCTCGGCGCCCGGCTGGCCCAGCCCGGCCGCGCCGGCACCGGCGAGATCGTCGACTTCCTGCTGCTGCAGGCGGTGAACCGGCACCAGGGGCTGTTCGCCCATCTGCAGCGGCTGCCGGTGCTGCACCCGGAGCGCCTGTACGACCTGTGCCTGGGCCTGGCCGGCGAGCTGGCGACCTTCCGCGAGCACAAGCGCCCGCCGGCGTACCCGGAATACCGGCACGACGACCTGGCCGGCTGCTTCCGCGTCGTCATGGCCGACCTGCGGCAGTCGCTGTCGATGGTGATGGAGCAGACCGCGATCCCGATCGACCTGCAGGAGCGCAAGTTCGGCATGCGGGTGGCCATCATTCCCGACGTCGAACTGCTGCGCGCCGCCGTGTTCGTGCTCGCCGTCAACGCGCAGATGCCCGGCGAGGCCCTGCGCCAGCGTTTTCCGACGCAGGTCAAGATCGGCCCCGCCGAGCGCATCCGCGATCTCGTCAACCTGCAGCTGCCGGGGGTCACGCTGCGCGCCCTGCCGGTGGCGCCGCGGCAGATCCCCTACCATGCCGGCTATACCTACTTCGAGCTCGAAACCCGCGGCAACGAGCTGTGGAAGCAGCTCGAGAGTTCGGGCGGTCTGGCGATGCACATCGCCGGTGAATTCCCGGGGCTGGCGCTCGAGTTCTGGGCCATCCGTGGCTGATCTTGTCTGAGTCAGGGAGCCCAGGCCGATGAGCGACAAGGAACCACCGCCGGACCCGTTTGCCGCCTTCGAGGCCGACCGCACGGTGATCAAACCCAGCGCCGGCCGCGGCGCGCGGGCGCCGGCCCCAGCGGCAGCGCCGACGGCTGCCGCCGCGGCGGCCACGAGCCGGGCGCAGGCCGGCAGCAGCGCGGCGCTGCCCGAGCTGCCGCCGCACGCCAGCCTCAACCCGCTGGTGCAGGCTGCTGCACCGCTGCTGAGCGCAGCACCGCGGCTGCGCGCGATGGTGCGCCACCCCAACCCGGCGGCGCTGCGCGCTTCGCTGGTGGAGTCGATCCAGCGCTTCGAGACCACCGCGCGCAGCCTGGGTCTGCCCAACGAGCAGGTGGTGGCGGCGCGTTACGTGCTGTGCACGCTGCTCGACGAATCGGCGTCGAGCACACCCTGGGGCGGCTCGGGCGCGTGGTCGTCGCAGAGCCTGCTGGTGCAGTTCCACAACGAGGCCTGGGGCGGCGAGAAAGTGTTCCAGCTGCTGCAGCGGCTGGCCGAGAACCCGGCCCAGCACCGCAACCTGCTGGAACTGGTGTACGTCGCGCTGTCGCTGGGCTTCGAGGGCCGCTACCGCGTGCTCGACAACGGCCGCGCCCAGCTCGACAGCATCCGCGAGCGGCTGGCGCTGAAGCTGCGCGAACTGTCGGGGCCGGCCGACCGCGCACTGTCGCTGCAGTGGCAGGGCATCGCCGCGGCCCCCGTGCGGCTGCGTGACGGCATCCCGCTGTGGGTCATGGCCGCCGGGCTGGCCGTGCTGCTGCTGGCGCTGTTCCTGGTGCTGCGCCTGACGCTGAACGCGCAGACCGATGCCACCTTCTCGGCGCTGCAGTCCATCGACGTACCCGCCGCCGCCGCGCCGGCACCGCCGCCTGCGCCTGCCGTGCCGCCGCCGCCGCGTCTGGCGGCGCTGCTGAAGACCGACATCGACGCCGGCGCCGTGCAGGTGCGCGACCTCGCCGACCGCTCGATCGTGACGCTGCGCGGCGACGGTGTCTTCGGCCCCGGCAGTGCCGACATCTCCGCCGGCGCGCGGGCGACCTTCGAGCGCATCGGTGTCGCGCTCGACCAGGTGCCGGGGACGGTGCTGATCGCCGGGCACACCGACAACGTGCCGATCCGCTCGCTGCGTTTTCCGTCCAACTGGCACTTGTCCAAGGACCGCGCGGCGAGCGTGAAGGCGCTGCTGTCCGCCCGCGTGAAGCCCGAACGCATGGCGGCCGAGGGCCGCGCCGACACCGAGCCGGTGGCCGACAACACGTCGGCGGACGGCCGCGCCCGCAACCGCCGCGTCGAGATCACCCTGCTCGCCGCCGCACCCGCCTGAGACCATGAAACGCTTCCTGCAACGACTGCTCGGTCCGCTGGTGCTCGGCACGCTGGGGCTGCTGGCGCTGTCGGCGCTGGTGTGGTGGCTGGGCCCGCTGCTGGCGCTGGGCGAGTCGCGGCCGCTGGATCCATGGTGGGTGCGCGTGTCGATCCTGGTGCTGCTGTGGGCGGCCTGGATCGGCCGCCTGGCCTGGGTGGCGTGGCGACGCCGGCGCACCAACACGGCGCTCCTGCAGGGTCTGTCGGCCGGCCCCTCGGCCAGCGACAAGGAAGCACAGGTCCTGGCGGCGCGCTTCAGCGAAGCCGTGCAACGCCTGCGGGCCAGCGGCGGGCGCTCGGCGCTGTCCGCCCTGGGCGGCGGCGGCCAGTACCTGTACGAACTGCCGTGGTACGTCTTCGTCGGTGCACCGGGCTCGGGCAAGACCACGGCGCTGAAGAACGCCGGCCTGCAGTTCCTGCTCACCGACGCCGCCGGCGGCCAGGCGGCGGTGCAGGGCGTCGGCGGCACGCGCAACTGCGAATGGTGGTTCACGCAGGACGCCGTGCTCATCGACACCGCCGGCCGCTATGCCACGCAGGAGTCGGACAAGGACGTCGACGCCAGCGCCTGGGACAACTTCCTGGCGCTGCTGAAGAGGACGCGGCCGCGGCAGCCGATCAACGGCGTGCTGCTCACCGTCAACATCCAGGACCTGCTGCAGCAAGGCGCCACCGAACGCCAGGAGCACGCCGCCAAGCTGCGCGCGCGGCTGGCCGAACTGCAGGCCAAGCTCGGCGTGCGCGCGCCGGTGTACGTGCTGGTGACCAAGGCCGACCTCATCGGCGGTTTCAACGAAACCTTCGAAGCGCTGAACAAGGACGAACGCGACCAGGTCTGGGGCTATACCTTTGCCGCCGACGTGCCCGCCGGCGCCGACCCGCTGGCCGAGATGGCCGCGCTGACGCAGCAGCTGCAGCAGCGCCTGGTCGAGCAACTGGTGGACCGGCTGGAGGCCGAGCGCGACGTCATCCGCCGCAGCGCGATCTTCGGCTTCGCGCAGGAATTCGCGGCGCTGCAGCCGCTGCTGGCCGACTTCCTGCGGCTGGTGTTCTCCGGCGGCGGCGCCGTCGAGGCGGCGCCGCGTGTGCGCGGTGTCTATTTCACAAGCGGCACGCAGGAGGGCACGCCGATCGACCGCGTGATGGGCGCCCTTGGGCGCTCCTTCGGCATCGATTCGCGCTCGGCGGCCATCACGCCGGGGCGCGGCAAGAGCTTCTTCCTGCACCGCTTGCTCAAGGACGTGGTGTTCGCCGAGCGTGGACTGGGGGCGCTCGACCCGGTGGCCGAGCGGCGACGCCGCGTGCTGCGCGCCGGCGCCATGGCCGGCATGGGCGCGCTGACGGTGGCCATCGCCGCCGGCTGGGCGGTCAGCCGCTCCAACAACCTCGACCACACGGCGCAGGTGGCGACCCGGCTGCCGGCCATCAAGCAGGCCGTCGCCAGCCTGCCGCCGCCGACCAGCGCCGACCTTGCGCCGCTGCCGCAGCCGCTGGCGCAGCTGCGTGACGCCGCTCGCGTCGAGGCCTTTGCGCTCGACGAACCGCCGCTGCTGCACGGGCTCGGCCTGTACCAGGGCGACAAGCTCGATGCGGGGGCGCAGATCGCCTACCACCGGCTGCTCGACAAGACCCTGGTGCCGCGCGTCGCGCGGCGGCTCGAGGAACAGCTGCGCGCCGCCAACAAGGACAACCTGGAGTACGCCTACGAGGCACTCAAGGCCTACCTGATGCTGCACCAGCCCGAGCACTTCGATGCCGCGGCGCTGAAGGCCTGGATCGGTGCCGACTGGGACGCCAACTACGCCCGCATGGCGCCCGAGCAGCGCAGCCTGCTCGACGCCCATCTCGACGCCATGCTCGCTCGCGGCGCGCCGCGCTCCAGCGTGCCGCGCGACGATGCCCTGGTGGCCGGCGCACGCGAGATGCTGGTCGGCTTCCCGCTCGAGTACCGCGTCCTCAGCCGCATCCTGCGCCAGTACCGGCCGGGCAGCGTGCCCGACTTCGCGGTCGCCGGTGCGGCCGGTCCGAATGCGGCGCAGGTCTTCGTGCGCGCCAGCGGCGAGCCGCTGACGCGC
The DNA here is from genome assembly GCA_964371495.1 of uncultured Rubrivivax sp. GTDB lineage: Bacteria > Pseudomonadota > Gammaproteobacteria > Burkholderiales > Burkholderiaceae_C > Rubrivivax. Next base: position 19,022 of record CAYJOA010000031.1, read on the forward strand.
GGCGTTTCCGGCCTGTACACGCGCGACGGCTACCGCAATCTGGTGCTGCCGGCGATACAGTCGGCGACGCCGGCGCTGGCCGCCGAGGAAACCTGGGTGCTGGGCCTCAAGTCCGACCCGGTGCGCCAACGCGACGCGGCGCAGGCCGGCGCGCTCACCGACAAGGTCAAGCGGCTGTACTTCGCCAAGTACATCGAGGCCTGGGACAAGTACCTTGCCGACGTGCGGCTGGTGGCGCTGAACGACCCCGAGCGTGCGCTCGCCGTGTCGCGTCTGCTGTCGGCGGTCGACTCGCCGCTGACGGGATACATGCGTGGCGTCGCCGCCGAGACCAAGCTGGTGCCGCCGGCCAGCGCGCCGAGCGCGCTCGATAAACTGGCCGACCAAGCGGCCAAGAAGGCCAAGGCCGATGCCGCGCGCATGGCCGGAGTCGCGCCGCCGCCCGCCGGTGCCGCTGGCGCCGCCGGCGGACCGGTGGAAGCCATCGTCGACGAGCATTTCGCCAGCGTCCACCGCCTGTTCGCAGGCGAGCCGGCGCCGATCGCCGAGACGCAGAAGCTGTTCGGCGAGATCTACGCCCAGCTCGCCGCCGTCGACGCAGCGAAGAAGAGCAAGACGCCGCCACCACCGGGCGGCGGCGCCGAGAAGGTGAAGATCGCCGCCGCTCAGCAACCGCCGGCGGTGCGCGCGATGCTCGAACAGCTGGCCGACGCCACCGTCGGGCAGAGCCGCAGCGCCGAACTCGGCGGCCTCAGCGCAGAGCTGAAGCCGATCACCGAGATCTGCAACCGCGCCATCACCGGCCGCTACCCCTTCGCGTCCGGCTCGCGTGCCGACGTGCTGCCGGAAGATTTCGGCCAGGTCTTCGGCGCCGGCGGCCTGCTCGACGACTTCTTCCAGCGCCGACTGGCGAGCCTGGTCGACACTTCGACGCCGACCTGGACCTATCGGCCGCTGGCCGACGGCACGCGGCCGGTGTCGCCGGCCTCGCTGGCCGAGTTCCAGCGCGCGCAGCGCATCCGCGAGGTCTTCTTCCGCGGCGGCGGCAAGATGCCGGCGATGCGCATCGAGATGCGGCTCACCGAACTGGAGCCCACCCTGAAGGAGCTGCAACTGGACATCGACGGCCAGGTGCAGAAGCTCACCACCGGCGGGCCGTCGATCACGGTGAGCTGGCCGAGCACACGCATGGCCTCGGTGCTGCGGCTGAGCACCGGCCTGGGCAACGCCGGGCCGCTGGTCATCACCGAAGGCCCGTGGGCGCTGTTCCGCGTGTTCGACCGTTTCCAGGTCGAGCCTTCGTCGGTGCCCGAGAAGTTCAGCCTGATCATGAACCTGGACGGCAAGCGCGCGCGTCTCGAGGTCATCGCCGCCAGCGTCTTCAACCCGTTCCAGCTGCGCGAGATCAAGCAGTTCCGCTGCCCGGCGGCGCTGTGACCCCCGTGTCCGCCCTGGCCCCGCCCGGCTGGCACGGCAAGCTGCCGACACTGGGCGACTTCGCGTCGCGCCGGCTCGACGCACCCTTCATCGACGCCTGGGACGGCTGGCTGGCCGCGGGCCTGCTGGCACTGCGCGAGGCGCACCCGGAAACCTGGCTCGAAGCCTACCTCGGCTCGCCGAGCTGGCGCTTCCTGCTCATGCCCGGTGTGCTGCCCGGCGACGCCGGGGCGCAGGGCTGGGCCGGCGTGCTGATGCCGTCGGTGGACCGCGTCGGGCGCTACTTTCCGCTCACGCTGGTTCAGGCACTGGGCGCCGGGCCGTCGTCGACGCAGCAGATGCGCGGGCTGTGGTTCTGGCTGGCGCGGCTGGACGAGCTGGCACGCGACGCGCTGCACGGGGACTGGACCGCCGAGCAGCTGGAGCACGAACTGGCGGGCATGGCGGCTGCGGATCTGGGGGCCATCGAAGCGCCGGCCGATCCGGCGCCGGTCGGCCAGGGTGAACTGGTCGAACTGCCGCCGGCGCCGGCGCTCGACGCGGCAACGCTGATCGGCGTCCAGGCCCAGCGTGCCTGGGCCGAGCACGCATACGGCTGCAGCTGGTGGTTTGCGCAGCCCGACGAAGGGCCACCCCGACTGCTGGTCGCGCGCGGCCTGCCCGAGGCGCGGGCGCTGGGGCGGCTGCTGGGGCCGGCTGCCACAATGCCTGCCTAGCCACCGAGTCGCCCCGGCCATGACTCCCGACGACCCCGCAGACGACCGCACCGTGATCAGGCCGCCCGGCCAGACGATCACGCCGCCGCAGACGGCGTTCCAGGCCACCGAATGGTCCGGCGGGGCCGGCGCCGCGGCGCTCGCCAAGACCCAGTCCGTGGCGCCGCCCGCACCGCACCAGGACATGGGCAGCGGCCTGCCCGCAGGCACGCGGCTGGGCGAGTTCGAGATCACCGAACTGGTGGGCGAGGGCGGTTTCGGCCTCGTCTACGCGGCGCACGACCATTCGCTGCAGCGCCGCGTGGCACTCAAGGAGTACATGCCTTCGTCGCTGGCCGCGCGCGCCGGCGGCAGCCAGGTGCAGGTCAAGTCTGCTCGTCACCGCGAGACCTTCGAGGCCGGCCTCAAGAGCTTCATCAACGAGGCGCGCCTGCTCGCCAGCTTCGACCACCCGTCGCTGGTCAAGGTCTACCGCTTCTGGGAGGCCAACGGCACCGCCTACATGGTGATGCCCTTCCTGGACGGCGCGACGCTGAAGGACGTGCTGCGCCAGATGGGCAGCCCGCCCGACGAGGCCTGGCTGCGCAACGTGCTGGGCCCCTTGACCGAAGCCCTGCTCGTGATCCACGCCGAACAGTGTTACCACCGCGACATCGCGCCCGACAACGTGATGCTGATGCCCGGCGGCAACCGCTGGCTGCTGCTGGACTTCGGCGCCGCGCGGCGTGTCATCGGCGACATGACGCAGGCGCTGACGGTGATCCTCAAGCCCGGCTACGCGCCAGTGGAGCAGTACGCCGAGATTCCCGGCATGAAGCAGGGCCCGTGGACCGACGTCTACGCGCTGGCCGCGGTGGTCTACTTCGCGATCATGGGCCGCACGCCGCCGCCGTCGGTGGGGCGGCTGCTCAACGACACCTACGTGCCCCTCGTGGAGGCGGCGGCCGGCCGCTACAGCGAACGTTTCCTGGCCGCCATCGACCGCGCACTGGCGGTGCGCCCCGAGGAGCGCACGCAGAGCATCGGCGAGTTGCGCAGCGACCTCGGACTCGGCAACCCCGGCACGGCACCCGACACCACGCAGCCCCTGCCGACCGGTACCCCGATGCCGGCGCGACCGCAGCAGCGAACCGTGGCGGCCAGCGGCGCCTGGCCCGCTTCGGCGGCGCCCGCGGCGCCTGCACCGCGCACACCATCGGCGACATCCGGGCCAGCGGCAGCGGCGCCCGCCGCAGCGGCGGCTGCTCCAGGCAAGAGCAAGGGCCTGATGATCGGCCTCGGTGCCGTCGTGCTGGGTGTGCTGGGCTTCGGCGGGTATGCGGTGCTGGCGCCTGCGCCCAAACTGGCGCCCCCGGCCGAGCCGGCGGCGACTTCGGCGCCCGCGCCAGCCACGCAGGCTGCCCCGACGCCGGCGCCGGTGGGGCCGCCGCCGCCGGCCGTCGCTGCGAGCTTCGAACCCGGGCAGGAGTTCGCCCGCGTCGTGCAGGCGCAGACCGCCGGCTTCGACGTGCGCGTGCAGACCAACAAGCAGAGCTACCGCATCGGCAAGGACACGCTGACGTTCACCGTGCAGGCCGAGCGCGAAGGCTACGTCTACGTCTTCGTGTATGGCGCCGACAGGGCGCTGGTGCGGCTGTACCCCAGCGTTTCGGCCGGCGCGCTGCGCGTGCGCAAGGGCCAGCTGCTGAAGTTGCCGCCGCCGCCGGAGAGTTTCGAGACCACCGGACCGGCGGGTACCACCGACCTGCTGGTCATGGTTTCGGCCCGCCAGCGTGACCATGGCACGCTCGAGCCGCGGCGCGAAGGGCAGGTGCTGCTGTTCCCCACGGGCGCCGAGGCGGCGGCGCTGGCGGCCCAGTACGCCGGCCCCGGGCCGGCGATGGCCGGCAGCCCGGTCTGCCCCACGGCCGAGCCCTGCGCCGACGAGTACGGCGCGGCGCATGTGCGCGTGGAGGTCGTGCCTTGAGGCGCGCGCCGGCATGAACAAGGCCTTCGTCAAGGAAGCCGAGAGCGCCGACGACGACGACGAAGCGCCCGGCCTGCCGCCGCTGCCGCCCGGCACGCGCAACTACCTCACGCCGCAGGGCTGGCGCCGCTTGCGCGGGGAGTTGATGACGCTGCTCGACGTCGAACGTCCGAAAGTCGTCGAAGTCGTGTCGTGGGCAGCCAAGAACGGTGACCGCTCGGAGAACGGCGACTACCTGTACGGCAAGAAGCGGCTGCGCGAGATCGACCGTCGCATCCGTTTCCTGACCAAACGGCTGGACATCGCCGAGGTCGCCGACCCGTCGGCGCACCACGGCAAGGACCAGATCTTCTTCGGCGCCACCGTGACCTACGCCAACGCGGCCGGCCAGCAGCGCACGGTGACCATCAAGGGCATCGACGAAGCCGACAGCCTGCACGGCGAGGTGAGCTGGATCTCGCCGATCGCGCGCGCCCTGCTCAAGGCGCGCGAGGGCGACGAAGTGCAACTGGTGTCGCCGGGCGGCGTCGAGAAGATCGAGATCGTCGAGGTGCGTTACCCCGCGCCGGATCAAGCCAAGCGGTAGCGCGACACGCGCAGTACCACCGGTTGGCGGCGCAGCGTGCGCAGCACCTCGGCCAGGTGCAGGCGGTCGCGCACGCTGATCAGCAGCCGCAGCTCGGTCGTCTCTTCGGCCTGCTCGGCGTCCATGCCGAGGTGGATGATGTCGGCCTCGGCGGTACTCACGCCCGACGCCACCTGCGCCAGCACGCCCTTGCCGTTCTTCACCAGCACGAAGACGCTGGTTTCGAAGCTGCGGGTCAGCTCTTCGGCCCATTCGACCTGGATCCAGCGCTCGCTGTCGCGTTCGAACAGGCGCTTGCCGGTGGGGCACTCGGCGGTGTGCACGAGCAGGCCCTCGCCGCGACCGAGGTAGCCGACGATGGCGTCGCCGGGGATCGGCCGACAACAGGTGGCGAACTGGATCGATGCGCCTTCGCCGCCGTCGACGAAAACCACGCCCTGCGTCGGCGTGCTGTCGTCCTGGGCATAGCGGCCCAGCGTCAGCGTCACCGCGTCGGGCTTGATGCCGCGCTCGGCCAGCATCTGCGCCAGGCGCTTGGCGACGATGATGGCGATCTTGCGTCCGAGGCCGATGTCGACCAGCAACTCGCCGCGGTTGCGGTTGCCGCTCCAGCGCGTCAGCTGCTGCCACAGCGCCACCGCCACGGCGTCGCTGGGGTCGGCGGAGGGCATCTGCAGGCCCTCGGCACGCAGCGCCTGGGCCAGCATCTTCTCGCCCAGGCTGCGCGACTCCTCGGTTTCCAGGTTCTTCAGGTAGTGGCGGATCTTGGACCTTGCGCGGCCGGTGCGCACCATGCCCAGCCAGGCCGGGTTGGGGCGGGCACCGGGGGCGGTGATGACCTCGACGACGTCGCCGCTCTTGAGCTCGGTGCGCAGCGCCACCGGCTCGCCGTTGACCTTGGCCGCCACCATGTGCTGGCCGACATCGGAGTGGATCGCATAGGCGAAGTCCACCGCCGTGGCGCCGCGCGGCAGCGCCAGGATCTTGCTGCGCGGCGTGAAGACGTAGACCGCGTCCGGGTAGAGGTCGACCTTGATGTGTTCCAGGAACTCGGCCGAGTCGTTGGTTTCGACCTGGATGTCGAGCAGGCTCTGCAGCCACAGCGTCGAGAAGCGCTGGGCATCGGCGGCGGCGTTGCCCTTGGCGTCGCCCTTGCCGCCGGCCTTGTAGAGCCAGTGCGCCGCGATGCCCTTCTCGGCCACCGCGTGCATGGCCTCGGTGCGGACCTGGAATTCCACCGCCGTGCCCAAGGGGCTGACCAGCGTCGTGTGCAGCGACTGGTAGCCATTGGCCTTGGGGATGGCGATGTAGTCCTTGAAGCGGCCCGGCACCGGCTTGTACAGCTGGTGCAGCACGCCCAGCGCGATGTAACACTCGGTGAGCGTGGGCACGACGATGCGGAAACCGAAGATGTCGCTGACCTGCGCGAAGCCGGAGTGCTTCTCGCGCATCTTGCGGTAGATCGAATAGATGGTCTTCTCGCGCCCCGAGACCTGGACCTTGATCTTCTGCTGCGCGAAGGCGCGCTCGACGTCCTTCTGCACCCGATCGACGATGTCGCGGCGGTGGCCGCGGGCACGCTTCACGGCCTTGGCGAGGGCGGCGTGGCGCCACGGGTAGAGCAGCTCGAAGCACAGCTCCTGCAGTTCACGGTAGGTCTGGTTCAGCCCCAGGCGGTGCGCGATCGGGGCGTAGATGTCGATCGTCTCGCGCGCGATGCGCTGGCGGCGCTCGGGCGCCATGGCCTGCATCGTGCGCATGTTGTGCAGCCGGTCGGCGAGCTTGATGAGGATCACGCGCACGTCGCGCGCCATCGCCAGCAGCATCTTGCGGAAGCTTTCGGCCTGGCTCTCCTCGCGCGTGTTGAACTGCAGCTTGTCGAGCTTGGTCAGGCCGTCCACGAGGTCGGCGGTGGCAGCGCCGAACTTCTCGATCAGTTCGGTCTTGGTGACACCCTGGTCCTCGATCGTGTCGTGCATCAAAGCGGCCATGATGGCCTGGGCGTCGAGCTTCCAGTCGGCGCACAGGCCGGCCACCGCGATCGGATGCGTGATGTAGGGCTGGCCACTGGCGCGGAACTGGCCCAGATGGACGGCGTCGGCGAACCTGTAGGCCTCGCGCACCAGCTTGAGGTCGGCCTTGGGCAGATAGCTCAGCCGCTCCGACAGTGCGGCGAAGGACTGCACTTCGCCCGGCGCTTGCGCTTCATGCTGGACGAACGGCGCGCGCTGCAGCCCCTGCAGGGCAGCAGGCAGCAGTTCAGCGGCCAGGGAACGCAGGCTCATGGCCGGAATTTAGCGCGTCTTGCCGCGCACCGCCGCGGCCTGCCGCAAATGACGGCGGGCGCCGAGTCGTCGTGACAGCGGCGCCCGCGGGCAGGGCAGGGAATGTCAGGCGATCAGGTGGGCACCTTGCGCAGCATCTCGATGCCGACCTCGCCGGCGGCGATCTCGCGCAGCGCGGTCACGCCGGGCTTGTTCTTGGTCTCGATCTTCGGCGCATGGCCCTGGCTGAGCATGCGTGCGCGGTAGGTGGCGGCCAGCACGAGCTGGAAGCGGTTCGGGATCTTGACGAGGCAGTCTTCGACGGTGATGCGGGCCATGGATGCCTTCGGAAAGTGTGGCGGAGCGACGCCGTTCAGATCAGGCCCAGCGCGGCGAACACCTGGGAGCGGTTGCGCATCTGGGCGGCGTACTTCAGGCGCTGCGAGTGCACGACCGTCTTGAGGTCGAACAGCGCCGTTTCGAACAAGCCGTTGATTATAACGAAGTCGAAGTGCCGCGCCTGCGCCACCTCGACGCGCGCATTGTCCAGACGCCGCGCGATGGTCTCGGGCCGGTCTTCGCCGCGGCGGTGCAGGCGCTGCGCCAGTTCGTCCCAGCTCGGCGGCAGGACGAAGATCAGCACCGCGTGCGGGAACAGCTGCTTGATCTGCAGTGCGCCCTGCCAGTCGATCTCCAGCACCACGTCCTGGCCGCCCAGCAGGCGCTGCTCGATGGCCTTGCGCGACGTGCCGTAGAGGTGGCCGTGGACCTCGGCCCACTCGAAGAACTCGCCGCGGTCGACCATTTCACGGAAGGCCGGCGCTTCGGTGAACCAGTACTCGCGGCCGTTCTGCTCCTGCCCGCGCGGCTGACGCGTGGTGTGCGACACCGACACCACCAGGTGCGAGTCGAGCTCGAGCAGCGCCTTCACGAGGCTGGACTTGCCGGCTCCGCTGGGCGCGGCGACGCAAAACAGGTTGCCTGGGGTTTCCATCGGCGGATTTTCCCCCAAGATCCGCCCGCCGCTTTCGGGGGTGAACGGGCGCTCAATCCGCGATACCATTTCCCGCCACGGGGCCTTTCCCCCGGGCCGTGTCCGACAACCAATTGCGCGCTGCGCTCCACACCATGAAGACTTCTCTCGTCCGATCAACCCTGGCGACGTTGGCCGCGGGCGTGCTGATGGCGGCCGGCGGCGGCGGCACCGACGCCGACACGCCCGAGGCCCAGGGCTTCGTCGCCCAGATGGCCGCGGCCCAGCCGCCTGCCGCCGATACGCGCAAGCAGGCCCTGGCTGCCGGCGAGATCGTGGTGAACGCTGCGGCAGCGTTCGACTGGGCCGAGTACACCTACCCCGATCTGTTCCCGAAGGTGCCGGCGCCGCTGAACGCCCCGGTGCCGTATCTGGGCGTCGTCTACACCGTGCGCGGCTACGCGAACGGCAACTACCTGGGCGTGACACCGAGCGGCGATGTCTACGGCCTCGGACCGTTCACCAACCAGCAGCTGACGTTTCTGGGAACCTTGTCGCAGTTCGCCGGGCAGATACAGGCCGACGCCTGCAGCGTTTACCCGGGCAGTTGCGACGCCGCCCGCGCCAAGGAGCTCTTCGACTGGGCCGAGTACAAATATCCGGAGCTGTTCGCCAAGGGCCCGCAAGATGTCGACGTCGTGGTCGATGGCGTCGGCTACGTCGAGCGCGCCTACGGCAACGGCAACGCGCTGCGGCTGCTCAAGGGCAGCGCAGACCCGCTGGTGTATGGCTTCGGTCCGTTCGCAGGCAATGTCCTGACGGCGCTGGGCAAGTGGTCCGATTTCGCCGAGCTCGTGCATGCCGATGCCTGCCAGGTCTACCCGGGCAGCTGCGGCGAGCCGCCGCCGGCGGGAACCTTGAACGAGTGCACCGACCCGCAGGCGGCAACGCTGCCGACGGGGTTCACCACCACCCTGGTCTACGACTACAGCGGCACGCTGACGGGTGAGCAGACCATCATCACGACCATCGACGGACCGTCGACCTTCGAAGGCCAGAGCGCCATCAAGGTCACCTCGACCACCTCCGGCACGAACGCTGCCGAGGGCATCCCCTTCCCGGTGACCACCACCACCAAGGTGGAAAGCTTCGAGCAACTGGGGGCCAACGGCGTGACGAAGACGGTGGGCGCTCTGATCGAAGTGGAAACGGGGGGCATACAGATCGGCCCGGTCATGGTTCCGGGTTCGAAGACCACCAGCAAGACGGTCTACGACCCGCTGCGCGAGAACCTCGAGTTCCACATCGCCCTCGGCCAGACCGGCACGATCACCAGCACTTCGGTCACGACCATGTTGTCGTCGGTGCCGCCGCTGCCGGGCGGGCTGCCGCCGCCGCAGAGTTCGACCCTGACGGAAACCTTCACCTTCGAGGCCAAGGAGTCGGTGACCGTGCTGGCCGGCACTTACGAGGCCTGCCGCTACCGCACCAACGGCGACAACGCGAACAGCTACACGACCGTCTGGTACGTGATCGGCAAGGGCATCCCGGCCAAGATCGTGTCCACCGACGACGGTGTCGTCACCGGCACGCAGCAACTCAAGTCGGGTTCCTACAACGGCACTCCGCTGTAGCGGCAAGACGGGGGCGGCGAGGCCGTCCCCGTCGAAGAACGGCGCAGGGCCGCTCGTCGGGCCCTGGCGGCGGGGCAGCCTCTAGCCGTAATTGGTGATCCATTCGATGCCCTGCGCATAAGCGGCATCGATGGCGGTGTCCTCGCTGGCGTGGTCGCCCCTGGGCACGGCGATCTCGCGCGGCCGCGTCGGCCACACCTGCTTGCAGACCACCAGACTGGGCGAGAACTTGCCGTTGTCCGACGGCTTGGCGCTGCACTGGAGTTCGTAGTCGCGGTGCCTGAAGATCTTGGTGATGCCCATCATTGGTCTCTGGTCAGAATTTTCGAGAGGGGCTGCTCGAGGCGGCCACTCATGCTTCGCCGGCATCGGTGGACAGGGCTTCGGTGCAGTGCACCGGCTGCACGCGCATGCCCTGATCGTCGGCCACGGCCTCGATGTGCACGCGCGGCGCTTCCGACTGCACGCCGCCGAAGATGGTGGCGAAGGCCGCGTCGGCGGCGTCGCGGCTGGTCGCCAGGCGCACGAAACCCATCGGGATCGCGGTGCCCGAGGGGTCGAACAGGTACCAGCGGTCGCCCAGCCAGGCTTCGACGTAGGCGTGGAAGTCGGGTGGCCCCAGCGCCGGGTCGGCACCGTAGTCGAAACCGGTGGCGAAACGCGCCGGGATGTTGACGGCGCGGCACAGGGCGATCATCAGGTGCGCGAAGTCGCGGCACACGCCTTGTTTGCCGATCAGCGTGTCGCAGGCCGTGGTCAGGCTGTTCGAGGTGTTGGAACGGAAGGCCACCTCGCGCGTCACCCAGTCGCGGATCGCCAGCACGCGGCCGTAGCCGTGCCACAGCGCGCCGAACTGCTGCACGGCGAACTTGTGCAGCTTGTCCGATTCGCAGTAGCGGCTGGGGTACAGGTAAGGCAGCGCGTGTGGCGGCAGGTCGGGGATGCGGACCTCGCCGATGTCCTGCGGCTGCATGCGGTGGTGGGTGATGTCCACGGTGGCCGCGGACAGCACGCGCAGCGGGCCGGGATTGGCGCTCAGGCGCAGCGTGCGGGTGTGGGCCACGGTGTCGGTATGCGAGCGCGTCAGCACCGACTGGCTGATCTCCAGCCGCTCGTTCACGACGCGCTGGTGGCGTGTCCGGGCCGCCTGCAGGTTGAAGATGAAGTCGGCGCCCGGCTCCAACACCTGATAGTTGAGTTCGACCGAGAACTGCAGGCGCACCACGTCGGTGGCTCTTAGCGGCGTCGCGCGGCGGGCGCGGGGCCGCGGCCTTCGAGGTGGCGGAAGTTGATGCGCCCCTTCGTCAGGTCGTAGGGCGACAGTTCGAGCGAAACGCGGTCGCCGGCCAGGATGCGGATGTGGTGCTTGCGCATGCGCCCGGCGGTGTAGGCGATGAGCGAATGGCCGTTTTCCAGCGTGACGCGAAAGCGCGAGTCCGGCAGCACCTCGGCGACGACGCCGCTCATCTCGATCAGGTCTTCCTTGGCCATGGGGTCTTTCTCAGTGGGTTGAAGGCGGCGCCGGCCACGGCCGCAGGCCACGGTTCGGGCCGTGGCCTGGCGGGCGCGAAGAAGGCGATGCGGGCCGACAGTGCCACCCGGAGGGTGTGGACCGCGCAGGATCAGAAGAGGATGACTCGGGGTTCCGCTGCCGTGAACCGGGCTTCGGGCGCGTGGCTTGAAGCGATGAGAGTCGTGAATTCAACTCGCGGAGTTTATCACCGTGCGACCCATGTCGTACGAGCAGCCCGCCAGGCCGAGCCCTAGACCGGTGCTCATGGCTGCTCCAGCGCGCGCGTCACGATCTCGCGCACGTCGTTGCTGAGCTCGGCCTTGGCGGCGACGCGTGCGATCGCCTCGCGTGCCGCGCTGCGGTAGGGTTCAGCCAGGGTCGCCCAGCGGTCCATGGTGCGTGCCAGGCGGCCGGCCAGCTGCGGGTTGATGGCGTCCAGTTCCAGCAGGCGGTCGGCCCACAGCACGTAGCCGGCGGCGTCCGTGCGGTGGAAGGCGGCCGGGTTGTGCGCGCACAGCGTGAACACCAGGCTGCGCACGCGGTTGGGGTTCTTCACCGAATAGTCGCGGTGCTTGAGCAGCGCCCGGGCGCGCGCGAAGGCACGGCCGGCGTCGGGCCCCAGCGGCTCGGGCGCCCGGGCCTGCAGCATGAACCACTTGTCGAGCACCAGCGCGTCGCCGTGCGCCAGCGTGTGCAAGCGCTCCAGCGCCGCATCGGCCAGCGGCGAGTGGGCATCGATCAGGGCCGCGATCGCACCCTGGCGGTCGCTCATGTTGGTGGCATCCTTGAAGCGCTGGTAGGCCCTGCCTGGCCACACCGCGTCGCCCTGGCGCACTACGTGCAGGCACAGCATGGCCAGCGCCAGGTTGGCCAGCGCGCGGCGGCCGGCCTGCGCCGGTGCCGGGCTGTAGCCTTCGTGCACCTGGTGCCGCTCCCAGGCCCACACCCAGTCGGCGTGCAGCCGCTCGGCCAGCAAGGCGCGCCACTGCTCGCGCACGGTGTGGATGCGCTGCGGGTCGACCTCCGGCAGCTGCTCGGCGATGTAGAGCTCGCTGGGGGTGACGAGCAGCAGTTCCTTGAACGCGGGGTCCAGAGCCGGGTCGCGCAGCACGCGCGACAAGGCTGTCGTCAGCGCCTCGTCGAGCTGCGGCGTGGTGTCGGCCTGCACCGCCGCCAGCAGGCGCGCCAGCATGAGGCGCTGGCCGGCCTCCCAGCGGTTGAAGGGGTCGCTGTCGTGCGCCAGCAGCACCAGGCGCTCGTCGTCGCCCAGTCCGTCGTCCAGCCGCACCGGTGCCGAGAAGCCGCGCAGCAGCGAAGGCACCGGCGGCGCATCGACGTCGTCGAAGGTCCAGCTCTGCTCGGCCTCTTCCAGCACCAGCAGACGGTCCGCGGCGAGCGCGCGGCCATCGGCGGCCAGCAGCCCCATCGCCACCGGCACCACGAACGGCAGCTTGCTCGGCTGCCCGGGCGAAGGCCCGCTGTGCTGGGCCAGCGTCAGCGTGTAGCGCCGCGCCGACGCGTCGTAGTGGCCACGCGCCGTGATGCGCGGCGTGCCGGCCTGGGCGTACCAGCGCTTGAAGGCGTCGAGCCTGCTCGCCAGTTCGCTGCCGGGGTTGGCGTCGGCGATGGCCTGCGCGAAGTCGTCGCAGGTCACGGCCTGGCCGTCGTGGCGCTGGAAATACAGCGTGATGCCGCGGGCGAAGCCCTCGCGGCCCACCAGGGTGTGCATCATGCGCACGACCTCGGCGCCCTTCTCGTACACCGTGGCGGTGTAGAAGTTGTTGACCTCCAGGTAGCTGTCGGGCCGCACCGGGTGCGCCATCGGGCCGGCGTCCTCGGGGAACTGCATGGCGCGCAGCCTGCGCACGTTCTCGATGCGCTTGACCGCTCGCGCCGACGCCGAGCCGGCCATGTCCATGCTGAACTCCTGGTCGCGAAAGACCGTCAGGCCCTCCTTGAGCGAGAGCTGGAACCAGTCGCGGCAGGTGATGCGGTTGCCGGTCCAGTTGTGGAAGTACTCGTGCGCGATGACGCTTTCGATGCCGGCGTAGTCGTCGTCGGTGGCGCTGGCCGCGTTGGCCAGCACGTACTTGGTGTTGAAGAGGTTGAGGCCCTTGTTCTCCATCGCGCCGGAGTTGTAGTCCTCCACCGCCACGACCATGTAGCGCTCCAGGTCCAGCGCCAGCCCGAAGCGTGCCTCGTCCCACACCACCGAGGCCAGCAGCGAGTTCATCGCGTGTTCGGTCTTCTCCAGGTCGCCGGGGCGCACGTAGACCTGCAGAAGGTGCTCGCGCCCGCCGCGCGAGCGGATGCGCTGCTCGCGCGCCACCAGCGTGCCGGCCACCAGCGCAAACAGGTAGCTGGGCTTGGGAAACGGGTCGTGCCACTTGGCGTAGTGGCGGCCGCCGTCCAGCAGGCCGTGTTCGACGAGGTTGCCGTTGCTCAGCAGCACCGGGCAGCGCGACTTGTCGGCGCGCAGCAGCACGGTGTAGACGGCCATCACGTCGGGGCGGTCCAGGAAGTAGGTGATGCGGCGGAAGCCCTCGGCCTCGCACTGCGTGAAGTAGCCGCCGCCGCTGGTGTACAGCCCCTGCAGCGCGGTGTTCTTGTCGGGTGCGCAGGTGTTGCGGATCTCCAGCGTGAAGCTGTCGGCCTCGGGCGGGTTGTCGATCACCAGCTCGCCCTGGTCGTGGCGGAACGAGACGCTGGCGCCGTCGGCCTGCACGCGCAGCAGCGTCAGCTCCTCGCCGTGCAGGCGCAGCGGCAGGCGGGGCAGGGCGGTGTTGCGCTCGATCGCCAGCTTGCTGGCGACGATGGTCTTGGCCGGGTCGAGGTCGAACGTGAGTTCGACGCTGCGGATGAAAAACGCCGGCGCGGCGTAGTCCGCGCGGCGCACGATGGCGGTGGTCGCTTCACGCATGGGGCGTGGTCTCCAGTGGTGGCGGGCCGGCGGCCCGTGGGCTACAGCCCCTGCTTGAGGCTGGCTTCGATGAAGGCGTCGAGGTCGCCGTCGAGCACCTTCTGCGTGTTGCTGATCTCGACGTTGGTGCGCAGGTCCTTGATGCGGCTCTGGTCCAGCACGTAGCTGCGGATCTGGTGTCCCCAGCCGACGTCGGTCTTGGTGTCCTCGAGCTTCTGCTGCGCTTCCTGGCGCTTGCGCAGCTCGAAGTCGTACAGCCTCGAGCGCAGGCGCTGCCAGGCCACGTCGCGGTTGCCGTGCTGGCTGCGGCCGTCCTGGCACTGCACCACGATGCCGGTGGGGATGTGCGTCAGCCGCACCGCCGAGTCGGTCTTGTTGATGTGCTGGCCGCCGGCGCCGCTGGCGCGGAAGGTGTCGGTGCGCACGTCGGCGGGGTTGATGTCGATCTCGATCGAGTCGTCGATTTCCGGGTAGACGAACAGGCTGGCGAAACTGGTGTGGCGCCCGCCGGACGAGTCGAAGGGGCTCTTGCGCACCAGGCGGTGCACGCCGGTTTCTGTGCGCAGCAGGCCGAAGGCGTATTCACCCTCGACCTTGATGGTGGCGCTCTTGATGCCAGCCACGTCGCCGGCCGTTTCGTCCTCGACGGTGGCCTTGAAGCCCTTGCGTTCGCAGTACTTCAGGTATTGGCGCAGCAGCATCTGGGCCCAGTCGCAGGCCTCGGTGCCGCCGGCGCCGGCCTGGATGTCGACGAAGCAGTTCAGCGGGTCGGCCGGGTTGCTGAACATGCGGCGGAACTCGAGTTCCTCGACGGTGGCGCCCAGCGCCTGCGCTTCGGCCTCGATGGCGCGCAGGCCGGCTTCGTCGCCTTCGGCCTTGCTCATCTCGTAGAGCTCGGTGTTGTCGGCGAGATTGCTGCGCAGGTGGTCGATGGTGCCGACCACGCCTTCGAGCATCTTCTTTTCGCGCCCCAGTTCCTGGGCGCGTTTGGGTTCGTTCCAGACCGTCGGGTTTTCCAGCGCGGCGACGACTTCGTTCAGGCGCAGGGCCTTGCGGTCGTAGTCAAAGATACCCCCGGAGCTGCTCGGTGCGGGCACTCAGGTCGGCGAGCAGCGTGCCGATCGAGTTGATGTGTTCGACGTCCATGGTGGGCGGTGGGTGGCTGGGTGAGAACCCGCGATTCTCGCATGCAGGCCTGCGACGGCGCTCAGGCCAGGAAGTGTCGCAGCGCCGCTGCCAGCTCGGCAGGCTGGTCGTGGTGCAGCATATGCCCGCAGGGCGCCAGCCGCTCGCGCTGCACGTTGGGCACCACGGCCAGCCGGGCTTCGAAGTCGCTGCGCGGGTAGCGGTGGCCCCACCACTTGGTGGTGTCGGTGAGGTCGCCTTCGACCCACAGCAGCGGCGCGCTGATGAGCTTCCAGGTCTCCAGCACCTCGTCCTTGCGGTAGAGCACGGGGTTCGAGCGCTTGTGCGCCGGGTCGCCCAGGATGTGCCAGCGGCCGTCGCCACCCGCCGAGCTGTCCAGCCGCGACCAATGCGGCGCCAGCCAGGCTGCCTTGTCGGGGGTCAGCAGCGGGTTGTTCTTGAGCAGTCGATCGGCCACGGCCTGCAGGCTGTCGTAGCTGCGCAGCGCCTGGGGCGCCTTCAGTTCGTCCAGCCAGTGCGCCAGCCGCTTCGGGGCCTGCTGCGGCTGCGTCTCGGGCATGCCGAAGCCCTCGAGGTTGACCAGCCGGCGGATGCGCGCGGGTCGCACGCCGGCGTAGCTCATGGCGACGTTGCCGCCCATGCTGTGACCCAGCAGGTCCACCGGGCCGGCCCAGCCGGCGGCGCCGAGCACGGCGTCGAGCAGCGCGTCGAGGTCACCCAGGTAGTCGGGAAACCAGTAGGTGTCGGCGCCCGGCGTGGCCGTGAGGCCGAAGCCGCGCCAGTCGGGCGCGACGACCCAGCGCTCGAAGCCGTCGGCGGCGGCCAGTGCGTCGACGACGAACTGGAACGACGCGCCGACGTCCATCCAGCCGTGCAACAGCACGAGCGGCGGGCGTCCCGGCGTGGCCAGCGAGGCGTCGCCCCAGGTGTGGAGGTGGTATTGCAGGCCGCGTATGGCGACGAAGGAACTTTGCGGGTGCCGCTGCGGTACGTAAGACATGCGGCGCACTGTAGCGGCTGCACGGGGGAGTGGCAGTCGCGGGCGTGACGGAGATGCGCCGCGTGGGCGCCGTGTTCGGACCGCTTGGTCAGCCGGTCGGGCGAAGCCCGATGCCACGGCGGGGGGGGGGGGGTTGGGGGGCGGGCGGGGGCGGTTGGGTTTTAAACCCCCCCCC
>CAYJOA010000032.1:0-34351 GCA_964371495.1 uncultured Rubrivivax sp.
ACGTCAGCGACCACGGCAAGGCGATGAAGCTGACCAGCGCCACCGGCAAGGTCACGGTGTTCAACGGCAACGACAAGACCGAGGCGCCGCTGGCGCTGGCGGGCGACAAGCTCGAAGCCAAGGGCAGCTTCAAGGTCGGCCCAGGTGCCAAGGTCCTGGCCGACGTGGCGCTCAACGGCAAGCCCGCGGTCGCGGCGCGGTTCACGCTGAAGTAAGGCTGTTTTCGGGCCTGAACACAGCTCCTGGCAGGCGCCAGGCCGGGCGAGCGCAGCACAGGCTGATCGCGAACCCACAGCGTTCAATCACCACGTCGAAGTGATTCAGCAATTTGACTTATGTAACTGCAATCAAGGGAACCTGCTGATGAACCTCAATCGTCGCCGGACAGTCCTTTTCGTCGTGGGTGGCTCGACGCTCTTGACGGCCGGCTGCATGACCAAGCCGCTGCGGCCGGCGAATGCCGATGGCACCTACTGCTACCGCATCGGCAAGAGTTATCGCCCGACCCTCACGTGCATGCCAGCGCCGATTCCGTCGGAGCAGGTCGAGGCCGATGCGAAACGCTTCGAGCCGACACCCGGCAAGCTGACCGTCTACCTGGTCCGCAAGCGCTGGGGCGATGCCAAGAATCTGGTGAGCGCCAGCAGCGATGGCGCACCAACCGTCGACACCGTGCCGGAATCCTTCGCGCGCTGGCGGCTTCCCGCGGGCAGCCGCCGCCTTACCGTCAGCTGGCCTGAAGGCTCGGCCAACCTGGACATCGCAGGCGCCGCCGGCGAAGTGGTCTTCGTCGAGGTGATCGGCAGTGTGTCGGCCTGGGGCAGCAACTATCGCCTCGAACGCGGGGACGCGGCCGAGTCACGCCAGCGTGTCATGACGCTGCGGCTGGTGGCCGACGTCGGATGAGGGGCCACGGGTGCAGCCGTCGGCAGACGACGCCCCGGCGCTTCCTTGAACGGCGCACAAGGGGCCGGCATGCGCAGGCAACTTTTCGACACGGGACTGGGCCAGACGATCACCTGGATCTGGCTCGGCTTTCTCGTCGCCGGCCTTGGGGCTTGGCTCGGCTACCGGTACTGGCGCAGGCGGCATTCGTCTCCTCAGCCGGCACCGGAACTGAGCTACAGCGAGCGCCTGCAAGAGCGACTGTCCAAACGCCAAGGCACCGCCGGCCATCCAAAGCGGCGCGACCGGCCCGTCAAGAGCCACCGGCGCCGCCACTGACAGCGACCGGCGCTTCAGCCGTGGGTCAGCGCCTCGCGCGCCCGGCGCTCTTCGGGCGACTCGTTGCGCACTTCGTCGATGACCTGTTGGCGCGTCTTGGAAGGGCCGACGTTCTTGACCGGCACGGGTGCGCCTCTCTGGAGAAATGCCAGCGACCCGTCCTTGCGCGCGACCTCCAGCTCGGCGCGCACCTCGGCGCGAGACTTGCCGTTCTCGGCGTGATCAGGGTGGTACGTGAACCCGGCCTCTCCGCCCGCAGCGTGGTAGAGCGAGTTGGCCCGGGACAGCCCTGGCAGCGCTATGGTCGAGATGACGGCGATCGTGGCGACGGCGAACTTGTTCAAGCTCATGGTGTCTGTTCCTTGGTTGAGAGCCCCCGCAAGCAACCTGCCGCGGGATGCCTGACGGCATGAGCCGCAATCTAGTAGCCGCGCACCAACAGAAACGGGTCGAACGGATGACAGTTCGGACAGGCTGGTCGCGCTGCCGCATCGAGGCCCTTCGCGCATGAAGCTGCTCGTGATCGAGGACGAGGTCAAGCTCGCCGAGTACCTGCGCAAGGGGCTGACGGAAGAAGGCTTCGTGGTGGACGTCGCCCACAACGGCGTGGATGGCCTTCACCTCGCGATGGAGTCTGACTACGAACTGCTCGTGCTCGACGGCATGCTGCCGGGCATCGACGGCCTGGGCCTGCTGGCAGCCCTGAGGCAGAGCAAGCAGACGCCGGTGCTGATGCTGACGGCGCGCGTTCGCGTCGAAGACCGGGTGCGCGGCCTGCAGAGCGGCGCCGACGACTACCTCGTCAAGCCCTTCGCCTTTTCCGAACTGCTGGCGCGCATTCAGGTGCTGCTGCGCCGAGCACGCCCGGTGCGGGCGGCGGACAGCGCGACCGTGCTGGGGCTGGCGGATCTTGAGATCGACCTCATCCGGCGCAAGGCGGTCCGGGCCGGACGCCGGCTCGAACTCACCGCGCAGGAGTTCGGGCTGCTCGCGCTGTTCCTGCGGCGCCAGGGCGAGGTGCTGTCGCGCACCGAGATCGCCGAGCAGGTGTGGGACATGAACTTCGACAGCGCGACGAACGTCATCGACGTCGCCATCCGCCGCCTGCGCGGCAAGCTAGATGCACCGTTCGAACAAACCTTGCTGCACACGGTGCGCGGCATGGGCTACGTGCTGGAACTGCGGGACGAATGAGCCGCAGCCGCATCGGATCGCTCGGCCGCCGGCTCTCCTACTGGCTGGCCCTGCAGAGCTTGGCCGGCCTGATCGTGGTCTGCGCCGCGGTGTACGGCGCAACCCACCTGGGTTTCGAGGCGCGCCAGTCGGAAGAACTGCTGCAAAAGCAGACGCAGTTGCGCCACCTGCTCGCGGAATCGACACACGATGGCGACGTCGCCACCCTGCAGCACAAGCTCGACGACTTCTTCATTGGTCACCCCGATATGGCCCTGTCGCTCGCGCGCGCCGATGGATCGGTGTTCTATCTGCGGCCGGCATCTCCGCCAACCGGCAATGCCCGCGTCGCGCGATTCCCATTGCCAGCCCCGGCACCCGAGACGGGATCGGTGGATGCCATCCTGACATTGGACATCCGCGAGGATGCCTCGCTGTTGCGACGCATCGGATTCACGCTCGTGGCCGCCGCGCTGGCCGGCACGCTGCTGGTGTCCGCAGGCGGCTTCCTGCTCGTTCGCCTCGGCCTTCGGCCTCTGAGGGATCTCGTGGACCAGACCCGACGGCTCGCGGCCGACACGCTGCACCGACGGCTGGATGGCTCCGCGCAGCCGGAGGAGCTCGAGCCGCTGATCGCGCAGGTCAATGAGCTTCTCGGTCGTCTGGAACTGGCCTACGAGCAGTTGGAGGGCTTCAACGCGGATGTGGCCCATGAGTTGTGCACGCCGCTGGCGACGTTGATCGGCAGTACCGAACTGGCGTTGCGCAAGGCGCGCGATGCCGGCGAACTGCGCGAGGTGCTTGGGTCGAACCTGGAGGAGTTGCAACGCCTGGCCGGCATCGTCCACGACATGCTGTTCCTGTCGCAGGCTGATCGCGGCGCCTCGGCGCGACGTGTTCCGACCCCGAGCCTGGCCGCGCTGGCGCGCCAGGTGTCCAACTACCACGAAGCTGCCCTCGCCGATGCCGGCTTGGCCCTGGAGATTGTCGGCGAGGCCGAGGGAAGATTCGATGCGCCGCTGCTGCAGAGAGCGCTGTCCAACCTGGTCGGCAATGCCACGCGCTACGCCCAGCGCGGATCGACCGTTCGCGTGGAGATCACCGGCGCGCCGGGCGACGACGTGCTGCTGTGCGTGGTGAACCGCGGCGCTCCCATCGGGTCTGACGACCTCCCGCGGCTGTTCGACCGCTTCTACCGCGCCGATCCTTCTCGCAGCGACGCGGATCGCAACCACGGGCTCGGGCTGTCGATCGTGGCAGCCATTGCGCGCATGCACGGCGGGCGGCCGCTGGCCACGTCATCGGACGGGGTCTCGTCGATCGGCATGAGCTTGAAGGACGCGGCAGGCGGACCGGGCTCGCCGGCGCCCGCTGTAACTCCGGACACAACGCCGATCTCGCCCGGGCAGTGAACAGCCCGGCCCAATGCGGCATCCAGGCGCCGTGCCGCTTGCAGACTACTTCGTCACCGCAGGCGGCTGCGGGTTCATCCAGCGTTGATGCCACATCATCTGGTCCATCATCATCTGCTGCATCGGCAGGTACTGGTCCATCATGTACTGGCGCTGCTTGAGTTGCTCCGGCGTCAGGCTGGAGTAATACCCCCGCATGTGACCCCACCCCATCATCGGCCCGCCCATCATCATTCCCGGGCCCATGCCGGGGCCGCCGGCGCAGCAGCCTGCGCCGCCAGGACCCCACATGCCATGCATGACCGACATGGCCGCCTGCATCGACGCCCAATGCTCTTGCAGCAGGCGTTGACGCTCCTGGGGATCCTGCGTGGCAGCGATCTTGTCCATCTGCGCCTGCATCTGCTTCATGTGGTCCTGCACTTGTGCCAGACGCTTGTCGAATTCGGCAGGACTCGGCACTTGCGGCTGAACCGGGCTTGCGCTTTCCGCGGCCCTGTTTGGCTGCGCCAACGTTGGTTGGATCGTGGCGGTCAGTCCGACGACCGCAGCGACCAGAATCGATCTCTTCATGTCCACGTCTCCGGGATGCCGGCTTGAAATTCCGCGGGAGAGTTCGCCACCCACGGGGACCCGCGCGCCAGCGTGACGCGGCCCGACCAATGTCGCTCGGTGCCGCCGTTCGTGTCCTGCGCTTGATCGATCGCTGATCGATTCGCGGGCGAGGTCACCGCGCCGCGTGCGTATCGACCCCTGAAGCCTTTGGCACTCAAGGTTTGCCGGCCTTCCTGAGTTCCTGCTCGACGAGCGCCTTCAACTGCGCCTCGCCGAAGTCTCGCAACGGCGTGCCGTTGACGAAGAAGCCCGGCGTCCTGTCGACCTTCAAGGTCTGCTTGTCGGCGATGTCCTGCCGCAGCAACTGCTCGATGGCCGGCCCACTGGCATCGGCCTTGGCCTTCGCCATGTCCAACCCGAGATCTCCAATGAAGTCCCAGATCATTTCGGGCTGAGGACGGTCATGCGCGGCCCACTGGGGCTGCGTGGCCATGGCCCGCTCGAGCGCCTCCCAGTATCTGCCCTGCTGCCTGGCCGCCTCGAGGATCTTGACCGCCGTGTCGGACCCTTGATGCAACGGGGCATAACGCACCACGAGCCTGACCTGGCCGAAGCTCGCGTTGACCATGCGCTTGACGATCGGATAAAAGGCCCGGCAGGTCTCGCAGGACGGATCCAAGAACTCGACGATCGTCACCTTGGCCGCCGGATTGCCGAAGATCGGCGAATGCGGCCTGACCAGCGCATCGCTGTTCGTCTGCACCGCCTGCTTGACTTCCTGGTTAGAGCGGCTCGTGAAGACCACCACGCCGGCCGCGAAGGCCACAACGACCGCTGCGACCGTGCCCAGAACGATCCATTTCCTGTTCATGCTTCTGCCCTCCTTGCCCTTCCTCTGGCCACCCACAACAAAACCAGGATTGCCGTGAACGCCGCCAGCGAAAGCAAGGGAATCGGCACCATGCCAGCCACCTGAACGTCGGCGTCGGCACAGGACGATCCCTGGCCGCACGGCACGAGCCCTTCGGACACCACGCCCCAGAAGACCAGCAGGTGGTAGGCGGCGATACACCATCCCACGCCGGCCAGGGGCATTGCGTAGCGCACGCTGCGCGCGTCCGATGCGAGCAGGCCCACGCCGAGCACCAGCACCAGCGGGAACATCGCGATGCGCTGGTACCAGCACAGCACGCAAGGTGTCTTGCCCATCACCTCGCCCAGAAACAACGCGCCGGCCGTGGCCGCCAGCGCCAGCAGCCAGGCCAGGAACAGCGGCGTCCAGAACGAGGCGTGCCGGCCATTGCCGAGCGGCGCAACAGAGTGTTCTTCGCTCATCGCGCGGGTGGAGCGAAGCCAGCCATCGCGTTCGTCTCGACCGTCGACACGGTACCGTCGGCCGCCTCGAACGACAGCGTCAAGGGAACGCTCTCTCCCGCCTTGATCTGCTTCTTCAGGTCCATCATCATGATGTGCAGACCACCCGACTTCAGCTCGATCGTCTGGCCAGCCCTCAAAGGCACGCGACCGGCGGCGCGCATCCGCATGATGTCCTTGTCCATCGTCATCTCGTGCACTTCAACGATGCCGGCGACCGGGGAACGGGCTCCCGTCAGTACGACATCCTTCTGGGCCGTCAGCCGCATGAAGGCGCCTGTGGCCGCCTGGTTCGGCACGGTGGCACGAGCCCAGGCCCCTTCGATCGTCACCTGGGCATGGGCGGTCGACGCAAGGCCAACGCACAGCAGCGCAGCGAAGCAACACGAAATCCGACGACTCGGAGTTGGGAAGCTCACCGACTGCGTTCTCATTCAGAGACTCCTGTGTGACACTTCCGATTCACGTCGCGTCTCCTCGCTCGGCCCTGCGCTCGGCCGTTCCGGGCCCGAGCGAGGCCAGCATGAGCAAGGCTGCGCTGCCGACGATGAAGATGTCCGCCAAGTTGAAGGCGGGCCAGTGCATGTCGCGCCAATGCAGATCGAGGTAGTCGACCACGGCGCCGATACGCAGCCGGTCGACGACGTTGCCGAGCGCACCGCCGATCAGGCCGACGTAGGCGGCCGCCTCCAGGCGGCAGTGAACGCCGCGCCGGAGCACCACGGCGAGCGCGACGCTGACTGCGACGCCGACCGCGGTGAGCGCGTGGCGCTGCCAACCCCCGGCGTCGGCCAGAAACGAGAACGACGCGCCGGGGTTGAGGACATGCACAAGATTGAACCAGGCGGTGACGGTGATGCCTTCGCCCAGTGGCAGATTCGTGGCGACCATCCACTTGACACCCTGGTCCAGCGAGAGCAGCAAGGCAGCGACGCCCATGAGCGACCGCCAGCGCCCGCTCGAGTCCACAGCGGCGGGTCTTGGTTCCGCAAGTCCGGCGGGTGGGAGCGTCATCGGTCGCGGTCCTCGATCAGCCGTTCGAGCTCGGGCGGGATCGCCATCGACTTGAGCGCGCTGACGTTCGCGCCGCCGGTATTGCCGACCGGCAAGCGCCCGACAAGATGGCCGACCGGGACCAGCGCGATGCGCATCAGCTGACCCGTCACTTCGCGCCGATCGCCCGCGGCCCAGCCGACCCGAAGCATCTGCCAGTGCACCCGCAAGTGCGGGACGAAGTCGAGTTGCCCCAGCACATGGGCACGCTCGAGCGCCGCGAACGCGCTCTTGGCGTCGCCGACGGCCGTGTGCCGTGCGGCTTCGGCCATTGCGGCGTCGAAGGCCTCGATGCGCGGTGATCCTGTCTTCGACGTCACCTGCCCTCCCCCTTCTTCAGCAGCCGCAGACCATTCAGCACCACCAGCAGGCTCGCGCCCATGTCGGCGAACACCGCCATCCACATCGAAGCGTTGCCGAACACCGCCAGCACCAGGAACACCGCCTTGATGCCCAGCGCCAGCGTGATGTTCTGCCACAGCACCGCGTGCGTGGACCGCGACAACTGCACCGTCTCGGCAATGCGACGCAAGTCGTCGTTCATCACCACCACGTCAGCCGCTTCCATCGCAGTGTCTGTGCCGGCGGCCCCCATCGCCACACCGATGTCGGCCTGCGCCAGCGCCGGCGCATCGTTGATGCCGTCGCCGGTCATCGCGGTCAGGCCATGTTTCGCCTGCAGCGCCTTGATCGCTTCGAGCTTGTCCTCAGGCAGCAGGTTCCCGCGCGCCTCGTCGATGCCGGCCTCGTGCGCGATGGCCGTGGCCGTGGCCTGGTTGTCGCCGGTCAGCATCACCGGCGTAATGCCCAGGGCCTTCAACGACGCGACCGCCTCGCGGGACGAGGCCTTGATCGTGTCGGCGACAGCGAACAAGGCGACGGGGCCCACGTCGGAGGCCAGCAGGCTGACGGTGCGGCCCGCTTCCTCGTGCGTGCGCAACGTCGCCTCGAGGGCCGGCGAGCACTGTCCACGCTCCTCGATCAGCCGGTGGTTGCCCAGCACGTAGACCGTACCGCCGATGTCGGCCTGGACACCGCGACCGGCAATGGCCTTGAAGTCCTTCGCTTCGACGCTGTTGGGGCGCAGGCCAGCGGCGATGGCACGCGAGACCGGATGGTCCGAGTGCCCCGCCAGCGCGGCGGCGATGTGCTCGGCGGTGGCTGCATCGGTCCCCGGACCGAGCACCTCCCAGGCCACCAGCTTGGGCTTGCCCTCGGTGATCGTGCCGGTCTTGTCCAGTGCGATGGCCTTGAGCTTTCGCGCCTTCTCCAGGTAGATCCCGCCCTTGATCAAAATGCCACGGCGCGCGGCGGCTGCCAGGCCGCTGACGATCGTCACCGGGGTCGAGATCACCAACGCGCAGGGGCAGGCGATGACCAGCAGGACCAGCGCCTTGTAGACAGCCTGCATCCAGGTCCAGTCCAGCAGCCAGGGGCCGAGCAGCGCTACCGCCAACGCGATAACGAAGACCGCCGGCGTGTAGATGGCGGCAAAGCGGTCGACGAAGCCCTGCGTGGGCGCGCGGGTGCCCTGGGCTTGCTCTACCGCGTGGATGATGCGCGCGAGCGTCGAGTTCGACGCCAGTGCGTTGACCTCGAACTCGAAAGTGCCGGTCTCGTTGATCGTTCCCGCGAACACCGGGTCGCCGACCGCCTTGTCCACCGGGATGCTCTCTCCGGTCACAGGCGCCTGGTTGATGCTTGAACTCCCGGCGGACAGCACGCCGTCCATCGGCACGCGCTCGCCTGGCCGCACACGCACGATGGCGCCGAGCGCCACGGCAGCGACCGGCAGGGTCGCCCAGCTGCCGTCGGCCTGCCGCACTGAGGCTTCCTCGGGCGCCATGGCCAGCAGGCCCTTGATCGCGTTGCGGGCGCGATCGACCGCTCGCGCCTCGATCGCCTCGGCAATGGCGTACAGCGCCATCACCATGGCCGCTTCGGGCCACTGGCCGATCACGAACGCGCCGGTCACGGCCACGGTCATCAGCGCGTTGATGTTCAGCCGCCCGTGGCGCAGTGCCGTCAGACCCTTCTTGTAGACGTCGAAGCCGGCCAGCCAGATGGCCGCGGCCGCCAGTGCCAGGCCCGCACCTTTCCAGACCTGCGTGTCCGGGGCGAAGAAGCCGAGCACCTCCGCCCCGATGGCCAGCAGCAGGGCGCCACCGAGCCGCCAAGGACCTTCCGAGCCGGCGCCGTGGTCATGGTCGTCTGACCCGGCTCCCGAGTCGCTCGTCGAGCCTGTGCTTTTTTCGAGCAGCGGCTGTGGATCGAAGCCGGCCTTGCGGATTGCGGCAACGGCCTGTTCGACGGAAGCTTGTGGCGCATCGATGGCCATCGTGCGCTGACCGAGTTGGAAGGTCATCGCGCGGATGCCGGCGATGGACTCGACCGCGCGCCGGATCTCCGATTCCTCGCTCGCACAGTCCATCGTCGGCACATGGAACCGGGCCCAGCCGGCAGGTGGGGCGACACCCTCCGGCGCCAGCGCAGCGCCGACGTCCCCATGGCAGGCGCCGCAGGCGGCGGCAGGCTCGCTGGCTGCGGCGCGAGTGGCGGGGGTGTGGGTGGTGTTCACGGTCGCGTTCCTTGGCTCATGAACGCTATTGAAAACCCTGAAGTCGGTATAGAGTCAAGCCCCCTGAGCCTGCACGGAGAAGACGATGCGCATCGGCGATCTTGCCGAGTCGACCGGCACGGCGGTCGAGACCATCCGCTTCTACGAGCGGGAGGGTCTGATCCCCGCGGCGCAGCGCGCCGACAACAACTACCGCGTGTACACGGCCGCCCATGCCGAGCGGCTGGCGTTCATCCGCCATTGCCGCAACCTGGACATGACGCTGGACGAGATCCGGACGCTGCTCCGGTTGCGCGATGCGCCGTCGCAGGACTGCGCCGAAGTCAACGCACTGCTCGACGAGCACATCGGGCACGTCACCCACCGCATCCGCGAGCTGCGGACCCTGCAGAAGGATCTGAAGGCGCTGCGCGCGAGGTGCGGCACGCCGCACGCGATAGAGCAGTGCGGCATCCTAAACGAGCTCGACACCGCGGCCGCACAGGGCACATCGGCAGCGCCGCACCGCCACATCCGCGGTACGCATTGATTAGCCGGCACGGCCTGCGGTCAGTGAGCGGCCCTGGTCACGCCCGCGCGGCCCAGTGGCGAAACGGCACGCCCATCAGGGCATCGGCGGACTTCTCGAATGTCTCCATGCGGAGCTTGACCGGCCGCTTTCATGGACTTCGAGATCACCAAGAACGGGGGTGCCCGCAGGCACCCCCGAACGCAGCGTCAAGCACTGCGAGGAGACAAGACTCACTGGCTCAGGTGTATCGCCGCTCCTTGAAGCTGATGTTCTGCTTCCAGTCGTCGACGCTGCCCACGCGCTTGATGCTGCCCCAGGTGCCCTTGTAGTAGGGCACCACGTTGCGGTCGACCCACGACGTGACGACGTCGCCGTGCACGCCCTTGATGAAGCCGAACAGCATGAAGGTCTGCCCCGGCTTGATCGACTTCATCGGGTAGGCCATGGCGTAGGTGCTGCCGAAGTCGTTCCAGACCTCGACCACGTCGCCCGCTGCAACGCCCAGCGTGCGCGCATCCTCCGGATTCATCTCCACGTACGCCATCGGGTAGCGGTCGCGCACGAAGCTGTTGTACTGGTCGTGGTACGCCGTCTGCCACACCTCGTTGGCGCGGCCGCTATTGATCCAGTAGCGATGCTTGGACTTCTGCTCGGCCACCATCTGCGGCAGGCCGTTCCATGGCGCGGGCTTGAACTCGGCGCGGCCGTCCTTGGTGTCGAACTTGTTGTCGGCGTAGACCATCTCGGTGCCGACCAGCTTGTCGCCCTTCAGTTCCTTGATCGGCAGTTGCACGCCGTTGTTGCCGGCCTTGCGCAACAGCTCGTAGGTGGCCAGGTAGCCGTTGTCGCCGCCCTGGCTGTCGATCGGCGGCGAGCCCGGCCGCCCGGCGCGCCGGAAGCCGTCGTTGAAGGCATCCTCCTCGGTCTTCCAGTCGAAGCCGTCGAAGCGCTTGGCCATGTCGGCCTTGCCGTCGCGCAGGTACATCGCCTTCAGCGTATTGGCAATGTCGGCGGCGATCAGGCAGTCGGCCTTGGCCGAGCCCGGCGCGTCCATGAACTTCTGCGACAGGCGCAATCGCCGCTCGCCGTTCATCGACGTCAGGTTGATCTCGCCCGGGTGCGCGGCCGGCAGCATCATGTGCGCCTCTTCGGCGATGATCGTCGGATACAGGTTGATGCCCACGACGTACAGCCCGCCCTTGTTCTTGCAGGCGTCGTAGATGACGTCGATCATCTGCTCGGTGGTCGCACCGCGGGCCTTGGCGATCGCCTCGTTGACGACATTCGCGCGCTTGTGCAGCACGAGCCGGTGCTGTTCGGCGTTCAGCGTGGTCTGGAACGGGTTCGTTCCCCACAGCGTATACATCAGGCCGCGGCCCTGGATGACCTCCTGGTCGATGTAGATCTTCTTGTCGCCGGGGTACGGCGGGCGCGTGTAGCCTTCCTGGTGGCCGCCCAGCCGGCAGACGCCGGTGCCGCGCCGGCCGACGTTCTGCGTCGCCAGCACCAGGCTGACCAGGGCGCTCTGGATGACGTAGTTGTCGTTGCCCCAGATGATGCCCTTCTCGTAGGGATGGAAGGTGCGCGGGCGGTGGCCGCTGGCCTTGGGCTTGTAGGCCCATTCGGCGGCCTGCACGATCTTGGCCACGGGCAGGCCTGTCGCTTTGGCGCCCTCTTCCAGCGTCATGCGGTTGGTCTTGACGGCGTCGTCGAAGCCGCGCGTGTGCTGGGCGATGAAGTCCTTCGCGTGCCACCCCTTTTCGACGACGTAGGTGAACAGCGTGTTGAACAGCGCCGTGTCCGAGCCCGGCTCGATGTCCAGGTGCAGCACGTTGTCCTTGCCGGCGATCTGCTCGCAAATGGCCACCGTGGCGGAGCGCCGCGGGTCGACGATGATGACCTTCGCCGCGGCCGCGGTCTCGCCGGGGAACCATTTCTTCTTCTTGTCCACCGTGCTGCCGTTCAGGTTGGGCAGCCAGTGGTTGAGGAAATAGTTCGATTGCGTCTCGTACGGGTTGGCGCCGGTGCACAGGATGGTGTCCGCAAGTTGCGCGTCCTCGTAGCTGTTGTTCAGCTCGCCCACACCCATCTCGCGCGTGGCGTGGCATTCGGAGTTGTAGGCCGGCCGGTTGTGGATGCGCACCATCGGCGTCTGGATGGCGCTGAACATCAGCTTGCCTGTGCCCCAGGTATTCTCGAAGCCGCCGCCGGCACCACCGTGGTCGAAGCAGTCGAAGAGGATGCCGCTCGGGCCGTCGCTGTCGAGGATCTTCTTCGTCAGCCCGGCGTAGAGCGCGAGCGCGTTCTCCCAGCTCGTGTCGAGCCACTGGTCACCGCGGAAGATGCGCGGGTTCTTCAGCCGCTCGCGGCCGATGCCGTCGTGCGCGTACATATAGCTGGCCATCTTGCCGCCGCGCGTGGACGACAGGCCGCTGTTCACGACGCACTCCTTGTCGGGCACGATCATGATGTTCCAGCGCTTGCCGGCCTTGTCGGTGATCGTATTCGTCATCGCGCGCGTCATCGTCAGCTGCAGCGGCGGCACCTGCCGCGTGAAGTCCACGCCCAGCGCGTTCTGCCCGGCGGCGCGGCCGCCCTCGCGGTTGGCGTCCCACTTGTACACGTGGTAGCCGCAGCCCACGATGCAGAAGTGGCAGGTCATGTTGGACTTGGCGGCATCCTTCGGCGGCAGCGCGATGCGATCCTTGACATTGGTGCTCATGGTCGGCGCTCCTTACAGCACGTTGGCCTGGCGGCCGTAGATGAGACCGTCGATGCCGGTGGCGCTGACGGTGTCGGTCTTCGCGTCGTAGTCGAGCATCACGCGCGGCAGGTCCTCGGTGGCCTGGCCGCAGACCATCTGGCCGCCGTTCTCGGGGTCGAAGATCGAGAAGTGGCAACCGCACTTGAAGGTCTTGGTGCCGCCGTCGTACATCACCGGGCAGCCCATGTGCGTGCACAGGGTGCTGAAGGCCACGATGTCCTTGTTCGGGCCCACGCCGCCGGTCACCGGTGCGCCCATGCGGATGGCCGCGCAGGGTGAGCTGTCGTCGGGGTAGCTGAAGCTGACGGCCTGGTTGACCGGCATGCCGCCGGCCTTGCCGACCGAGCGCTTCGGGTAGTTCAGGTTCGTCGATGTGCTGGCGCGGCCGGTCTGGGCCTGCGCACCGGTGGGCAGCAAGGCCGCGCCGGCGGCGCCGGCCACGGCAGCGGCGCCACCGCTCGACTTCAGGAATATGCGTCGGCTGAGCTTGAGCTCGTCCATGGTGTCTCCTCTTTGGGTGGTTGGTGGGAACACCACAGGGAACGCAAACGGCGTGCCACGACCCCGCACCAGCAAAATCAAGCACTTGCGCGCCCCGACCCTGGGGTGCGTCCGGATTGCGTAACGTCCGGCGGGCGAAGTAAGTTACGGTTTCGTAACCACCCAAGACACTTCGATGGAACGCCGCCCGCTACTGGCCGCGGCCGGATGGCTGGCCCTGGTCCTGCACCCGGCACGCGCCCAGACACCGCCGCTGCGCATCGGCATCACCGCGGTGATCCTGGCCGACCAGGCGGCCTTCCTGTCGCGCTGGGCCGAATACCTGTCGCAACGCATGGGCACGCGGGCGGCTTTCGTGGCGCGCGACGAATACCAGCCGATCCTCGACCTGCTGTTGGCACGCGAGATCGATGCCGCCTGGATCTGCGGCTATCCGTATGTGCGCTACCAGTCGCAATTGCAGTTGCTGGCTGTGCCGGTGTACCAGGGCCGCCCGCAGTACCAGGCCTGCCTGATCCGCCCGCGCGGCGGTGAGGTCACGGTGCGCGGCTGGGCCGACCTGCGCGACAAGGTATTTGCCTTCTCGGACCCGCTGTCCAATTCAGGCTGGCTGGTCGCGCAAGGACAGCTCGGTGCGGTGGGCCTGTCGACGAGCGACCTGCGCCGCGCTTTCTTCGCGCACGGCCACCGCAATGTCGCCGAGGCCGTGGCGGCAAGGCTGGCCGACGCCGGGTCGATCGACGGCTATGTGTGGGAGACGATGCGCAAGCTCGGCATGGCGGCAGCGCTGCAGACCGAGGTGGTGTGGCAGTCGCCGTTGCACGGCTTTCCGCCGCTGGTGGCACGGGCCAGCGCCGCACCGGAGACGGTCGACCGGCTGCGCCAAACGCTGCTGGCCATGACGCTGGATACCGACGGGCGGACTCTCTTGGCCGGGCTCAATCTGGACGGATTCACCACCGCCAAGCCGGCCTTGTTCGAGTCCATCCGCGTACTGGCACGTGCCGTTCCCGGTTCCGGGGTGTCGGGCTGATGCTGTCACGGCTGCCCTACCGGTTGCAGATCCCGCTCGGGCTGTCGATCGCGGTGCTGCTGGCGGCAGCGATGGTCACCCTGGTGGCCGCGCAGATCTCGGCACGCACGGCGCGGCAGGACATCCTGGCCACGCTCGACCGCGGCGCCGCGCTGCTGAGTGCGCAGGCGCGGCCCTTGCTGGCGGCCGACGACACGTGGCGCGTCTTCGTGCTGTTGCGCAATACCGCCGAGCTGCTGCCGGGTGCGCCAGCGGGCCGGGGCCGGGCCGCCGTGCTCGACGCCGAGGGCCGGGTCTTCGCCGCCACCGAACCGACCCGGCTGCCGACCCGGCACCCGCTGCTCGGCGCGTCCAGCGGCGGCCATGCGCTGCCGTCGCCCGATGCGGTGACGCTACGGGCTCGCCAGGACCACGACGACGGATCGGTCACGCTGCTCGACCCGATCCGCAGCGAGGACGGCCAGCTGCTCGGCTTCACCTACATCGAGGTCGACGGCCCCGTCTTCGCGCCGGACTGGGCCGCGCTGAGCGAGCCGGCGCTCATCGGCGTGGCACTGGCGGTGCTGCTGCTGGTTCCGGCCGGCTGGTGGATCGGACGGCGCATGACGGCCCCCGTGGCCACCGTGGCCCAGGTCATCGAACGCATCGGCCGCGTCGCGCCGGACGAACTGCGCCGCCAGCTGCCGCGCACCGCCGACCGCGAACTGTCCCGCATCAGCGCCGCGGTGGACCAGCTGATCTCGGAGACCCAGGTGCGCCAGCAGGCGCAGCGCCGGGCCTTGTCGGCCGAACGCATGGCCGCGGTTGGCCGCATCACGGCGGTGGTGGCGCACGAGATCAACAACCCGCTCGCTGGGCTCTTGACGGCGACGCAGACCTTGAGCATGCAGGGCGCCTCGGACCAGACCCGCCAGCGCACGCTGGACCTCTTGCAACGCGGCCTGAACCAGATTCGCGCGACCGTCACGGCGCTGCTGCCGCAGGCGCGCATCGAGGACCGCGCGCTGGAGATCGACGACTTCGACGACGTGGCCACCCTGGCCTGCCCGTCCGCCGAGCAGCGCTCCCGACGTTTGAAGACCACGGTGGACGTGGACTCGACGCTGCGTGTGCCTTCGGCCGCCATGCGCCAGGTCATGCTGAACATGCTGCTCAATGCGAGCAAGGCCGCGGGCGAGCAGGAGGTGGTTCACGCCCGGTTGTTTGCCGACGCCGCAAGGGTCGAATTCAGCGTGTCCCACGGCGGGCGTGTGCTGGCGCCACAGGCACTGGAAGCGATCGTCGCCGCCGAAGGTGGCGATGACCCGCGCGGCTTCGGCCTGTGGGTTTGCCGCGAGATCGCGACGCAATACGGCGGCGGATTCGATGTCGATGCCAGCGCGGCATCCGGCACCCGCCTGGTGTTCTGGATGCCCAACCGGGAAAGCGATGACGAGCCTGTTGCTGATTGAAGACGACGCCATCATGGGCGAGGCGCTGGTGCAGCGCTTCGAACTCGAAGGCTACGAAGTGCAGTGGTGCCGGGACATCGCCGCGGCGACCGCGGCGCTGCGCGCAGGCTTCAGCGCCGTGGTCAGCGATGTGCGCTTGAGCGATGGCCTGGCGACGCACTGGTTCGTCGGCCTGCCGGAAGTGCAGCGCGCGCTACCCTGGTTCTTCCTCACCGGCTACGGCAGCGTCAACGATGCCGTGGCGGCCATCCGCGCCGGCGCCCGTGAATACCTGACCAAGCCCTTCGACATCGAGCGCCTGGTGCATCTGGTGCAGGAGGCCAGCTCACCGGCGCCGGCCGCGCCCGCCGACGCCGTGCTGGGCATCTCGCCGGCGATGCGCCGGGTCGAGGCGCTGGTGCACAAGGTGGCCCGGCAGCGCGTGCCGGTGCTGCTGACGGGCGAGTCCGGTGTCGGCAAGGAGGTCGCCGCACAGCTGATCCACCAGCTCGGCGACCGTGCCGACAAGGTGGAATTCGTCGCCGTGAACTGCGCCGCCGTGCCGGAGACGATGATGGAGGCCGAGTTCTTCGGCTACGAGAAGAATGCCTTCACCGGCGCTGCGCGGCAGCACCGCGGCTACCTGGAGCGCGCGGACGGCGGCACCTTGTTCCTGGACGAGGTGGGCGAACTGCCGGCCAGCATGCAGGCCAAGCTGCTGCGGGCACTGCAGGAACGCAGCTTCTTCCGCCTGGGTTCCGAACGCGTCACGCGCAGCGACTTCCGCATCATTGCGGCCACCAACCGTGACCTGCACGCCGACATGGCGGCCGGCACCTTCCGCGAGGACCTCTTCTACCGCTTGGCGGTGATACGCATCGGCCTGCCGCCGCTGCGCGAGCGGCCCGAAGACATCCGCTGGCTGACCGAGCGCATGCTGCAGCAACTCGCCGCCGAGCAGGGCAGGCCGGTGGCGATGTCGGAGGCCTTCCTGCGCGACGTGATGGGCCGCAACTGGAAGGGCAATGCGCGCGAACTGCGTTCGTATCTGGAGGAAGCCGTCGTCCTGAGTGAGGCCGGCATCCTGGACGTGCCCGAGACCACAGCCCGACTCGCGAGCGGCGAGTCCACGCCATCCGACATGCCTGAACAAGCCTTCATTCCCCTGCAGGCCATGGTGGAAGATGCGGAGCGCCTGCACATTCGGCGGGCGCTGGAGCGCACCCAGGGCAGCGTCGGCAAGACAGCCGACTTGCTCGGCATCAGCCGCAAGACGCTGTGGGAAAAGATGAAGAAGCTCAGGATTGCCAACGATGTGGCAAACGAGACGAATCCTTCTTCCCTTACCGAGGGCGGCAAGTCGAAGGGATTCACGCTCGGTTGATCCGAACTCAACGTTGTGGGCGTCACTATGAGTCCAGCGCCCAGCGCCTCGTCGCGAGCGCGCGCAACCGCTCGACTACTGCTGCGAAAGTCGCAAAGCCCGAGCCTGCAAGAGGCGGCAAATCAAGTCAGCTTTGCGGCCGCGAACTTGAGGTCACTACCGACTGCAGCGGGTCGCGAAGATCCGATCGCCTTGGCGGGGAGGAGTCGCTCGGCCCCTCGTCTGGCCCATCGCTATTGAGTGGCCGCTGCTGAAGGTGCGGCGGTCGGTCGCCTCGCAGGACGACGAATGGCAGGTTTCGGCGGCGGCTGTCATTGGGCCGCAAAACCTGACCGGCTGCAGACAGTCTTGTGCTGTCGACCACCCGGCCAGCCCGAGCGACAGCAACTGGCCGTCAGCGGAGATCCGAGTTCAAGGAAAACTGCCCCTCGGACCGGCCTTGTTTTGGCGGGAACTGAGGCCAAGTTTCCTGATGCGGGACAGCGCCCCGGGTCATGGAACACTTCCACATTAAGGACCCGCCCCGATGAGCCGGGCCAAGGCCTGACCGTCGATCGGCTTCTGCAGGAACCCATCGAAGGGCCATCCCTGTCCAGTGGCCTGGTTCTCTGACGCGCTGATGAGGATCAGCATCGCAGAGGTATTCGGCCCGCCACCTTCACGGATTTCCGTGGCCAGGGCCAGACCGTCCGTATCGGGCATCTCCAGATCGATCAGCGCCACATCGAAGTGCGTGTTGGCGAGCAGAGGACGGGCTTCGGCTGCAGACCCAGCCGCACGACAAGCGTGTCCCAGGCGGCGCGTCACGTCGCTGAGCGAATCTCGCACGTCTGACAGGTCGTCCACGACCAACACATTGAGTCTCTCGCGCCCTTCAAAGAGATCATCTTCCGGTCCAATGCGCTCCACCTCTTTCGCTGGGACGCTCACTGTGAAGGTGGTGCCCAGCCCTTCCGGGCGGGCAGCGTCGCGGGGCTGCACTTCAAGGCGACCGCCTAGCTGTTGCAGCACATCCCGGATCACGAAGAGGCCAATCCCCGTTCCGTCGTCGCTCGAAGCGAAGGGAACAGCTGCGCTCCTCAGCCGCTCCATGGCGGCAGGTGGCAATCCTGGCCCGGTGTCGTGAACGACGAAGCGGATCACGCCCTCAGCTGAAGAGGAGTCAGGCGCGTTCG
Organism: uncultured Rubrivivax sp.; assembly: GCA_964371495.1. GTDB lineage: Bacteria > Pseudomonadota > Gammaproteobacteria > Burkholderiales > Burkholderiaceae_C > Rubrivivax. The sequence continues at coordinate 18,168 of CAYJOA010000032.1, forward strand.
CGCAAAAAGCTTCGGGCGTCGCCGATGCGTCGCCTGCTGGCCTTGCCCGGCTCGCGAAGGGTTCCACGCGAACTAGAACGCGACCCGCGCTCGTGTAGCGCACGGAGTTCTCAACGAGGTTTCGCAGAACCTGCGCGAGGCGGACCGGGTCGGCGCTGATCGTCACTGGTTTCGAAGGGAGTTCGACTCGAAAGGAGAGGCCTTTGGCAACGGCCGCCTCTTCGAGGCCGGCGCAGACATCCTGAACCAGCTCGCAAAGCTCAAACGTCTCGACCTGCGTCGGCAACTGCACAGCGTCGCCGCGAGCGATGGTAAGCAGATCGCGAAGTTGCCCCTGAAGCACCGTCACCGCGTGCCGGATGCGGCGGATCGCTGCGACGCTCTCCGGTCGGTTGTCTTTCATTGCCAGCAGTTCCGCAGAGGCGACTATGTTCTGCAACGGCGAACGCACTTCATGGTTCACCATGCTCAGGAACCTGCGCTTCTCGACGCTGCCTTGCTCCATCGCCTCGACCGCACGCTGCCGATCATGCGCCGCTGTTCTGTAGCGGCGCCGGGAACGAACCGCATACAGCAGCCAGAGCGCCAGTGCAGCCCAGCAGAGTGCGAATCCGCCCCACGTCCACCAGATGCGCCGCGACAGGCTCTGCGTCAGCGCCTCTTTGGCGGTGATCTCGGCCAGGCGCACGTCACTTGCCAACTGGCCCACGAGCTCTTCATCGCCTGCAGCCTCGAACAGATCCAGCACCTTCGCGGCATCGGCCTGGCCGAACCCGCTTTTCTCCAGGATCGGGCCAACACGGCTCTGGAGCTCGGACACCCGATGTGTTGCCGCCGCAAAGCCGGGCACCCCATTCAGGAGGCTCTTGACCTCGGAAGGCTCGGTGAGGATGCTGACCCGGGAAGCCAGCACGGCCGCACGCCGGTTCAATTCCTGCGCGTTGACGGGCTCGCCGGCAGCGACGGCACGCAGTTCTTGCTTCAACCTGTGGTGCGCGAGCTGATACTGCGCGACCGACCAGTAAAAGCCCTCGTTGGGTACGGCGCTGGCCGCTTTGGAGAGAGTGAGCTGCTGGCTCAACAGCGCGGTGGTAGCGGCGACAGCGGACAAGACCACCAACGTCAGCACGGGCCACCAGCCAAGGCCCCTCGAAGAAGGCCCGCCACCCGCACGTCGGCCGATCTGCAACGGCACGTCGGAAGTCTGCGCCGGATCCCGGCGCTCCGTCACTTCACTCAACCGCCCGCTTCGATCCTGTCGACTTGCCAGATGAACCTCGATTCCGCGATGGGGCCTTTCAGCGCGACCGGATGCTGGTCGCGAGGGTAGATTGTCCACAACGGACCCCAGCGCTTGTTGTTCAGGCGCTGTCCATCCTGACTGTGAGCCAGGATGACGCCGTAGCGAGCGAGGTCTTCCCAGGGGATCGGGGCCGAGTAGTCATCGAGCGTCTTGAAGATCAGTGTGCCCGAGGTGACGCCAGCGGCACGCATGACATCGACAAGCAGGGGCCCGACGAAAACCGAGGTGGGAGTCCACGGTGTGCCGGTCGTGATGCTGGTGGTGCCGAGCTTAAGAAACGCCGCTTCGGAGAAGTCGAAAGTTTCGGCGGCTTCGTTGTTGACCCGTCCGATGCGGCCGCTGACCGTGAGCAGCGCCTTGGGCTGCGGCGCCGAGGCGATGCTCGATAGGGCAGCGAAGGCCATCGATCCGAGCAGCAATCTGCGTTTCATGTAGTTCCCTGGGTGACTTCGATTTGAGATCACCCTTTGTACGCGATGAAATCGAGGAAAAATACCGAATCGCGTAACTCTTTGCGCGCCAGGTCAGAGGCTGCTGAGGCGGTGAATCGGCCCACAGACCGCGCTGGCTATGCGATCCCGAAGTGAGCGGAGAACGCCGGCCACACTTCTTTGCGCCAAATGTCGTCGAGCGCGGCGATCACGCGCGGGTCAGGGTACCGGTAGAACCCGACCCAGTCGCTCACCGGCATGCCTCGATCGAAGGTCTCCACAACGAGCAGGCCGAACGGGCTGACGGGCGAGACTTCGCCGAAGTCGATCGGCCTTGAACGCCGGCCTCGCAAGACCAAGTCCAGGATGTCCAGCGTCGACGCGGCCGGATGTGACGCCCGAAGCTTCAACGCGTCGTCGACAACAGCCAGTGCAACGGGATCGACAAAGCGACCGGTGGCTGGCGGGACGGCTGCGTGGATGGGCATGACAACGCCACTGTACCCAGGGGCACGAGCCTGGTGCAACGACTGCCGAACCCCCATTGACCCAGGATTTTAGTGCGCCGCGGTGCGGCGATGGATCGCTCAGCTGGGAAGCTGAGCGCGTGTCGTTGATGGGGTGATGAGCCGGCCTGTGCGTCCGGCGGCTCGGGGTGGCTGATCTGCCTGTCGGTTCGCCTCTTTCCGACGCATAGCGGCATCCAGTCACGACCCAAGGGTGAAGGCTGGCGCCCACGGTCCTCACCCGGTCTCTGCGCTGCGCTTCGAGCTGCGGCTTGTGGTCGTGCCCTTGTGTCCTGCCTGGCTTCCGCTGTTCATGCGTCGAGGCGAAACCGACGGGCAGATTTCCAACCACCACACGAGGCCACCAGCATGAACGCACAGTCCAACCACCCCAGCAGCGACACCACCGATCCGCAGTTCCTCGGCCCCGAGGCTGGCCAACAGGCAGGGGGTGAAAGCCATAGCCGGAGCGAACTGGATGCCAACGGCTCGGAGCTGCATCGCTACTTCTCGGTTTCGCGTGGCGCCTTGATCTCGGTGAGGTCGAACGGCGTCACTCTCTGCCGTCAGATCGATGATGAGTGGAAAGTGCTGTCGCGCAAGAAGGGCGACGTACCGCTCGCGCAGTGGGTGGTCAACAAGCAGGCCGCGCTCAGCAACCTGGCCCGCTGGCAACTCGACATTGACGAACTGCCCAGCATGCAGGACCTGATGGCATGGAACGAAGACGGCATCTGTGAAACGCCGACCGGCCACCGTGTCGAGCCCGATGGCACCGGACCTGATGGCGTGCCCTCCTGGCTTCGCGCACTGCGTTTGATCTGACCCCCCTGGCCGCCATGAACACCCCAACGATGGACACACGCTGCGCGACCGACGACCGCCGGTTCGTGGTGGAGGCCGGCAACGCCGATCCGGCGACCCAGCATCAACACGAACACGACGAGCTGATTGATCGCGAGCTGCACACATGCGGCACCACCGCCAATCGGGCCGCGCGCTCCTTCTTGCGGCAAGGGCTTTGGGTCGAGGTCTACGACGACGAAACCAAGGAACTGCTGGCCGGGCCTTTCGACCCTGACCAGCCTGCGCCCTCATACATCGTCTGACCAACCAGAGGCACCATGACCGATATCCTGTATCCAACGAAGACCCGGCGCTTCATGTCCGAGGTGGCGGGTGTGCGCAGGTATCACCGCGATCCGGCACGAGCGACGGCGGCTGCACGAGGTGGCGTCTTGTGGGTCGCGGTGTGCAAGGGCTGGAGCTGCAACCCGGACCGCGTGGCCAACTTCATCGCCATCGCCATCGCCATCGTCAGCGGACAAGGACGGGAGTCGTGATCGAGGACGAGTTGTCTGGCCGCACCGCTCTCTTCTGGGCTCCGCCCCAAGGGCGCGGGCCCATGCCCCGCAGCTGGAGGCGCTGGGCCTTTGGGCAAGACGGCAAGCACGCCGGTCTCGCAGACGGAAGCGCAGCGTTCGTTCTTGTCTTGCATTGCATCAACACCTACAAAGACGGCTGCTCGGCAAGCGAAGCGCGTCAGGCCGTAGGCGGTGGTCGGGGAACGGTGGTCACAGGCACGCACGTCGCAGAGGCCATCCACAGGCTCGCCCTGTGGGTGGGTGGCTTGTCCACGGTGGGCGCGATATGCACGCTGCGACAGCATTCAATGGAGAAGTACGGATGAACTACCAAGACAAGCCGATGCCCCTCGCATCGCTTCCGGACAACTGGAGCGCCTTCAATGATCGCGAGGTGTTGCCGTGGCAAATGTCCCGGGCCGATGCGGCAGCAGTCTTGCTGCGGGCGCGAAGCCTTCGCGCGCGAGGACAGGCAACGATCCGCGTCGAGTCGGTCGGTCGCTACCGACTTTCGACCTTCAACACCTTGATACTTCAGACGAGGCGGTGTTGATCTCAGGCACTGGCCTTCGACAAGCAACTGGCCTGCGACGTGTCGCGTCAGGTCAACTGAGTCTCGTGGGGCCGCTGGTTCAATGCCGCGAAGACGGGCGCAAGATCCGACACCATCGCGTTGTCGCTGCGTTCGTCAATTTCCATGTCGCAGATGCGGCCGTTGAGGCGATTGCCCAGCGCCGCGGCGAAGCCCGCTGCACGGTCCGGTGGCAACGCGGCCACCAGTTCGACCATGATGTCCCTGAGAACATTGAGGCGCATGGTGACTGCGCGAAGTTCGGCTGCTTTCATGGTGAGGCCTTGACCGTTCGTTGCTGACTGCACGAATGGTCAGCGATGTCCTGCTCACAGGCCATCACCCGATACGGGCCCCCGCACGAACGGGTGAGAGGCACCCCCCAAAAAGGGGCACCCGTTGCCGCTGCGCCTGGCTCAGCTCTTTGCCAGCAGTTCCTCGGGTGTCTTGCCTGAAGCCAAAGCAGCCTTGAACCATGCCGGCCGCTTGCCCATGCCACCCCAGGTGTTGCCGTTGTCGTCCCTGAACTTCACCGTCCTCGCCGATGGCTTTGGTCCGGCCTTCTTGCGCCGTTTGCTGGCAGGCTTGTCGCCGCCCGCTGCGGGCAACTTCGCATTCTTGCGGGCACCCGTTGCGAGACCAAGGTCGGCAGCCGTCAGGCCGTAGTGCGCGATCGCGTCCTTGATCTTGGCGACGACCTCCGCGACCTCCTTCTTACGCAGTGCATCGGCCTGCGCCTGCAGCGCAGCAATCTGCGCGTTCAATGCGGCAAGGGTCGGTCCGCTCTTCTTGGTTGCCATGTGCCAGCTTTCAGGGTTGGGGCGAATGCGTCGGAGGATAGGTCAGGTGCGCGTACGCGCCGGCGACTGGACAAAGTGCGACCTCACCAGGTCGCGCAGCCCAGTCGCGCTACTTCGATTGCATTTCTGTCGCTGCTTTGAACTCGGCGCTGAAGTCGGCGCCGGTGTCCATCGTCGGATCGATCTGGCGAAACGCCGTGTACATGATGGTCAGAAGGCGCAGGCCTGAGAACTTGCCGGGCAGAGACTTCAGCGTGTACTTGTCGTCCGGATCATTGATGTCCAGCCCATTGCGGCCAAGCATCGCAATCTCCAGCGCGATGGCCTGGCGCTTCTGAGGTCCAAGCTTTTCGAAGGTCTGAAGCGCACTGGCGATGTACATCATCACGTCGGGCCTGAAGCCTCCCACCGAGCTGGACTTCAACCGCCGGTGAGCGAACGCGGTACGCGCTTTCTCGGCCTGCTCCGCCATGGGCGAGTTCGGGTGCTCTTCGATGAATCGCAGGTACAGGCGATCTGCTTCTTCGTCGGCATCCCGCGTGCCAATCTGTTCAAGGGCTGTGGCCAGACCGAAAATGGCCTGCGGGTCGTCGGGCATCAGCTGCAGTGCCTGACGCAGATGCACCACCGCTTCATCGATGCGCTTGAAGCCGATCAGCATGCCGCCCAGGTTGCGACGGGTGTAGCCGTCGCTGGGATCCGCTTCGACTGCCCGCTCGAAGGCCTCTAACGCCTGGTCGGGCTTGCGCATGCGGTGATAGGCGGTTCCGATTCCAACCCAGGCGTGCACATAGCCAGGATCCAGTTGAACGGCTCGCTTGAGCCGAATGACGGCTTCATCGAACTGCCCCAGCTCGCTGTAGACGATGCCGAGGTTGTAGAGAACCACCGCGCTCGCCGGCGCGGACTTGGTCAGGCTTTCCAGGTACGGCAGCGCCTCGGCGAGCTTTCCGGCCTTGAGCATCGGCATCACGTAATCGAGCGCCGACGCCTCTGCAGGGAACGCCATCACCGTGATCTCTTCGTCGTCGACGGTCACGATCGCCGTTTCACCCTGCGCCGCGTACTCGGCAGCAAAGTGAATCATCACGGCCGTCTTGAATGCTTCTGTCCCGACCTGGCGGGCGTCAGCCGGCAACAGGTTGGTATCGAAGCGGTGAAGCGGAATCTTGAATTCGGTCGCCATGCTTCTCAGGCTTTGTAGGGTGTCCAGGCATACCACCCCGTCATGCCGATGGCCTGTGCCCAGGCATCGACAAGCTCGCGGTCATGGCCGGCATCGTTCGGCATCGAATCGTTGATGGATAGAAGATCGGCACCGAGGTCCAGAACACCGGCGGCGCGATAGGGTATCGCGTACACAGTCTTGCCCAGGAGCCTGTCGGCCAGCAACGCGTAGGCCGCAACCGGGGCCAGCAAGGGGACAGGTATCGACAGAGTGCCGATCCGCTTGGACAGTAGCTGGAGATTTTCCTGCTGCATCGCATCGACGCCGTCAGCCTGCAGCGCCCGCAGGTCTGGGTGCTCATCGGCGAGCCACTGATCGATCCGCATGCCCACGGCGTAGGAGCGCAGATTGATCAAGGACCAGTGCGCCGTCATCTGGGCAAACTTGACCAGCGCCGACTTCCCCTCGCCGGTCAACGGCTGGCCGGTCGCGAGCAGCTCTTCGACGTGGCCGGGCGCGGTACCCGTCCCGGCGAAGTCGAAACGCTCCGCCGGAGGCAGCTCCAAAAGACGCAGCAAGTACCCAGCTTGGTAGGCAACCCAATAGTCCAAAGGGTCGTTCGACGGTCGGTAGCGCAGGACGTGCGCCGGCGCACCGTTGCGGGCGAACTGCAGGGTCGCGCGAAGCGTGAGGCTGCTGTCGGGCTTGAACTCGACCGGCCGGCCGCTCAGGACCTCGATGCGCTCCAGGAGGCCCAAGGTGCCTGGGCGAAGGTTTTTCATCGGCAGATTATCGGCGGCGCGTTCGGCCGCCAGGCGCCGGCCGCGGGCGGCTTCAGGCCATGCCGGCTTGCTGCAGGACCTCGACAAGCCCGTTGCTCATCTTCTCCAGCTCGTCCTCGGGGAAGCCGAACCGCTCGAAGACCATATTCATGCCGCCGAAGGCGCGGCCGAGGGCGGCCGCCACCAGCTCAGCGTCCATCTCGACGGCGCCCCGGCCGAGGAACCGGCTCCCCGCTACGCAGGACAGGAGCAGCTTGATGCTGTCGTCGACCTGGTTGAAGAAGTAGGCCCACTGCGGCCACGAGGATTCGAGCCCGCGCAACAGGTTTCGAACCTCGGGGATGTCGACCAGCTCGCGTGGATCGTTGTTGTAGCCGTCGACGACGAGCGTCATCTGGCCCCTGTAGAGCCAGGCGTCCTCACGGGTCGCCAAAAACACCTTCAGGCGGGACAGCACGGATGCCAGGTCGCCCGCCTCGACCTCGCGTCGAGAGATCAGGAGAACCACGGGCTCGGAAACGCCGGGGCGGAGATCAAGGCGTGGTTGCTGGGGCATGCCGCTATTCTGGCGTTGGGTTTCAGGACTTGCTTGGTGATATCAGCGACATCGGCCACCTGGCACACAGCCGACAATACTGGTTAGGGCGTCAAGGAACCTGTTTGCGGTTCTTCGATAACCAGTTTCGCTCATCCGCCGCCGATCCAGACTCGGTGTCAGGTGCCCAACCGATATCGATACACGCGATGTGACCACCGCGCTCGACGAAAAGCTGGCAGCCGCAACCCGACAGATCGTCGTCGGCTGGTCAGCGCTTTCTGTCGACATCGAGACCAACCCCGCGGACGGTGACCGGATCTTCAAGATCGGCGCGGTCCGGTCGGACAGCGATAGCGTTGTGAGCCTGTCTACAGGTCGACTTGACCCGGCAGATGTCGTGCGCCGCATCAATGCGGCATCGGCAGGGGCCAAGCTACTCGTTGGGCACAACCTTCGGCGCCACGACGTTCCGCAGCTTCAGCGCCAGTACCCTGGATTGGCCTGCCTCGATCTGCCGATCCTCGACACGCTCGAACTGTCGGCGATCGCGTTCCCTGCGAACCCGTATCACCGGCTCGTCAAGGGCTACAAGCTCATCTCCGACTCCAGGAACGATCCAGTCAAGGACGCGCGCCTGGCCCTCGACCTGGTGAGTGAGGAAGTAGACGCGCTGTTCGACATGCAGCGCATCGACCCGGAGTGGGTTGCCCTGCTGCACTTCCTGCTCCGGGGCGATCGTCCGCTGGCTCACTTGCTGGCGGCAATTCGTACAGCCGCGGCCCCAGAGCCCACTGAGGCCACGGAAATTGCCTTGCGCCGCTTTGGGCCTGTGTGCTGCAGCACCCGCCTCTCGCAGTTCGGTGCACTGGACGTCGATGCCGGCACCGAGCACAGCATGGCCTTGGCCTATGCGCTGGGCTGGATCCGCGTGTCGGGCGGCAACTCCGTCTTGCCCATCTGGGTGCACAGCGCGATCCCGGAGGTTCGTTCGCTTATCGGAGATCTTCGCGAGCGCAACTGCGGGCAGACAGGATGCCGCTACTGCCAGGAGCAGCATCACCCCGAGTCATTGCTCTTCGCCCATTTCCAGAAGCCTACCTTTCGGGAGCGCCCGTCCGCGCCGGACGGCACGTCGCTGCAGCGGGCGATCGTCGTGGCCGGCCTGGAGCGAAAGAGCGTGCTGGCCGTGCTTCCCACCGGAGGCGGCAAGTCGATCTGCTACCAGCTGCCCGCCCTGGTTCACTATCGCCGGGCTGGCCAGCTCACGGTGATCGTGTCGCCGCTGCAGTCGCTGATGAAGGATCAGGTCGACAACCTGGTGGCCGCCGGCGTGAACTGCGCGGTCACCATCAATGGCCTGTTGACCCCCCTGGAGCGACGCGCTGCGCTCGACAAGATCCGGCTCGGAGACGCCGGCATCGTGCTCGTGTCGCCTGAGCAGTTCCGGAGCCGGACGTTCGCCGATGCGATTCGCATGCGGGAAATCGCCACATGGGTATTCGACGAAGCCCACTGCCTCTCGAAGTGGGGACACGACTTCCGGACCGACTACCTCTATGTTTCGCGATTCATCCGGGAGCACTTCGCTGCACAGCGTGCACCCATTGCTTGCTTCACCGCCACGGCCAAACCGGACGTCATCGACGATCTGTGCGCGCACTTTCGTGAGGGTCTCGGATTCGAGCTGGAGCGGTTCCTCGGTGGCCACGAGCGCGAGAACCTGTCGTACGTCGTCGTCCCCGTGTCCAAAGCGCAGAAGGCCCAGCGCATCGTCGAGCTGCTGAAGCACGAGCTCAGGCACGGTGGGGCCGCGGTGGTGTTCTGCGCAACGCGCAAGACGGCACAGATGATGTCCGAGTTGGTCACTGCTGCGGGTACGGTCTGCGGCTGCTTTCATGGCGGGCTAGAGCCAGAGACCAAGAAGAGTGTCCAGCAACGGTTCATCGAGGGAGATATCCCTGTGATCGCGGCCACGAACGCCTTTGGGATGGGCGTGGACAAGCCTGACATCCGTGTCGTGATCCACGCCGACATTCCGGGCTCGCTGGAGAACTATCTGCAGGAAGCTGGGCGTGCGGGCAGAGACGGCCTGGCCGCCCGGTGTGTGCTGCTGTTCGACCAGGAAGATGTGGAGACTCAGTTCCGCCTGTCGGCGTCATCCAAGCTCACAAAGAAGGACTTCGACAGCCTGCTCAAAGCCATCCGGAATCGCGTCAAGCGCCTCAAGACGCCCGAGATCGTCGTCTCGGCCAAGGAACTGCTGTCGGAGAGCGAAGGCACGACGATTGACATCGAGTCTCGCGATGCATCGACCAAGGTCGCCACGGCGATCGCCTGGCTTGAGCGCAGCGGCTTCCTCAAGCGCAACGAGAACAACAGTCGGGTGTTCCCGGCAAGTCTTCGCGTGCCAACGCTGGAGGAAGCTCAGCGGCGCATAGCAGGCGCCGACCTGCCAGAGGCCACGCGGCAGCGCTACAACTCAGTGGCCGCAACGTTGTTCCGAAGCCTAAGCCCCGAAGGGGTCAGCACCGACGAGCTGATGCTTGACGCCGGCATCCCGGCCGACGAGTGCTTCCGAATCCTTCACCAGCTGGAGGACCTGGGCATCCTGGTCAATGACCTCGGCCTCACCGTCCGACTTTCCAAGGGTGGGGGGCGCAGCTCCAGTCAGGCTTTGCGCGACCTCGATCAGTTGGAGCGCGAACTGCTGGATCTGATGTCCGAGCGGGCGCCGGACGCCGACGTTGATGGCGGCCAGCAACACCTGACCATGAGGCCACTGTGCACTGAGCTGCGCAGGCGCCTGGAGCTCCCGGACAGCGATGGGCGGGTCAGCCCGCAGGTCGTGCGCAACTGCCTCAGGTCTCTCGCCGAGTCCTTCGGCTCCGGAGCCGAGAAACGCAGCATGCTGCAAATCCAGAGTCACGGCCCTGACAGCCTGCGCGTGGTCTTGCATCGGCCGTGGTCGCAGATCAGGACGATCTGTGAGCGGCGCCGCGCCACCGCGCAGGTGGTGCTAACAAAGCTGCTGTCCGAGCTGCCAGCTGGGTCAAGGGAATCCAGCCTCATCGTCGAGTGCAAAGCTCGGGATCTGCTGGACGCCATCGATGCCGACCTGGACCTCAAGACAACGCTGCGAGATCCCGCGACTGCACTGGAGCACGCACTCCTGTACATGCACGACAACCGGGTCCTCGAACTGGACAAGGGTCGCTCGGTCTTCCGGTCGGCGATGACTATCCAGACTGACCCTGCAGATACGAAGAGGCGCTTCAACAAGGACGACTTCGCGCCCCTTGAGGATTTCTATCGGGAACGAACGCTGCAGACCCACGTGATGCACGAATATGCCCGGCTGGGCGCAGAGAGCGCCGATCAGGCCAGCCAACTCGTCAACGCCTACTTCACGCTGCCACGTCGGCGTTTCCTGCGAGAGTGGTTCAAAGGCCGCAACGACCTGTTGGATCTGGCGACAACCGACGTGTCTTTCCGTCGCATCGTCGATGACCTGCAGCACCCCGTGCAGCAGAGCCTGGTCGAGATGCCCGAGCACGGCAACCACCTGGTGCTCGCGGGTCCTGGCTCAGGCAAGACACGGGTCATCGTTCATCGCATCGCCTACCTGCTCCGCGTCAAGCGCGTTGCCGCCGAACGCATCATCGCGCTGGCCTTCAATCGCAGCGCGGCAGTCGAACTGCGGCGGCGCCTCACCGCGCTCGTCGGCGATGATGCCCGCGGCGTGACCGTGCTCACTTATCACGGGATGGCGCTTCGGCTCACGGGCACCAGTCTGGCAGCCGCCGACAGGCGCGGCGGTGCTGTGGACTTCAGCCGACTGCTGCAGGATGCAATAGACCTGCTTGAAGGCAAGTCAGATGTCGTCTCGTCGGACGCCGACGACCGTCGAGACGCGCTGATGCAAGGCTACGAATACATCTTCGTCGACGAGTACCAGGACATCGACGAGCAGCAGTACAGCTTGGTTAGCGCCCTCGCCGGCCGGCGCGTGCTCGACCAGGATGCCAAGCTCAGCATCATGGCCGTCGGTGATGACGACCAGAACATCTACAGCTTCAAGGGTGCCAACGTCGAGTTCATCCGGCGTTTTCAGGCGGATTACGAAGGAACGGTCACCTACCTCGTCGAGAACTTCAGGTCGACGCAGAACATCATCGCGGCTGCCAACCACGTGATCCAGCGTGGCACCGACCGGATGAAGATTGACCACCCGATCCGGATCAACTCGCAACGCGCCGCAGAGCCGCCCGGAGGCCGTTGGGCCGCGCTCGACGCCGAGCATCAAGGCAGAGTGCGTCTGGTCACCGCGCCAGCGGACGCGAACAGGCAGGCACAGGTCGTCTTTAGCGAGATTGATCGAATCCGCAGAGGCGATAGTGATGTCCAGCTGGGGGACGTTGCAGTTCTGGCGCGCACTCATCGATCGCTGGAGCCCTTGCGGGCGCTGTGCGAGGTTGAGGACCTTCGCTATGAGGTACTCAGCCGCGATGGCGCGGGCGCGCAGCTTCCGCTGATGCAGTCTCGGGAGGGCTGGAGGACCGCCGAACTTCTGCGTTCGCGACGCTCGGCACTTGTGTCGATCACCGCGATCCGGCGATGGATTGATCGCCAGGCCAAGCGCGAGCCACGCAATGTCTACTGGCAAGACATCGGGGCCGCCATCGACGAATTCGCAGACTCGGCATCTACGCCGAGGCTTCCTGCGGCCGAAGTGCTTGACGCGCTGTACGAGGCAGCCAACGACTCGCGACGCAGCGGTCACGCATCAGCGCTGAAGCTCATGACCGCGCACGGCGCGAAGGGGCTGGAGTATCGGCACGTCATCGTGATGGACTGTGCCGACTGGCGCTGGAGCGGCGAAGACGAGCGGCGTTTGCTCTACGTAGCGATGACGCGTGCCAAGGAGACGCTGACGTTGATGCGTGCCGAAGGCGGGCGCAACCCGTACTTTGTTGATCTGGGAACCGTCGAGGGCGTGATCGATACATTGCCACGGCAGCGGCCGGAGCATCGACCCGACATCAGTCTTCGCTACATCACCCTTGGTCCGGCCGATGTTGATATCGGCTTCGCCGGCAGGTTTGGGGCGCACGACCCGGTGCACAAGAATATTGCTAGCCTGGCGCAGGGCGAGTCCGTCGTCATCAACGACCGGCAAGTGAGGACACCCGATGGACGAACTGTCGGAAGGCTTGCGAGCAAGACCGCCCTGATATCCAGCACGCCAGCCACCGGATCGGTCTCGGGCGTCTTGGTTCGCACACGCGAGCAGACACCGACCGAGTACCGTACCAGCGTCAAGGTCGAACGCTGGGAGGCAGTTCTCGTGGAGCTCGTAGTGCCGGAAGGGCATTCACCGGCGTCGACGCCGGGATAGCGATCTACTCCAGCCTACCGACGCAGAATGTTGCCACCGCAGACCCATACGATCGACACATGAGCGATGCAAGCATGCCTGTGCAAGGTACCCCCAAGGTATTCCTCAGCTTTGCATTTGAAGACAAGGCTCTCGCGGGCCGCATTGCAAAGACTTTGCAGTCCAATGGGATCGACACATGGTGGGCCGAATGGTGCATCGCTGCAGGCGACAGCATTCGCCAGAGGATTGACGAGGGGTTGGGAAACTGCACCCACTTCGTCGTACTGCTCACTCCGACATCTGTCGCTAAGCCGTGGGTCGCGGCAGAAATGGACGCTGGCTTGGTCCGGAAACTGAGCAGTGGAACAAAGTTCATCGCGCTCCGATGTGGACTGGCTCCAAGCGCACTACCACCGCTTTTGCAAGGATTGCTCTCTCCCGACGTTGACCCGGCCATGGCTGACCTGACCCAGCTGATAAATGACATCCATGGTGTCACTCGAAAGCCCCCCCTCGGCGAGGCGCCACTGGCAGCCCGGGTTCGAGCAGCAGCGTCGTCGGCCTACTCCGCCGCTGCCAACGGCATGGCCAAGTTGTTCGTTGAACGTTCTAAGAACGCGACTAGACTGGATCCGAACTTCTCGCTGACGGACCTCTCGACAGAGCTTGGGTTGTCTCAGGACGACGTTCGGGATGCACTCCACGAACTCAGAGGCTTCATCGAGAACCATCGAGACAGCGTCGTGTACGCCAAGGACGAGTTGTTCGCCCAGTTTGACAAGTATTGGATGCCCTGGAATACCGAGGACGATGCGCTTCGCCTGGCTACCGGACTCGTCAACGACCCCGAGTTTCCCAAACAGCCTGACGAACAAGCGAAGGTGCTTGGTTGGCCTGCGCGCCGACTAAACCCTGCGATTGCTTATCTTGCAAATCGCGGCTTGATAAAGGAGCTTCGGTCTCACACTGGCGGACCGTGGCAGTTTGCAACAATGCTCAAGACTGATGCCACACGACGCTTCGTGAAGTCGATGAACTGACATCCGATGATCGAACATCAGGGAGTAGCGGCGTGATCGAGATCACCCTGAACGGGAAGCCGTTTAATCCAGATTCCATTGAAGGTGCAGTGGTCGAGATGTTGGTCGAACATCTTCGCGAGCATCTTGGGTCAATTCGCCACCCGGAAACCGGTGAGTTCCCGACCATAGCCGTGACAGGTTCGGACCTGTCGAACCTTGTCTGCCACGTCGAAGGCTCGCCGGAACTCCTGGCGTTGGTCAAGGAACGCCTGGGCGATCACGAAGGCGCCGAAGATGACGTCAAGCCAGACGATGCTTTGCCTCCCCCGTCCGGTTCAGGCAAAGCACCAACTGCATTTCTGAGCTACGCGTTTGAAGATTCTGACCTCGCGCGCGGCATTGCCAATTCTCTGATGGCTCAGGGCATCGATACCTGGTGGGCCGAGTGGTGCATTACATCCGGGGACAGCATCCGTCAGAAGATTGACGATGGCCTGGGGGACTGCTCTCACTTCATCGTTCTTCTGACGCCGCGTTCAGTTTCTAAGCCCTGGGTCAATCTGGAGATCGATGCAGGACTTCTCGCCAGTCTAGGCCGGGGCACGCGATTCATTCCTTTGAGGTGTGACTTGCCTGTTGGGCAGCTTTCACCACTGCTTCAAACACTCTACTCGCCCGAGGTCGACGCCCCGACGCTGGACGTGTCTCAGCTCATAAACGACATACACGGCCTCACTCGGAAGCCAAGCCTTGGTGCGCCGCCGGCCGCTGTGGCGGCTAGCGCATCAACGACCTCCGGCTACTCTCCTGCCGCAATGGCCCTAGCAAAGTTCTTCGTTGAGGCATCTGCAAGTGGGCAGAAGTTTGACCCACAAGTTGAGCCCGAAGAAGTAGCTGCCAAGCTCGGACTCTCTGTAGACGACCTGAGTGACGCAATCTACGAGCTCAAGGGTATGGTGACCAACCACCTGGGGTACACGCTCTTTCCCGAGGACGCCCTGTTTGCGAATTTCGATAGGCACTGGATGCCTTGGGATCCCTCACAGGATGCACTTCGCGTTGCTGTCAGTCTTGTGAACGATGAAGGCTTTCCGGACAGGCCGGTAGAGATGGCGAAGGTGCTGATTCCAATGAGCGTTCAAGATGAGCCGATCTGTGGCATGCTCTGACGTGTTGCTCACGACTGGAGCCTGCCATGGCACGACCGCGTTCATCGGATGCAAGGCTTGTCGAGCACGCCAAGCGGTTGGCTGCGCAGGCGCGGTCGGTCGAGGACTTGCGATGCGCTCAGGCGGTGCTCCTGCCGGCCTTGCTAGGGGCAACGCTGGAGCAGACGGCCGCTGCTCTGGGCATCGGTCGTGCGACGGTGGGCCGATGCCAGGCCAAGGTGCGAAGGCGCTTGACGCATCCGGCGCAGCTCGATCCGTCTTGGGGTGGTCGCCGGCGAGCATCGATGAGCGTCCAGGAGGAGCGCGATTTCCTCGCACCCTGGGCGGAGTCCGCGGCCGACGGCGGCATGCTGATCGTCGCGCCGCTGCGGGCGGCCTTGGCCCAGCGACTGGGGCGTCCCGTCACGCATTCGGTCGTCTACCGACTGCTGGCGCGTCACGGTTGGCGCAAGGTGGCGCCGGACACCCGACACCCCAAGAGCGACCCGCTGACGCAGGAGCAGTGGAAAAAAAACTTCCCGATGTGCTGGCTACCCTCCTCGACCCCACAGAAGTCCGCGGCCGACGAGTCCGCCTGATGTTCCAGGACGAGGCCCGGTTCGGACGCATGGTGCGCATTCGCCGCTGCTGGGCCGAGAAACCTATGCGGCCGACGGTGTGCAACGGCTACGAACGCGAGTTCCTCTATGTCTACGGCGCGGTCAGTCCGATGCAGGGACAACTGGACTGGATGATCGCTGGCGAGATGAATACGGTCAGGATGACGGAGTTCCTCGCTCAGGTCAGCGCTGCCCATCGGCGCGAGTTCATCATCATGGTGGTGGACGGCGCGAGTTCGCACGTGGCAAAGGACTTGTTGGTGCCAAAGAACATCAGACTGCTGCGCCTGCCGCCGTACGCGCCCGAGCTCAACCCTCAAGAACATGTCTGGGACGAACTGCGCGAGAAGGAGTTTCCCAACCGCGTGTACGCCGACATGGCCAGCGTGCGCGCCCAGCTTGAAGCTGGCCTACCCAGGCTCGCCGCCAATCGCCAAGCCCTTCGGAGTCTGACCGCATGGCCTTGGATAAATAGTCTCAACTTGAACGCTCACTAGAATGAGCTGGAGTTCTCGTCGACTGAATCCGGCGCTCGCGTATTTGTGTGTCCGCGG
>CAYJOA010000033.1:0-5719 GCA_964371495.1 uncultured Rubrivivax sp.
GGCGGCCAGGTGCTGGGTCTGCTGGCCGTGCTGGTGGCCACCGCCGCCTGGGGCCTGGACAACACGCTGTCACGGGCGTTGGCCGAGCGCGACCCGGGCCAGGTCGTGATGGCCAAGGCGGTCCTCGGCGCCAGCGCGACGCTGCTGCTGGCGCTGGCTGCGGGCGAGCCGCTGCCGCCGGCGCGGCATGCGCTGGGCCTGTTCCTGGTGGGCGCGACCGGCTATGGCTTGAGCCTGCGCTTGTACCTGCTGGCGCAACGTGCCTTCGGGGCCGCGCGCACCGGCTCCGTCTTCGCCTTCGCTCCCTTCATCGGCGCTGCGCTGGCGGTGGTGCTCGGCGATCGCGTCCCGGGTCCGGCGATGGCCGTCGGCGGTGCGCTGATGCTCGCCGGCGTCGTGCTGCACCTGGGTGAATCGCACGGCCACGAACATCGCCACGAGGCGATCGAGCACGAACATGCACACCGCCACGACGACGGCCATCACGACCATGCGCACGAGCCGACGCCTGCGGGGTCGCACAGCCACGTCCACCGGCATCGCGCGCTGCAGCACGGGCACCCGCACGTGCCGGACGCGCATCACGGGCATCGCCATTGAGGCGGCCCGTGTGCCTGCTGGGTTCCGCCCCGGCGGGCGAGATCCGGTTGGCGTCCGGCCGGCTGCGTTCGCCGCCGCAGCACCACTGCTCCAGCCGAGGCAAGTTCACCAGGACACGCCGAAAGCCTGTCGCAGCGATTCGATCTGTGCCTCGCTCAGCGGAGTGGGCCGAGGCGACGCCAGCAGCCACAGCTTCGCCGTCTCTTCCAGCTCTTCCAGCACTGCACTGGCCTCGGCCGGCGTGCGGTGCCAGACGTTCGGCCCCAGCCGCTCCAGCATCACGGCGCGGATCGGCGTGCCTCGTGCGGCCATGTGCGTGATGCGCGCGGCGACGATCTCCGCCACCGCCGGGTCGCCCGGCCGGTGGTAGGGAATCAGAGGCACATGGCCGACCTTCATCACGAAGTAGGGCGTGATCGGCGGCACGATGTCGTCGGCGCTCCACACGCCCGCCAGCGTCAGCGCCACGAGGTGCGTGCTATGGGTGTGGACGACGCAGCGCGCGTCGGGCGCCGCGTCGTAGATGCGCCGGTGCAGCGCCAGCGTCTTGCTCGCGCGGTCGCCGCCGCTCTGCAGGCCCTGGGCGTCGATGCGTGCCAGCCGCGCCGGGTCCAGCGTGCCCAGGCAGGCGTCGGTGGGCGTGATCAGCCAGCTGTCGGGCAGCCGCACGCTGATGTTGCCGGCACTGGCGTGCACGTAGCCGCGTGCGTACAGCGACGCGCCGACACGGCAGATCTCTTCGCGCGCAGCGTTTTCGGTGTTCACAGCCGTTCGAAGGCGCGGCTGAAGAAGTCGACGCCGCCGAAGTTGCCCGACTTCAGCGCCAGGTGCAGGCTGCGCTCGGCGGCATGGCACCAGGGCACACCGGGGTCGATCTGCGGGCCGATGCGCAGCTGCGTGATGCCCAGCGCCTGCACGCAGGCGCCGGAGGTCTCGCCGCCGGCGACCACGAGCTGGCGCACGCCGGCGGCCACCAGCCCGGTGGCCACGCTCGACAGCGTCTGCTCGACCAGCGCGCCGGCGCGTTCGCTGCCCAGTTGCGCCTGCACCGCGTGCACCGCGTCGGGGGCGGCCGTGGCATATACCAGCAGCGGCCGCGCACCGAGCCGCGGCAGCGCCCAGGCCAGCGCTTGGGCAGCCACGTCCTGCCCCGCGGCCACGCGCAGGGCGTCGACGGCGTAGGCCGGCCCGCCGCCGGCGATGAAGGCCGCCACCTGGGCGTTGGTCGCCGCCGAGCAGCTGCCGCTGACGATGGCGCGGGCGCCGCCGGCCGGCGGCAGGCCGGAGGCCGCCGACCCCGGCGCCAGCCCATGCAGCGCCGGCATGCCGATGGCCAGCCCGGATCCGGCGACGACGAGCTGCAGCGACTGCGCCGCCTGCGCCAGCACGATCAGGTCGGCGTCGCTCACGGCGTCGGCGATGGCCAGTGCGCAGCCTTCGGCGCGCAGCTCGGCGACGCGCTCGCGCACCGCGTCGGCACCCTGCGCCACGCTGCGGTGGTCGACGAGGCCGACGCGTGCGCGACGGCACTGTGCCTGCAGCACGCGCACCAGGTTGGCGTCGGTCATGGGGGTCAGCGGGTGCTGGCGCATCGGGCTGTCGGACAGCAGCAGGTCGCCGACGAACAAATGACCCTTGAAGACCGTGCGGCCGGCCTCCGGGAAGGCCGGCGTGACGAGTGCGAAGTCGGCGCCGGTCTCGGCCAGCAGCGCCTCGGCCACCGGGCCGATGTTGCCCTGCGGCGTCGAGTCGAAGGTCGAGCAGACCTTGAAATAGATCTGCGGCGCGCCCTGTGCGCGCAGCCAGCGCGCCGCCGCCAGCGAGTCGGCCACGGCTGCGGCCACCGGCGCCGTGCGCGACTTCAGCGCCACCACCACGGCGTCGACATCGGGCACCGGCGCACCCGGCAAGCCGATGGTCTGCACCACGCGCATGCCGCCGCGCACCAGGTTGTTGGCCAGGTCGGTGGCACCGGTGAAGTCGTCGGCGACGCAGCCCAGCAGGAGGCTCATGGTTTGCCCTTGGGCAGCTCGATGCCGGGAAAGATCTTGATCACCGCACTGTCGTCTTCCCTGGCGTAGCCGGCGCTGGAGGCCTGCATGAACATCTGGTGCGCCGTGCTCGACAGCGGCAGCGGGAACTTGCTCGCGCGTGCCATGTCCAGCACCAGGCCGAGGTCCTTGACGAAGATGTCCACCGCCGACAGCGGCGTGTAGTCGCCGGCCAGTACATGGGCCATGCGGTTGCCGAACATCCAGCTGTTGCCGGCGCTGTTCGTGATGACCTCGTACAGCGCCGCCGGGTCAACGCCCTCGCGCAGCCCCAGCGCCATGGCCTCGGCGGCGGCGGCGATGTGCACGCCGGCGAGCAACTGGTTGATGACCTTGACCTTGCTGCCGGCGCCGGCGCGGTCGCCCAGCTTGTAGACCTTGGCCGCCATCGCGTGCAGCGCCGGCTCGCACACGGCGTAGGCCTCGGGGCGGCCGGCGGTCATCATCGTCATCTCGCCGCTGGCGGCCTTGGCGGCGCCGCCGGAGATCGGTGCGTCCAGGTACAGCCGGCCCATCGCCTCGAGCCGCCGCTCGAAGCCGACCGAACGCTGCGGGTCGACGGTCGAGCACATCACGAATACGCTGCCGGGCGCCATCGCCGCGGCCACGCCGCCGCTGCCGAACAGCAGGTCCTCGGTCTGTTCGGCGTCGACGACCACCGAGACCACCACGGTGCAGGCGGCCGCCAGCTCGGCGGCACTGGCGCAGGCGCTGCCGCCGTCGCGCGCAAAGTCCGCAGCCACGCCCGGCCGCAGGTCGAACACGTGCACGGCGTGGCCGCCGCGGCGCAGCGACTGCGCCATGCCGCTGCCCATGGCGCCGAGGCCGATCACGCCCACCGTCGTGGTCATCGACCCGGCTCCGCGGCGGCGAATTCGTTTTCATGCATCCACGCCGCGTGGCGGGGGGCACGCTTGGTCTCGGCCCACTCGTCGAGCATTGCCCACTTGACGGCGTCCAGCCGCGCCGTCATATCGGCGGTCGCGGTGTCGGCGGCCAGTTCGAGGCGGTGGCCGTTGGGGTCGAAGAAGTAGATCGACTTGAAGATCGTATGGTCGGTGATGCCCACCACCGGCACACCGCTCGCTTCCAGCCGCGCCTTCGCGGTTTCCAGCGTCGCCACGCTGTCGACCTTGAAGGCGATGTGCTGCACCCAGTCCGGCGTGTTGGCGTCGCGGCCCATCGGGGGGGAATTCGGCAGCTCGAAGAAAGCCAGCACGTTGCCGCCGCCGGCGTCCAGGAAGACATGCATATACGGGTCGGGGGCGTGCGTGCTCGGCACCTGGTCCTCGGCGATGGCGAGCACGAAGTCCATGCCCAGGTTCTGCTGGTACCACAGCACCGTGGCGCGGGCGTCGTGACAACGGTAGGCCACATGGTGGATGCGCTGGATCGGCATGGTGGGGCTCCGGTGCGAAAAGGAAGGCGATGGTGGCGGCGGCCGGCACTGGCTGGCTTGACCGGCGTCAAGCCGGGCCGGCCTGGGTCCAGTTTGCGCCAGCGCAAGGAGTTGGGGGGACCACTTGTCTAGATTGGGGGGGTGTGTGGGCCGGCTCGCCGTTTCCGGCAGGCGTCGGCCGCTGCAGGAGAACATCACCATGTTCCAACGCTTACTCGTGCCTATCGACGGCAGTGATCTGACCGATCACGCGATGACGGCCAGTCTGGAGCTGGCCCGCCAGTTGGGCGCGGCCGTGACGGGTTTCGTGGCCGAGCCGATCGCCGCGCCGCCCACGCCCGGGCGGCCGCCGGCGCTGATCCGGCAGGAGACCCTGGAGCACGACGCCATGACCGCTGCGCACGCCAACTCACTGCTGCAGCGTTTTGCCGACAAGGCGCGCGAAGCCGGGGTGTCGTTCACCGGCCACCATGCCCAGGTGCCGCGCGTGGACCGGGCCATCATCGCTGCCGCCGAGTCGCAAGGCTGCGACATGATCGTCATGGTCACCCACGGCCGCGGCGCTTTCGGCGAGTTCCTGTTCGGCTCGCAGACCAAGGCGGTGCTGGCCGGCAGCGCGCTGCCGCTGCTCGTGCTGCACTGAAGCACTGACGGCACGGCGGACGCCCGGCCGGGTCGGCCGGCAGCCCGGCACGGCGTATCCGGGCCTGTGGCATGCTGTGCCGTTGGCGCGCCGCGCCTGCGCCACCGCCACCCAGCAGCCCACCGGCCGCGGCGGGTGTCAGCAGGCCAGCCCGCTTGTAGACTGGGTCCATGATCTTCCGGCAACTTTTCGAACCGCTGTCCAGCACCTGCACCTATCTGCTGGGCTGCGAAGACACGGGCGCGGCGCTGCTCATCGATGCCGTCGTCAACAGCATCGACCGCGACCTGGCCGAACTGCAGCGACTCGGCCTCAGGCTGGCCTACACGCTGGACACGCACATCCACGCCGACCACATCACTTCCGCGCTGCAGCTGAAGCAGCGCGTCGGCAGCCGCATCGCGGTGCCGGCCTTCGACCGCCTGCCCTGCGCCGATGTCGGCCTGGCCGAGGGCACGCCGCTGCAGATGGGCAGCGTGGTGCTGCAGCCGCTGCACACCCCAGGGCACACCGACGGCCATCACGCCTACGCGCTGGCCGACCGCGTCTTCACCGGCGACGTGCTGCTGATCGAGGGCTGCGGCCGCACCGACTTCCAGAACGGCAGCGCTGCGGCGCTGTACCGCAGCGTGCACGATAAGCTGTACACGCTGGCCGACGAATGCCTGGTCTACCCCGGCCACGACTACCATGGCCGCCGCGTGTCGTCGATCGCCCAGGAGAAGCTGCGCAACCCGAGGCTGGGCGCCGGCCGAACGCTGGCCGAATTCGAGCGCATCATGGACGGCCTGAAGCTGCCCTACCCGAAGTTCATCGACCACGCCGTGCCCGGCAACCGCCAGTGCGGCGTGTGTCCCGACGACCTGCCCGAGCCGTTGCAGGCCTATTGCCAGAACATGAGCCAGAACATGACCGACAGCCCGCAAGGCTGACGCCAAGGACCCCAGACGTGACACTGCCTACCTCACCCAAACGCCCGACCGCCGCCGCCCCCGCCAACACCGCACCTGCGGCACACACCCTGCC
>CAYJOA010000033.1:5819-22401 GCA_964371495.1 uncultured Rubrivivax sp.
CCGGTGGGCGACAGCATCACGCAGATCGACGACGGCCACCCCGGCATCTACACCGCGTTGGCCGAGGCCGCCGAGACGATGCGCCGGGGCGGCGGCGTGGGCTACGACTTCTCGCGCATCCGCCCGCGCGGCGCCTGGGTCGGCGCCACGCAGAGCGCGGCCTCGGGGCCGGTGAGCTACATGCGCGTCTTCGACCGCTCGTGCGAGACGGTCGAGTCGGCCGGTGCGCGGCGCGGCGCGCAGATGGCGGTGCTGCGCTGCGACCACCCGGACGTCGAGGAGTTCATCCACGCCAAGGACGGCGGGGACCTGAAGAACTTCAACATCTCGGTCGGCGTCACCGACGCCTTCATGCAGGCCGTGCGCGACGGCGGCGACGTCGAGCTGGTGCACCCGGCCGAGCCCGGCCCGGCGCAGAAGGCGGCCGGCGCCTGGCAGCGCCCCGGCACCGAGGGTCACGAAGGCCAGTGGGTCTACCGCAAGCTGCCGGCGCGCGAGCTGTGGACGCAGATCATGCGCTGCACCTACGACCACGCCGAGCCGGGCGTGCTGTTCCTGGACACCATCAACCGCGACAACAACCTGGCCTACTGCGAGACGATCGCGGCGACCAACCCGTGCGCGGAGCAGCCCTTGCCGCCCTACGGCTGCTGCTGCCTGGGTTCGATCGACCTCACGCGTTTCGTGCAGCGGCCTTTCGAGCCCGATGCCGCGCTCGACGAGGCCGGCTTCGCGGCCGTCGTGCGCACGGCGGTGCGCATGCTCGACAACGTGCTCGACGTGACGCTGTGGCCGCTGCCGCAGCAGCAGGCCGAAGCCGCGGCCAAGCGCCGCGTCGGCCTTGGTTTCACCGGCCTGGGCGACGCGCTGGTGATGCTGGGGCTGCGCTACGACGGCGCCGACGCGCGTGCGATGGCGCGCCGCATCGCGACGCTGCTGCGCGACACCGCCTACGACGCGTCGGTGGACCTGGCGCGTGAACGCGGCGCCTTCCCGCTCTTCAACGCCGACCTCTACCTGAGCGGCAGCACCTTCGCGTCGCGCCTGCCGCAGCCCCTGAAGGACCGCATCCGCGCCCACGGCCTGCGCAATTCGCACCTGCTGTCGATCGCGCCCACCGGCACCATCAGCCTGGCCTTCGCCGACAACGCCAGCAACGGCATCGAGCCCGCCTTCAGCTGGACCTATACGCGCCGCAAGCGCCTGCCCGACGGCGGCTTCGCCGAACACGCGGTGCAGGACCACGCCTGGCGCCTGTACAAACACCTCAAGGGCGACGATGCCGAACTGACGCCGGCCTTCGTGACGGCGCTGGAGATGAGCGCACAGGCGCACGCCGAGATGGTGGCCGCGGTGGCGCCGTTCATCGACACCGCCATCAGCAAGACCGTCAACGTGCCGGCCGACTACCCCTACGCCGATTTCGAGGACCTCTACCACCAGGCCTGGTCGCTGGGCCTCAAGGGCCTGGCCACCTACCGGCCCAACGCCGTCGTCGGCAGCGTACTCAGCACGACGCCGCAGCCGCCGCCGTCGCCGCTGAAGCTGCCGCTCGAGGCGCGCGCCAACCGCCGCCTGGCGCTGGACCGCCTGCCGGCGCCGGTGCTGGCTTCGCTGCGCTGGCCGGGCCGGCCCGACCTGCCGGGCGGCAACGCGGCCTGGACCTTCATGGTTCAGCACCCCTTCGGCGACTTCGCGCTCTTCGTCGGCGAGGTGCCGCGCGAAGACGGCGCCGGCGCAGCGGGCAGCACACGCGCCTTCGAGGCCTGGGTCAACGGCGCCGAGCAGCCGCGCGGCCTGGGCGCGCTGGCCAAGACGCTGTCGATGGATATGCGCAGCGACGACGCCGCCTGGCTGCAGCTCAAGCTGGACGCGCTGGCCACGGTGGCCGAGGAGCGGCCGTTCGAGATGCCCTTCCCGCCGCACGGCGAGCGGCGGCTGTTCCCCGGCGTGGTGGCGGCCACCGCGGCGCTGATCCGCTGGCGGTGCGAGCAGCTTGGAACACTGCCGCCGACACCCGGCGCGCCGGCGCCGATGGTCGACGCGCTGATCAGCCGCAACGAGCCGCACACCGACCCCTCGGGCACGCTGGCCTGGGCGGTCGATGTCGACAACCCGGCCACCGGCGAGGCCTTCACCGTCACGCTCAAGGAAGTGACGCTGCCCGGTGCCGACGGCGGCAGCGTGACGCGGCCGTGCGCGATGGCGCTGTCGGGCAACTACCCGCGCGCGCTGGACGGCCTGGCGCGGCTGCTGTCGCTGGACATGCGCGTCATCGACCCGGCGTGGATCGGCATGAAGCTGCGCAAGCTGCTCAACTACGCCGAGCCGCTGGGTCACTTCATGGCCTTCGTGCCGGGGCTGCCGCCGGGGCAGCAGCGCCAGCAGACCTGGCCGTCGACGGTGGCCTACCTGGCACGGCTGATCATCCACCGCTACGCCATGCTCGGCGTGCTCGACGAGCGCGGTTTCCCGCTGCGCGAGATGGGCGTGCTGGAGGCGCCGCGCGCTGCCGACGCGCCGGCGCTGCAGGCCGGCAAGCCGTGCCCCGAGTGCGGCAACGCCAGCGTCATCCACAAGGACGGCTGCGACTTCTGCACCGCCTGCGGCTACGTGGGGCAGTGTGGCTGAGGCCTTGAGCGCGACCATGGCCGGCCACCTCACCGGTGCCGCACCGCGGCAGCGCGCGGCCGTGAGCGGCGCCGCCGACCGAGCGCAGACACGCGGCGAGGAAATCGCCAACGTCGCCAGCCATGGCCTGGGTTGCCTGCTGGCGATGGCGGCCACGCCGCTGCTGGTCTGGCAGGCGGCGCAGCGCGGCAGCGCTGCCGACATCGTCGCCGCCGCGGTGTTCGGCGGCGCGATGATCCTGCTCTACGCGGTTTCGACGCTGTACCACGCGCTGCCGATCGGCCGCGCCAAGGCCTGGCTGAACCGCTTGGACCACGCCGCGATCTTCGTCTTCATCGCCGCCAGCTACACGCCCTTCACCCTGGGTGTGCTGCGCGGTGGCTGGGGCTGGGCGATGTTCGGCGTCGTCTGGGGCTTGGCCGCTTTCGGCGTCACCGTCAAGCTGCTGAACCGGCTCAAGCACCCGCTGTGGTCGACCGGGCTGTACGTGGCGATGGGCTGGGTGGCGGTGGTGGCTGCCGTGCCGTTGGTGTCAGGCCTGCCCACGGCCGGGCTGGCCTGGCTGGTCGCCGGCGGCCTGAGCTACACGCTGGGCGCGCTCGTCTTCCTGTTCGACCACCGCGTGCGTTACGCCCACTTCGCCTTCCACCTGTTCGTGCTCGGCGGCAGCGCCTGCCACTTTTTCGCGGCGCTCTGGTACGCCTACCCCTGAACGCGGGCGGCGCGGCGCGCCGCCGCTGACCGCGCTGCCGTCAGCCCGGCAGCAGCGGGCTGCGGATCAGGTGGTCGAAGGCCGACAGTGCCGCCTTCGCGCCTTCACCGCCGGCGACGATGATCTGCTTGTACGGCACCGTGGTCGCGTCGCCGGCCGCGAACACGCCCGGCAGGCTGGTGGCGCACCTTTCGTCGACGATGATCTCGCCGTAACGCGACAGCTCCACCGCACCGCGCAGCCATTCCGTGTTGGGCACGAGGCCGATCTGCACGAACACCCCGGCCAGCGCGACCTCGTGTGCCTGGCCGCTGGCGCGGTCGACGTAGCGCAGTCCGGTGACCTTGTTGCCGTCGCCGACGATCTCGCGGGTCTGCGCGCCGGTGTGGATGTCGACGTTGGGCAGGCTCTTCAGCTTGTTGACGAGCACAGCGTCGGCCTTGAGCTGGTCGGCAAACTCCAGCAGCGTGACATGCGCCACCACACCGGCCAGGTCGATGGCGGCTTCGACGCCAGAGTTGCCGCCGCCGATGACGGCCACGCGTTTGCCCTTGAACAGCGGGCCGTCGCAATGCGGGCAGTAGGCCACGCCCTTGTTGCGGTACTCCTGCTCGCCGGGCACGTCGACGTTGCGCCAGCGCGCGCCGGTGGCCAGGATCACCGAACGGCTCTTCAGCGCCGCGCCGTTGGCCAGCGTCACCGTGATCTCGCCGCCGGGCTGCGCCGCCGGCGCCAGCGCCGCCACGCGCTGGCCGTTCATGATGTCCACGCCGAGGCTGCGCACCTGCGCTTCCATCGCCGCGGCGAACTTCGGGCCCTGCGTCTCCTGCACCGAGATGAAGTTCTCGATGCCCAGCGTGTCCAGCGTCTGGCCGCCGAAGCGTTCGGCGACGACGCCGGTGCGGATGCCCTTGCGTGCGGCGTAGACCGCGGCCGCGGCGCCGGCCGGGCCACCGCCGACGATGAGCACGTCGTAAGTCTCCTTGGCGCCGAGCCGGGCGGCGTCGCGCGCGGCGGCGCCGGTGTCGACGCGGGCCAGGATGTCGCTGACCTCCATGCGGCCCGAGCCGAACACCTCGCCGTTGAGGAACACCGTCGGCACGGCCATGATCTGGCGCGACTCGACCTCGTCCTTGAACAGCGCGCCGTCGATGGCGACGTGGCGGATGCGCGGGTTGAGCACCGCCATCAGGTTCAGCGCCTGCACCACGTCAGGGCAGTTGTGGCAGCTCAGCGACATGTACGTCTCGAAGACGAAGTCGCCGTCGAGCGAACGGATCTGCTCGACGACGTCGGCTTCGAGCTTCGGCGGGTGGCCGCCGGCCTGCAGCAGCGCCAGCACCAGCGAGCTGAACTCGTGGCCCATCGGGATGGCGGCGAAACGCACGCCCATGTCGTGGCCGGCGCGGCTGATCGAAAACGACGGCCGGCGGGCGTCGCTGCCGTCGTGGCGAACGAGGATCTTGTCGCTGAGCGTGGCGATCTCGTCGAGCAGTTCGCGCATCTCGCCCGAGGCAGCGCGGTCGTCGAGCGAGGAGACGATCTGCACCGGCTGCGTGACGCGTTCGAGGTAGGCCTTGAGCTGGTTCTTGAGCGGGGTGTCCAACATGATGGCGGTCCTTGGTGTGCGGGAACGGGCAGGGTTGCCCAGGCCCTGGTGAAAGCGCGCCGCGCGAGCGGCGCTTTCAACGGGGCCCGAAGGGCCCGGCGCAGGCGCCGGGCGGTCAGGATCGGCAGGCGGTCCGTGGCCCGCCTGCGGCAGCGAAGACCGGCTTAGATCTTGCCGACGAGGTCCAGCGAAGGCGTCAGCGTCGCCGCGCCTTCCTGCCACTTCGCCGGGCAGACCTGGCCCGGGTGCTTGGCCACGTACTGCGCGGCCTTGACCTTGCGCATCAGCTCCGAAGCGTCACGGCCGATGCCGTTGTCGTGGATCTCGCACAGCTTGATCTGGCCTTCGGGGTTGATGACGAAGGTGCCACGCAGGGCCAGGCCTTCCTCTTCGATCATGACGCCGAAGTTGCGCGTCAGCGTGCCGGTCGGGTCGCCGATCAGCGCGTAGTCGACCTTCTTGATGGCGTCCGAGGTGTCGTGCCAGGCCTTGTGCGCGAAGTGCGTGTCGGTGGAGATGCCGTAGACCTCCACGCCCATGTCCTTGAACGCCGGGTAGTGGTCGGCCAGGTCTTCGAGTTCGGTCGGGCAGACGAAGGTGAAGTCCGCCGGGTAGAACATGAAGATGGCCCATTTGCCCTTGAGCGACTGCTCGGTGACTTCGATGAACTTGCCGTTCTTGTAGGCCTGCGCCTTGAAGGGCTTGATCTGGGTATTGATGAGCGACATGGGAACTCCTTGAGGTTGAGAGTAGGGGGAAAGCAGCGACGACGGACGTCAGTATTGCTGCATTGCGCCATTGCGTGGTTTGATTGGATCAATCTTGTCGATGGCCAAGACCTATCGACTGAGTCATGCCTCGGCGGCATCCCGGCCGTTCCACGGCCTGCCCTGTGAGGGCGTCGCTTCGGCCGGTGGACTCAGCGGCCGCTACGGCCGCGCAGCAGGGACTCGATCTGCTCGTCCTTGTCCTGCCACAGCTGCGACAGCCAGCGCTGGAAGGTGTCGCGGAAGGCAGCGTCCTCGGCGTAGTCGCCGGCGCAGAATTCACGCGGAATCGGCCGCTGCTGCACGCGCACCACGATGCGCGGCGCGCTGCCGCACAGGAACTGCCAGAAGCTCGGCGCGCCGCCCGGGTAGACGATGGTGACGTCGATGAGCGAATGGAACTTGTCGCCCATGGCGTTCAGCGCCAGTGCCAGTGCGCCGGCCTTGGGCTTGAGCAGGTGGCGGTAGGACGAGCCCTGGGCCTGGTGCTTGGCGCGGGTGAACCGCGTGCCTTCGGCGAAGTTCATCACGCAGGTCGGCACGAGGGCAAATTTCTCGCAGGCACGGATGGTCGTCAGCCGGTCCTGCTGGCGCAGTTCGGGGTGGCGGGCGAGCTGCGCCGCCGAATGCCGCTTCATGAACGGAAAGTCCAGCGCCCACCAGGCCAGCCCGATCACCGGCACGTAGATGAGCTGCTGCTTCAGGAAGAACTTCAGCATCGGGATGCGCCGGTTCAGCACGTGCTGAAGCACGAAGATGTCGGCCCAGGTCTGGTGGTTGCTGTTCACCAGGTACCAGCCGGCGTAGCGCAGCCCGTCGACGCCTTGCACGTCCCAGGTCGTGGCCTGGGTCAGGCGCATCCAGCCGCTGTTGCAGGCGATCCACAGCGTGGCGATGGCGTTGAGCACGGGATCGATGCGCAGACGCACGGCGCGCAGCGGGAGCACCAGTTTCACCAGCGAAAAGGCGAACAGCAGCGTGCACCAGAACAAGGTGTTCAGCACCAGCAGCACGAGCGCGATCACGCCCCGTACGGCCGGTGACAGGAAGCTCAGCATGGTCGTTTCATCCCTACGGCGAGGTCCGCCCCAGCTGCACACGATAAGCCGCGGCCGCCGCCGGCGCCAGCCGGCAGCGCAAGGCGGCGGCCCGTGTCAAGATGAGGCCATGAAATCCACCGTGACACTGCACCCCGGCCCTGGCGCCGGCTTCGAAGAGCCCTTCGAGATGCTCGAGGCCTGCCACCAGCGTGTGCACCGCATGCTCGACCTGATGCAGCGGCTGGCGGCGCACCTGCGCGAGGCCGGAGCCGATGCCGACGCGCAGCAGGCCGCGCGCGACGTGATGCGCTACTTCGACCTTGCCGCGCCCGCGCACCACGAGGACGAAGAACGCCACGTGCTGCCGCGCCTGCGCCAGGACGGCCAGGCGGCGCTGGCCGAGCGGCTGCACGACGAGCACATGCGGATGTCGACGATCTGGGCCAGCGTGCGTGCCGACCTGCAGCGCGTCGCCGAAGGCAGCTGGCAGGCGGCCGAGCTGGACGCCGCAGCCGCGCGCTGGCAGGCCATGGCGGCGCTGTACCGCGCGCACATCGAGGCCGAGGAGGGCGCGGCCTATCCCGCCGTGCGCAACTCGATCGACGCCGCGGCGCGGCACGAGATGGGCGACGAAATGGCGCGCCGCAGGGGCCTGCCCGGCCTCAGCTGACGCCGAGGCGGTTCGTACCGAGTTGCAGGGTCTTGGCCTGAAACTTGGCATTCCAGCATTGGCGCGATCGCCGCCACGGGGTGGCCGGCCAGTGGGCAGACTGCTTGCCCCTCGCTGCGCTCGGGGTGCCCTGCGATGCTCGCCGACCAGGGCAAGTCCGACAACTCGGCCCTGGGTACAGGGCCTCAGACACGTCGGACTTGGCGCGCAGGCGCGCCGGCCCTGGCCGGCTGCGCTTCTCGGCTGCGCAGACAGCCCACCGTCCGGCCACCCCGCACCGGCTCAACAAGCAACCTGGCGTTCCAACGGCAGGAATGCCGCGGTGGTTGTCGCAAAGGCGGGGGCGGGCAGCCGGTGGGCGCGCCTCTGTGGCGTCGAGGAGCGCGCCAGCCCGCAGGTTGCGCATCGCCGCAAGGCGAGGCGCCCGCTGGCTGCCCGCCTCCGCCTTTGCGCGCGCCGATGTTGAAACGGCCCATTTCCACCTCCCGTCGACCGACCGCGATCGCCGTCAGTCAGCCTCGAAACCCGCGGCGTTGCGCCCCTGGAACGGTGCGTAGAAGCGTTTGATCTCGGCCATGTCGCGGTCGACATCGCCGGTCGGCGTGAACACCGGACCGAGCCCGCTGCGCTTGTGTTCGTAGTCCATGTAGGCCATCACGATGGGCACCCGGGCCTGCAGCGCGATGAAGTAGAAGCCGGTCTTCCAATGCCGCGTCTTGCCACGCGTGCCTTCGGGCGGCACCACCAGTTGCAGCGGGCCGTCGGCGGCCTGGATGGCCTGGGCCGAAGCAGCCACCAGGTTGGTGCTGCGCTCGCGGTCGACGGCAATGCCGCCCAGCCAGCGCATGAGCGTGCCGAAGGGCGGGCGGAAGATGCTGCGCTTGCCCATCCAGCGGATGTTCAGCCGCAGCACGAAGGCCACCATCAGCGTGTACGGCAGGTCCCAGTTGCTGGTGTGCGGCGCGGCGATGAGCACGCACTTGGCAGCGCCAGCGGGAAGGGCGCCTTCGATCGTCCAGCCCGTGGCGCGTAGGAAGGCCAGTGAAAAGGCACGCAGCGCGGTGTTGGCGACCGGGGTGTTGAAGATCGTGCGTTGCATGTCGGTGACGGTGGCCGCGGCGTGACGAAGTCTCGGCGATTGTGGGCGTGGCGCCGCGGCCGGCAGGCTACGATTCAGCCGTGGCGCGCCGGCGCGGTAAGCGGTGCGCGCCGAACCCCACTTCAGGAGCGCACCTCATGTCGTCCGGCAAGGTCCTCGTCGCCCAGGGCGGCGGCCCCACAGCGGTCATCAACCAGTCGCTCGTCGGCGTCGTGCTGGAGGCGCGGCGCCACCACAACGTGCGCCTGGTCTACGGCGCGCACCACGGCGTGCGCGGCATCGTCAACGAAGACTTCGTCGACCTGACGCAGGAAACCAGCCACAACCTCGAGCTGGTGGCGCGCACCCCGGCCTCGGCGCTGGGCTCGACGCGCGACAAGCCCGACCGCGCCTACTGCCTGGAGATCTTCAAGGTGCTGCGGGCGCACGAGATCGAGCACTTCTTCTACATCGGCGGCAACGATTCGTCGGACACCGTGCGCATCGTCAGCGAGGAGGCGCGGCTGGCGGGCTACCCGATGCGCTGCATCCACATCCCGAAGACCATCGACAACGACCTCGTCGGCAACGACCACACGCCGGGCTACCCTTCGGCGGCGCGTTTCGTGGCGCAGGCCTTTGCCGGCGCCAACCTGGACAACGCGTCGCTGCCCGGCGTCTACGTGGGCGTGGTGATGGGGCGGCACGCGGGTTTCCTGACCGCGGCCAGCGCCCTGGGCAAGAAGTTCCCCGACGACGGGCCGCACCTCATCTACGTGCCCGAGCGCGTGTTCGAGGTCGACAAGTTCCTGGCCGACGTGAAGACGGTGTACGAGCGCCACGGCCGCTGCATCATCGCCGTCAGCGAAGGCATCCACGACGCTACAGGCACGCCCATCCTGGCCCGCCTGGCCAAGGAGCTCGAGCACGACGCGCACGGCAACGTGCAGCTGTCCGGCAGCGGCGCGCTGGCCGACCTGCTGTGCGAGGAGATCAAGGTCAAGCTGAAGATCAAGCGCGTGCGCGGCGACACCTTCGGCTACCTGCAGCGCAGCTTCATCGGCTGCACCAGTGACGTCGACCAGCGCGAGGCGCGCGAGGTCGGCGAAAAGGCGGTGCAGTTCGCGATGTGGGGCAGCCGCGACGGCTCGGTGGCCATCAAGCGCACCGGCTTCTACTCGGTGGACTACGAACTGTTGCCGCTGGAGGCCGTCGCCGGCAAGACGCGGGTGATGGAGGACGAGTTCATCGCCGCATCGGGCACCGACATCACCGACGCGTTCCGGCTGTATCTGCGGCCGCTGCTGGGCTCGGACATGCCCGACGCGTTCCGGTTGCGCGCGCACCCGGTGGCCAAGGTCCTGCGCTGAAGGCGGGGGGCGAGGCGGCGCCTGGACGCCGGATCAGAGCTGGAACAGCGTCACGCCCAGGCCGATGCTGCGCTGGCGCAGGTTGTAGTCGAGCAGCGTTTCGCCGTAGCCGTTGAACAACTGCAGGTACCAGCGCAGGCCGTTCGGCTGGTCGCTGTCGACCGGGTGAGTCCAGTCCAGCTGAACGGATCCACGACCCAGGTTCCTGAGCCGGGTGCGCCAGGTCAGCGCCGCGGTCGACTGCCCGGGCAGCCAGGACGCCGAGAACTCGGTGTCGCCGATGTAGCGTGTCAGGTCCGGGTTGTCGTCGTCGTCCTTCTCCTTGAAGCGGCGGTTCACGCGCACCGTGAGCCCGAACTCGCCGCGATCGAAGGCCGCGCCGGCGAAGACGCGGTTCCAGCTGCGCGACAGGGGGTCGCTCTGACCGTTGGACTGGTGTGCGATGCCGGTCTGCACCATGCGCCAGCGCCAGTCGCCTGGCAGCGTGCCCAGCGGCTGCGGCACCGGCACGACATAGATCGCCTCCGGCTCGTAGTCGGTGCTGCGAAACGGCGACGAATCCTGCGGGTTCCACACCTGCCACATCGACCGCTGGGTGTAGGCGAACCAGAGGTCGGCGTCGGGCAGCAGCAGGCCTTCGACGACCTTGGCGCGCAGCGACACCTGCAGCTTGGCCTCGAGCGGACGGTAGTTCGTGTTGGGCTCGCCGGCCTCGTGCGTGGGGCTGCTGGGCGCGCGGTTGATATGGCTGGTGTAGTGGGCCGGCAGCACGAAATTCGGGCGATAGGTGCGCACGACGAAGGTGCCGCGCTTTTCGGCCGGCGTGAGCTCCCAGAGCTTGCTCGTCATCCTCGACACCGGCAGCGCAGGCTCGGCGACCGGCAGCGCCGCCTGATCGGCAACGGCTGCGGGCCGGGATGGCGCGGCGGCCGGCCGTGCTGCGGCGGCGGCCGCCGGGTCACCGCGAAACAGGCCGTCGTAGCAGGCCAGGCGCTGCGCGTCGTCGGCGATCTGCGCGCACTCGCCGGCGGGCTGCGCGCGCAGGCACAGCGGCCACGCGAGCAGCGTCGCCAGCAGGACCCGCAGGCCAGTCGCTTGCATCCTTGGCACCTTGCGCAGTGTCGATGGACCGATTCTGACGCGGGCGGACTGACATCCAATCGGTGGCGGTGGGTCGTGCGGGTCGATCTTGGGCGCTGCGGCAACAGCCCCGGGCTTCGAACGCCGCTGGAAGCGGCGGCCCGCGAGTCCCCGCGATGCCCGCTCACAGGACCTTGGTCGCGATCCTGAAGTCCGGGTCTTCGGGGAACGCCGCCACCGTGAAACCCAGGCTGCGCATCAGCCTAAGCATGCTGGTGTTGTTGGCCAGGATCAGGCCCACGATCTCGCTCAGGCCCTTGCTGCGCGCCAGGTCGATGATCGACAGCATCAGGCGCGAGCCCAGGCCCTGGCCCTTGAAGTCGTCGGACACGGCGAGCGAGAACTCGCAGCTCGTGGCGTCGGGGTTGGTGATGTAGCGCGCCACGCCGACCAGGCGTTCGCCTTCGGTGTGACTGCCGTCGTCGGCGGTGTGGCGTTCCTTGACCACCGCGACGAGCGCCATCTCGCGGTCGTAGTCGATCAGCGTGTAGCGCGCCAGCATGCGTGCCGGCAACTCCTGCATCGCGCTTGCGAAGCGGAAATAGCGGCTCTCCTGCGACATGCCGCGCACGAAGTTCTGCAGCATGTCGGCGTCGTCGGGGCGGATCGGACGCAAGGTGTAGGTGCCGCCGCCCTTCATCGGCCACTCGCGTTCCTGGCTCGCCGGGTAGGGCAGGATGGCCAGGTGGCTGTAGCTGCCGGCGGCCTGCACGGCGTCGTCGACGACGATGCGCGCGTCCACCGCCACCGCGCCGTCTTCGTCGACGATGACGGGGTTGATGTCCATCTCGCGCAGCTGCGGCAGCGCGCAGACCATCTCCGAGACGCGCAGCAGCAGGTGCTCCAGCGCCTGCACGTCGGCCGGCGGCGCGCCGCGCCATTCACCCAGCATGCCGGCGGCGCGCGAGCGTTCGATCAGCCGCCGCGCCAGGAACTGGTTCAGCGGCGGCAGCTCCATCGCGCGGTCGTTGATGAGCTCGATCATGGTGCCGCCGGCGCCGAAGGTGATGACCGGGCCGAAGGGGTCGTCGGTGGTCAGGCCGACGTAGACCTCGCGGCCCTTGCCGCGGGCGTTGCGGCTGGCCATCGGCTGCACCGTGATGCCGTTGATGCGCGCAGTGGGCAACGCCGCCGCCACGGCGTCCAGCATCTCCTGGTAGCGGTCGCGCACCTGGGTGGCGTTCTGCACGTCCAGCGCCACGCCCTGCACGTCGCTCTTGTGCGAGATGTCGGGCGAGTCGATCTTCAGCGCCACCGGGTAGCCCAGCTGGCTGGCGATCAGCATCGCCTCGTTGGCGCTGCGCGCCAGCATGGTGCGCGTGACCGGCA
Organism: uncultured Rubrivivax sp.; assembly: GCA_964371495.1. GTDB lineage: Bacteria > Pseudomonadota > Gammaproteobacteria > Burkholderiales > Burkholderiaceae_C > Rubrivivax. Next base: position 18,166 of record CAYJOA010000033.1, read on the forward strand.
CGTGGAAGGCGGCCAGCAGGGCCTTGCTTTCCATTTCGGTGAGCACCTTGCGCCGCTCGGCGAGCACGCCTTCGATGAGCAGGCGCGCACCTTCGGTGTCGGGTTGGGCCAGGTGCGACAGCGGCGGTGGCGTCTGCTGCAGCAACTGCTGGTTGCGGTAGAAGCTGGCGATGCTGTGGAAGGCGTCGACGGCCCCTTCGGGGGTGCGGAACACCGGCATGCTCTTGGCGGCGAGCAGCTCGCGCGACGGCCGCACGGTGGCTTCGCCCATCCAGCAGCCGAGCACCGGCTTGGCGGCCGGCGAGAAGGCGTCGCCGACGGCGCGTGCCACGGCCTCGGGGTCGCCGCCGGCCTTCGGCGAATGGATCAGCAGCACGCCATCGGTGGCGCGGTCGTTGATGCCCGCCTGCATGGCGGCGACATAGGCCTGGCCGGTGGCGTCTTCGCCGAGGTCCTCGACGCTGGCCACCTGCAGACCCTGCACGCCGGCCCAGTCGGCCGCCAGCACCGCCGGGCCGCCACCGTTGGTGACGATGGCCAGCCGTTCGCCCACCGGGCGGAAGCGCGAAGCCAGGCACTTCGCGGCCGAGAACAGCTGCGTGAACTGCCGCACCCGCACCACGCCGGCACGGCGCAGCACGGCGTCGAAGACGTCGTCCGAGCCGACGATGGAGGCCGAGTGCGTGAGCGCCACGCTGCGACCCGCCGGCTGGCGGCCGGACTTCATCACCACCACCGGCTTGGCATACGCCGCCGCGCGCAGCGCACTGACGAAACGCCGTGCGTTGCGGATGCCTTCCATGTAGACGAGGATGCTCTGCGTCTGCGCGTCGGTGGCCAGGTAGTCCAGCACCTGCGGCAGTTCGACCGCGGTGTTGGGGCCCAGCGAGACGACGCTGGAAAAGCCCACGCCCTGGACACGGGCCCAGTCCAGGATGGCGGCCGTCAATGCGCCCGACTGCGACACCAGCGCCAGCGGCCCGCTGGCCGCCAGCGGGCCCAGCGCGCTGGCGTTGAGCATCAGCGCCGGGCGCTGCAGGCCCAGGCTGTTGGGTCCGAGCAGGTTGACGCCATGGCGACGCGCGGTCTGGTGCAGTTCGTTGCACAGCGCCGGCGGCATGTTGCCCGACAGCACCAACGCCGAGCGGCAGTGGATGCGGCCGACGATTTCCAGTGCCGCCAGCGTCTGCTCGTGCGGCAGCGCGATCAGCGCCAGGTCGGCGCGTGAATTGGCCAGGTCGCCCAGGGTCCCCGTGGTGGCGATGTCCAGCCAGGTCAGCAGGCCGGTGTAGCCGCCTTCGAGCAAGGCGCGGCGCAGCGTGCCGGCCAGCGGCGTCGGCGCTTCGGCGTCCGGATCACCGGCGAAGGCGACGATCGAGCCGGGGTTGAACAGCGAGGTCAGGTAATGTCGGTCCACGATAGATCCCATGCCATGGGCATGCGCACAGCATAGGCCCTGGGGGGCGACGGTTGTTTGACGTGGCGCAGGCACGACACGCCCGTGGCGCGAAACCGCCGCGGTCGGTCACGTCGCGCCGGGTGGATGCAATCGCGTCGCGGCCATCAGGCGCACCAGGCCGAACAGGGCATCGACATTCGGCGTCGCGACGCCGACATGGCCGCCGATCTCGCGCACGGCGCCGAGCAGGGCGTCGATCTCCAGCGGCCGGCCGGCCTCCAGGTCCTGCAGCATCGACGTCTTGAAGGCGCCGAGCTTGCGCGTCACGGCGTGGCGCTCCTCGGGCCGCTGGTCGATGGCGATGCCGAAGGCGGCGCCGATGGCCTGCGCTTCCAGCATCACGGCGCTGCAGAAGGCGCGCACCAGCGGGTCGTCGAGGATGCGGTCGCAGGTGGCGCCGGTGAGGGCCGAGATGGGGTTCATCGTCATGTTGCCCCAGAGCTTGAACCAGACCTCGCGCTGGATGCGCTCGGACAGCGTCACCGCGTAGCCGGCGTGTGACAGCAGCGTGGCCACCGTCTGCAGGCCACCGTCGCCGCCGCCAGCGCTGGTGTCCGCGCGGCCGAGCACGAGACCCTGGCCGTTGACGTGGCGCACGACGCCGGGCGCGACGACGCTGGCCGACAGGTGCACGACGCAACCGATGACGCGTGCGGCGGGGATCAGCGAACGCACCACGCCGCCAGCATCCACCGACTCCAGCACCAGGCCCTGGCAGGGGCCGGGCAGCGCCTCGAAGAACCACCAGGGCACGCCGTTCATGGCCGCCAGCACCTGTGTGCGCGGCCCGCACAGCGTCGCCACGGCGGGCGCCACGGCGGCCAGCGCCGGGCCCTTGACGGCGACGATCACCAGGTCCTGCGGGCCGAGTTCGGCAGCGTCGTCGCTGGCTCGCAGCGCCACTTGGAGCTGGCCCTGTGGCGTGTCCAGCCGCAGCCCGTGCCGGCGCACGGCGGCCAGGGTCTCGCCGCGCGCCAGCGCCGACAGCTGCAGCGCGCCGGCCTCGCGCTGCGGCAGGCGGCTGCCCATCCAGCCCGCAAACAGGCCGCCGATGGCACCGAGGCCGACGATGCAGACTTTCATGGCGCGAGGTCGTGGTGGGTGCCTTCGATGGCGTTCATGCGGGTGGCGCCGTGACTCAGGGGCGCACGGCAGGCGCCTCCATTGTCATGCCTGCGGCGCGCTGCATCAGGTAGAGCTCGAGCGCCGTGAATTCGTCGCTGCCGTAGGCAAAGGGCTCGGCGCGCACGCCGGCCATGCAGTTGCGCAGCCGCCGCTGCAGCGAACCCGGGCCCTGCCATTCCAGGCGATAGACCGGGTAACCGGTGGGGTGCCCCTGCGGGATCGTGCTGCCGCCCAGGCGGCGGCCGGCGTGGCTGTCGTGGCACTGGGCGCAGGACAAGTCGAGCTGGCCGAAGCGCTGCCGGTAGAGCTGCGCGCCGCGGTCGCGCCAGGGTGCCAGGCGCACATCGTCGGGCGGAGTGATCGGCAGGCCGCGCGAGAGGTAGGCGAGGTAGGTCTCCAGACCCAGCAGCTCGTCGCTCCCGTCCGGCCACGGCGCGGCCTGCAGGTGGCGCTGGCGGCACAGGTTGATGCGCGCCGAAAGCGTCACCGGCTTGTCCAGCCGGGCGTCCCAGGCCGGGTAGCGCGCCGCCACGCCGCGCTGGCTGTCGACGCCGTGGCAGCGCCCGCAGCTGGCCCGGTGGCGCTGTTCGCCGTCCCTCAGCCACAGGAAGGCGGGGTTGAGCGCATCGTCGCGCTGCATCGCCTGCGTCGCCGGCGACATGAAGTCGAAGCCCGAGCGGCGCGGGTCGGCCGCCGCTGCCGCCGTCAGCAGCGCCAGCAGGAGCGGCAGCCAGGCCTTCATGCCGACATCGTGCCGGACTCAGACCACATCCAGGCGCACGCTCTGGCTGTGGGCAAAACCGTTGTCGCCGGCCCAGCTCACGGTGAGCGTGCCGCCTGCCGTGGCCAGCAGCGGGAACGACAGGTAGGGATTGGCGGCCACCGCAGCGTGCAGGTCGGCGGCAAACACGGGCTGGCCGTCGAAGCGGGCCTCGACGCGGCGGATCAGATCGCGCGGCAGGCGCTGGCCTTCTGAACCCGTGCGGTAGCCGGTTTCCATGGCGTGCGCGATGTGGGCGCGGACCTCGATCACCTCGCCGCGGCGCACGCTGGCGGGAACATGGACGAGGGCGCGCACCATCTTCAGCCCTCCACGCACGCGGCCAGGGTCACGACGACCTCGACGCGCTGCTGCCAGACGCTGCCGTCGCTCAACTGCGCCAGCGCCACGACGGTCTGCGAGGTCGCCAGCCGCAGACGCGTGCCGACCACGGCGCGGCCGTTGGCGGGGCTCAGGTGGAACACCGCCACCTCGGGGTGCGGGTTGCGCTCGGTGAAGAGCGCGATGCGCCGGACATGGTCGCCGGCGCTCATCGGGCTGGCCACGCGCACCGTCACCGGCACCGCGTTGCCGTTCTCCACCAGTGGTGAAATGTCGAGCGTGACGCGCCCGTCCCGCACCGTTGCGCCGCCGCTGAAGCCGTCCACCGCCGCCTGCAGCGCGGCCGGCGTGGCCCGCGCCGGGCGCAGCAGCACGCTGCCCAGGCCGGCGACCAGCACGGTACGGCGGTCGGTCATCCCGCGACGCATGAAGCCGATGCTGCCAAGCGGACGCCGCGGATCCGGCTCTGCCGGGCCGCTGGCGTCGCCCCCCAGGGTGGGCTGAGCCCGGACATCGAAGGCCCAGTGGGCCGTCGATGCCTGGCGAAGAC
>CAYJOA010000033.1:22411-33973 GCA_964371495.1 uncultured Rubrivivax sp.
GTGCCGGAACGATGCGGTCATGGCGCAGCCGCTCCTTCCCTCTCCCCGCTTGCTTGGAGCGGGTCGCGAGCGGCGAAGCGGCGGGCGAGGGGAGGGGCATCGCGCGGTGCGAGATTTTGAAAATCCCCCGAACCCGCCGGCCCCGGGGGGCTTGGTTTGCGTGGCTATCGGCGGGGCCCCGGGGCCCGGCGCGGCCTGCAAGGCCGCCGAAGGCGCTACGGGGGGGATTCACTTCAATGTGCGCAGAAAGGCCACCACGTCCTCGACCTGCTGCGCGTCGAGGACGGGCCGGCCCTGCCAGGCGCGGCCGACGCGTTGCAGACCGCTGCTGCGGTGCAGGGCCGGCATCAGGCCGTCGGGGTCGAGCCGGCGCGCGTCGACGATGCGCAGCCGCAGCTGTGCTTCGCTCCAGCGTCGGCCCGCGCCTTCGAGATTCGTCGCCAGCTTGCCCTGCGCGCGCTCGTCGGGGAAGGGCCCGCTGTGGCACAGCAGGCACAGGCCCTGCTGCCGGCTGGCCACGATGGCGCGGCCGCGGCCGGCATCGCCCGGCGTGGCGGTGAGCGGCTGCGGGATGCCGTCGGCCACGACCACGAAGCTCAGCGCCAGTGCGGCCAGCACGCTCACGTTCGCTTCAGGCTGTGACGGCTGAGCGGCAATTCCCGGATGCGCTTGCCGGTGGCGGCGAAGACGGCGTTGAGCACGGCCGGCGCGGCGACGGCGATGGTCGGCTCGCCGACGCCGCCCCAGAAGCCGCCCGAGGGCATGACGATGGTTTCCACCTTGGGCATCTCGTTCAGGCGCATGACCGGGTAGGTGTCGAAGTTGCGCTGCTCGATGCGGCCGTCCTTGACCGTGCACTCGCCGTACAGCGCCGCGCTCAGGCCGTAGACGAAGGAGCCTTCGACCTGGGCCTCGATCTGCTGCGGGTTGACGGCGTGGCCAGGGTCGGTGGCGGCGACGATGCGGTGGATCTTCAGCACGCCGTCGCTGCCGACGGAGACCTCGGCACAGGCGGCCACGTAGCTGCCGAAGCCGTGCGTCTGCGCCAGCCCGCGGTAAACCTTCCGGCCGCCGACATCGGGCGCCGGACTTCCCCAGCCGGCGCGTTCGGCGGCGGCTTCGAGCACCGCCAGGTGCTTGGGGTGGCGCGCCATCAGCTTGCGCCGCAGCGCCAGCGGGTCCTGCTGCGTGGCGTGGGCGATCTCGTCGATGAAACATTCGAGGTAGATCGTGTTCTGGTTCAGGTTCACGCCGCGCCAGAAGCCGGGTGGCACGTGCGGGTTGCGCATCGCGTGGTCGACCAGCAGGTGCGGGAAGGTGTAGCCGATCATGGCCTCGCCGCCGCCGGCGTTGAGGCCCTGGAAGACCACCGGGTCGCGGCCGTCGCGTACGTTCTGCGGGAACAGGCCGGCCAGGATCGACTGCCCCGAGATGCGCATGTGCAGCGCGCTCACGTTGCCCTGCGCGTCCAGCCCCGCCGTCAGCTTGCACTGCGTGATCGGGTGGTACAGCCCGTGTGTCATGTCCTCTTCGCGCGACCACAGCAGCTTGACCGGCGTGCCGGGCAGCTGCCTGGCGATGGCCACCGCCTGGCGCACCCAGTCGTGCACCGCACCGCGGCGGCCGAAGCCGCCGCCGAGGTGGATCTTGTAGACCTCGCACTGCGCCGGCGGCAGCCCGGCGGCCTCGGCGGCGGCGGCGAGCGCGGCTTCGCCGTTCTGTGTCGGCGTCCAGACCTCGCAGCGCTCGGGCGTCCACTTTGCGGTGGCGTTCATCGGCTCCATCGTGGCGTGGTTCTGGTGCGGGTAGGCGTACACCGCTTCCAGCCGCCGCGCCGCAGCGGCCAGCGCCGCGCGCGCGTCGCCCTGGCGGTTGCCCACCGCGGCCTGTTCGGCGTCGAGGCCGGCCCTCAGCATGGCGTCGACGCCGGCCTGCTGCACGCCGGCGTGGGCGCCGAAGTCCCATTCGACGGGCAGCGCGTCGAGCGCCTTCTTCGCCCGCCACCAGGTGTCGGCGACCACCGCCACGGCGCTGTCGCCGACGCGAACGACCGTTTTCACGCCGGGCAACTTGGCCACCGCCGCGGCGTCGTAGGCCTTGAGCGTGCCGCCGAACACCGGGCAGTCCTTGATGGCGGCGTTGACCATGCCCGGCAGTTGCAGATCGGCGCCGTAGACCTGCTTGCCGTTGGTCTTGTCGACGGTGTCCAGGCGCGCCAGCCGCTTGCCGGCCAGCTTCCAGTCCTTGGGGTCCTTCAGCGCAACCTCGGCCGGCGGCGTGAGCCGGGCCGCGGCGGCCGCCACCTTGCCGTAGCTCGTGCGGCGGTTGGAGGCGGTGTGGGTGATGATGCCGGCCGCCGCGCGGCATTCGGCGGCGGGCACTTTCCACTCGTTGGCCGCCGCCTGCACCAGCATCAGCCGCGCCGCGGCGCCGCCCTTGCGCACGTAGTCGTGCGACTCGCGGATGCCGCGGCTGCCGCCGGTGGAGAAGTTGCCCCAGATGCGCTTGCGTGCCAGATTCTGGCCCGGCGTCGGATATTCGGTGCTGACCTTGGACCAGTCGGCCTCCAGCTCCTCGGCCACCAGCTGCGCCAGGCCGGTGAGCGTGCCCTGGCCCATCTCGCTGCGCGCGATGCGGATGATCACGCGTTCGTCGGGCTGCACCACCACCCAGGCATTGATCTCGGGCGCGGCACCCTGCGCGGCAGCGCCGGTCGGGAAACCGATGATCAGCGAGCCGGCAGCCGCAGCGCCCAGGAATTCGCGGCGGTTGAGCACGGTGCTCATCACACGCCCCTTTGCACGTGAACGATGTCGACCGCGGCGCTGCGCGTCTCGCCGGCGGCGACCTTGATGGCGGCGCGCACGCGGTTGTAGGTGCCGCAGCGGCAGATGTTGGTGATGGCGTCGTCGATGTCGGCGTCGGTGGGCCGCGGCTTGTCCTTCAGCAGCGCGGCCGCGGCCATGATCATGCCGCTCTGGCAGTAGCCGCACTGCGGCACGTCGAGCTGCACCCAGGCCTGCTGCAGCGCGTGGCCGCCGTCGGCAGACAGGCCCTCGATGGTGGTGATCTTCTGCGTCGGCTGCACTGCCGACACCGGCAGCACGCAACTGCGCACCGGCGCGCCGTCCAGGTGCACGGTGCACGCGCCGCACAGCGCGACGCCGCAGCCGTACTTGGTGCCGGTGAGGCCGAGCTGCTCGCGCAGCACCCACAGCAGCGGCGTGTCGGGCTCGGCGTCGTGGTCGCGCATCACCCCGTTGACGTTGAGCCTGGCCATGCTGCGCCTCCTTGTTGCGGCAAAGGCGCGATCATGCGACGCCCGACCCAACCAGCGGCAGAGTCGGGCTTTTATGCGCTGCGGCTGCCTGCAGCCTTGACGCGCGACGCGGCAAGGGCATCTACTCCGTGGCCTCGATCCACCGCCCCACAAAGGAGACCGCAGATGGGCCAGACCGTCACTTTCAAGCGCCCCGACGGGCAAAGCGTCCAGGGCTACCTTGCCGAACCGCCGTTGCCGCAAGGCGCCCCCGGCGTCGTCGTGATCCAGGAATGGTGGGGCCTCAACGACCAGATCCGCGGCGTTGCCGACCGCTACGCCGAGCAGGGCTTTCGCGCCCTGGTGCCCGACCTGTACCGCGGCAAGTCCACGGTGGAGGCGGCCGAGGCCGAGCACCTGATGACGAACCTGAACTTCGGCGACGCCGCCGGCCAGGACGTGCGCGGCGCAGTGCAGTACCTGAAGTCCGGCGGCAGTGCCAAGGCCGGCGTCACCGGCTACTGCATGGGCGGCGCGCTGACGCTGCTGGCGGCGGTGCACGTGCCCGAGCTCGATGCCGCGGTCGTCTTCTACGGCTACCCGCCGCTGGAGTACGTCGACGCCGCCAGGATCAAGGCGCCGTTGATGGGGCACTGGGCGACGCGCGACGTGCCGTTCCCGATCGCCGGTGTCGACGCCCTCGAGACCAGGCTGCAGGCGGCGCAGGTCGCCTACGACTTCCACCGCTACGACGCCCAGCACGCCTTCTGCAACGAGACCCAGGTGGGCGACAGGAAGCTGCTGCCGGTGGTCGAGTACGAGCCCGCAGCGGCCCGGCTGGCCTGGCAGCGCACGCTGGACTTCTTCGAGCGCACGCTGCGCTGACAGAGCGCCGCAGCAGCGGGGCGGCACCGGGACTGCAGGGGATCGGCGGCCTGACCGGCCTGCCCTTGCCGGGCCGGACCGCGATCTTGCGCGACGAATTGACTTGGATCATTTTCAGGTCGCGGCGATGGGCGGACATTTCGACTGCGGGTCGTGATCCCGCAGCCGGCTTCGCAGTGCTACGCGGGGTCGGTAGCTGTCGTCGTTGCGGAGCTGGCGTGGCTGTATTCCCGCCCGGCATCGGCGCGACGGTGTCCACGCAGAGGAAACCATGAGGCCCATTCATTCCCCCCCAGCTGTTCTTGCGGCTGCCTTGACGTCGGCTCTGCTGCTGTCGTTCGCCGGCCCGGTCCGGGCGGCCGACGCCGCCGCGGCGCAGGCACTGGCCAAGCGCAGCAACTGCTTCAAGTGCCACGCCATCGACAAGGCGAAAGAGGCCAAGCCGTGGAAGGAGGTCGCCGCCAAGCTCAAGGGCAACCCCGACGCGCAGGCCAAGCTGATCAAGCACATCACGACCGGACCGAAGGTCAAGCTCGATGACGGCTCCGAGGAGGAGCACCCGATCATCAAGACCAAGAATCAGGACGACATCAAGAACCTCGTCGACTGGATCCTGTCTCTGTAGCCGCGTTCACCCGCCGCGGGCGCGCCGTGGCCAACGGCCGCGCCCTGCCTGCCGATCGCCGCTGGAGCCCCACGCAACGCACACCCTAGTTCGGGCCGGCACATGAACCCATCCACCCCCGGGCGATCGCGCCTGACCCGTCTGCGCGAGTTCTTCTTCAAGCCGTCGACGCTGTCGATCACGACAGTCGTCGGCATCGGGATGATGTCGGGGTTGATCCTCTGGGGCGGATTCAACTCCGGCATGGACGCCACGAATACCCTGGGCTTCTGCATTTCGTGCCACGAGATGCGCGACACGGTGTTCGAGGAGTACAAGGAGACGGTTCATTTCAAGAACCGGTCCGGCGTGCGCGCCGGCTGCCCCGACTGCCACGTGCCGAACGACTGGGGCCACAAGTTCGTGCGCAAGGTGCAGGCCAGCAACGAGCTGTACGCCAAGTTCGTCACCAAGGCGGTCGACACCCCGGAGAAGTTCGAAGGCAAGCGCATGGAAATGGCGCAGCGCGTCTGGGACACGATGAAGGCCAACGACTCCCAAGAGTGCCGCAACTGCCATTCGTGGGAAGCCATGAATCCGCAGAAGCAGGGGGCCCGCGGGCGCAAGAAGATGGAAATGGGGCAGAAGGAGGGCAAGACCTGCATCGACTGCCACAAGGGTGTGGCCCATCTGCTGCCGCAGGAATACGAGGAAGATGAAGATCAGCAATAGCTTCTGCGCCGCGCTGGCCGTGGCCGGCGGGAGGATGTGATGTCGACAGCCATCTGGACGTTTCTGGCCGTCATGGGCATGGCCGGCCTGTTCGCCGTCTGCGTGCTGGCCGTCGTGGTGGGCATACGCGTGCTGGAGAACGTGCTCGCCAGGCGCAGCCGCCAGCCGTCGGCGTCGATCGAGCCGCAGTGAGGCCGCCGTGACTGCAGCAGCAAAGCCGACGCGGCGGAGCCCGCCGCTTGCCCTGGCCTGGGCGGCCGCCCTGCTCCTGGCCAGCGCCGACTGCGCCGCACTCGACGTGATCCAGGCGCAGACGCTGGCCCGGCAAAGCGGCTGCCTGGCGTGCCACAGCGTCTACCAGAAGAAGGCCGGGCCGGCGTGGCAGGACGTCGCCGCCAAGTACCACGGCGAAGCGGCCGCGGAGCACAAGCTCTACGCGCATGTCACGACGGGCCGCAAGGCCAGGTTCGACGACGGCCACGAGGAAGACCATCCGGTCGTCAAGACCGGCGACCCGCGGCGCATCCGCAACCTCGTGGACTGGGTGCTGGCGCTGCCCGTCGCGGCACCGGTCGACGTCAAGGCCGCCGAGACGCTGGCGCGGCAGAGCCGCTGCCTGAAATGCCACGCCGTCGACGTCAAGAAGGACGGGCCGGCCTGGAAGGCCGTCGCGGCCAAGTACCTGGGCAGCCTCGGCGCCGAGGACAGGCTCTACAAACATGTCACCACGGGCCGCAAAGCCAGGTTCGACGATGGCCACGAAGAGAGCCACCCGATCGTCAAGACCGGCGACCCCGACCGCATCAACAACCTGGTGAACTGGGTTCTGTCGCTGAAATAGTCCGGCTGCGGGCACGCGGGTTGGCGCCTTGTCGCGGGCGCGCGCCGGGTCGCCCGACCCCGCTGCAGATCACCACAAGGCCAGCAACAGCTCGCGCACCAGCGCCGTGCCCTGTTCCACCAGCGGCCCGCGCGGGCGCTGTGCCGACGTGGCAATGGCCAGCGGCGTGGCCAGCGGCTGCCCGCTGCCCAGGACCACCGGCCGCGCCTGCAGCGCCGCCTCGCGGCCGCGCAAGGCGTTCAGCGACAGCACGGCGTGCAGGGCGTGGTGCTCGACGAGGTCCAGGATCGCCGGCACGCTTTCGATCTCGACGCCGATGCGTGGCCGCAGCCCGGCGCCGGCCAGCGCCGTCTCCAACTGCATGCGTATGGAATGCGGCCGGCTCGGGATAACGAGTTCGTGCGCGGCCACCTCGGCCAGTGTCACCGGCTTGCCGATGGCCGCGGCCTGGCGTCGGGCGCGGGCCGAAACCAGGAACAGGCGCTCGTCGACCACCGGCAACCGCTCGATGGCCCGGTCGGGCGGCGCCGGGTAGACCACGGCGACGTCGACGCGCCCCTGCAGCAGCCATTCCAGGACATAGGCCGACAGGCCTTCGACGACGGTCAGCGTGGCCTGCGGAAAGCGCTCGCGACAGGCCACCACCAGCGGCGCCGTGATGAGCCGCCCGACGCTGGGCGGCAGCCCGACCGCCAGGTGGCCGACCGGCGCGCCGCGGTGTTCTTCCAGGTCCAGGCGCGCGCGCTCGACCTGCTGCAGGATGCCGCGGCCGTGCGCCAGCAGCCGCTTGCCGGGCTCGGTGAGCGTGACGCCGCGGCCGGTGCGTGCGAACAGCGTCTGGCGCAGCTCGGTTTCCAGCGCGCGCACCTGCCGCGACAGCGCCGGCTGCGCCGTGCCCAGCAGCCGCGCCGCACGCGTGAAGCTGCCGAGTTCGGCGACCTGGACGAAGGAGGCAAGCTGGTGCAGGTCCATGCCGGCATTGTCATGCCCGATCGGCATATCAGCTAGTCCGTTATCGGCGTTGAACAAGGGCTCGCCGTGCACAAGAATCGGCCCATGCCCCAGACCGCCATCCCCTGCCTGTTGATGCGCGGCGGCACCTCGCGCGGCCCCTTCTTCAAGGCCAGCGACCTGCCCGCCGACACCGCGACTCGCGACCGCGTGCTGCTGGCGGTGATGGGCAGCCCCGATGCGCGGCAGATCGACGGCCTGGGCGGCGCACACCCGCTGACCAGCAAGGTCGGCATCGTCTCGCCCGGCAGCCGGCCCGGCGTCGACCTGGACTTCCTGTTCGCGCAGCTGCAGCCCGACCAGGACAGCGTCGACACCACGCCCAACTGCGGCAACATGCTGGCGGCGGTGCTGCCGTTTGCGCTGGAGACCGGCATGGTGGCGGCGCAGGGCGAGACGACGACGCTGCGCGTGCTGACGCTCAACACCGACATGCAGTGCGACATCACCGTGTCCACGCCGGGCGGCCGTGTCGAATACGAAGGGGCCGCACGCATCGACGGCGTGCCCGGCAGCAGTGCGCCGATCACGATCAACTTCCTGGACACGGCGGGCTCGGTGTGCGCCGGTCTGCTGCCGACCGGCAACGTGCTCGACACCATCGACGGCGTGGCCGTCACCTGCATCGACAACGGCATGCCGCTGGTGATGTTCAAGGCCGCCGACGTCGGCCGCACCGGCTATGAAGGCGTCGCCGAACTCAACGCCGATGCCGGGCTCAAGGCGCGCATCGAGCGGCTGCGCCTGGCCTGCGGCCACGCCATGGGGCTGGGCGACGTGACGAAGAAGAACTACCCCAAGATGACGCTGATCGCGCCGCCGCGCCGCCCGCAGGCCGGCGGCAGCCTGTGCACGCGCAGCTTCATCCCGCATGTCTGCCACGACGCCATCGGCGTGCTGGCCGCGGTGACGGCGGCCACGGCCTGCGTGCTCGAAGGCTCGGTGACGCAGGGCGTGGCCGTGGTGCCGGCCGGTGCGAGCAAGAGGGTGTCGGTCGAGCACCCCAGCGGCGAGTTCAGCGTCGAGCTGGAGACCGACCCGGCGAACCCGCAGAACGTCACCCAGGCCGCGCTGCTGCGCACCGCGCGGCTGCTGATGAGGGGCGAGGTGATGGTGCCCGCCTCGGTTTGGAATGGAATGAAGTCATGATCATCGACATCCACGGCCACTACACGACGGCGCCCAAGGCGCTGGAGACCTGGCGCAACGCGCAGATCGCCGGCATCGAGGACGCCTCGCTCATGCCCAAGGCGTCGGACCTGAAGATCAGCGACGACGAGATCCGCGAGTCGATCCAGACCAACCAGCTGGCCAAGATGCGCGAGCGCGGATCCGACCTCACGATCTTCAGCCCGCGCGCCAGCTTCATGGCCCACCATATCGGCGACTTCCAGGTCTCCAGCACCTGGGCCGCGATCTGCAACGAACTCTGCTACCGCGTGGCGCAGCTGTTTCCCGAGCACTTCATCCCGGCCGCGATGCTGCCGCAGAGCCCGGGCGTCGACCCGGCGAGCTGCATCCCCGAACTCGTGAAGTGCGTAGAACAGTACGGCAACGTGGCGATCAACCTCAACCCCGACCCTTCGGGCGGGCACTGGACGAGCCCGCCGCTTTCCGACCGCCACTGGTTCCCGGTCTACGAGAAGATGGTCGAGTACGACATCCCGGCGATGATCCACGTCAGCACCAGCTGCAACGCTTGTTTCCACACCACCGGCGCGCACTACCTGAACGCCGACACGACGGCCTTCATGCAGTGCCTGACGAGCGAACTGTTCAAGGACTTCCCGACGCTGAAGTTCATCATCCCGCACGGCGGCGGCGCGGTGCCCTACCACTGGGGGCGCTTCCGCGGCCTGGCGCAGGAACTGAAGAAGCCGCTGCTGAAGGACCACCTGCTGAACAACATCTACTTCGACACCTGCGTCTATCACCAGCCCGGCATCGACCTGCTGAGCACCGTGATCCCGGTCGACAACATCCTGTTCGCCAGCGAGATGATCGGCGCCGTGCGCGGCATCGACCCCGAAACCGGGCACCATTACGACGACACGCGGCGCTACATCGAAGCCTCGAAGATCCTGTCGTCCGCTGACAAGTTCAAGGTCTTCGAGGGCAATGCACGGCGTGTCTACCCGCGGCTCGACGCCGCGCTGAAGGCCAAGGGGGTCTAGATGTACCAGCTCGGCATCGTCAAACGGAACATCCAGCGCGCCGACCGCGCGGCGGTGGACCAGCTCGCCGCTTTCGGCTCGGCCACCGTGCACGAGGCGATGGGGCGGGTCGGGCTCATGAAGCCCTACATGCGGCCCATCTACGGCGGCGCGCACCTTGCCGGCACCGCCGTCACCGTGCTGCTGCACCCGGGCGACAACTGGATGATGCACGTCGCTGCCGAGCAGCTGCAGGAAGGCGACGTGGTGGTGGCCGCCGTCACCGCCGACTGCACCGACGGCTTCTTCGGCGACCTGCTGGCCACCAGCTTCCGCGCCCGCGGCGCCCGCGGCCTGGTCATCGACGCCGGCGTGCGCGACGTCAAGGACCTCACCGCGATGGCCTTCCCGGTGTGGAGCAAGGCCATCAGCTCCAAGGGCACGATCAAGGCCACGCTGGGCTCGGTAAACGTCGGCGTGGTCTGCGCCGGTGCGGTGGTCAACCCCGGCGACGTCATCGTGGCCGACGACGACGGCGTGGTCGTCGTGCCTGCCGCGATGGCCCGGCAGACGGCCGAAGCCGCCGCCGCACGCGAGGCCAACGAGGCCGACAAGCGCGCCAAGCTCGCTGCCGGCGTGCTGGGGCTGGACATGTACAAGATGCGCGAGACGCTCGAAAAGGCCGGCCTGAAGTACATCGACTGATGATGAAGATCGCACTCATCGGCTACGGCGAGGTCGGGCGCATCCTGGCCGAGGACCTGCGCGCTGCGGGCGTCGCGGTGGGCGCCTTCGACACCAAGCTGCACAGCGCGGCCGGCGAGCCCATGCGCGAGCACGCGCTGCTGCACGGCGTCGTGCTGGCCGACTCGCATGTCGATGCGGTGCGGGACGCGCGCCTGGTGATCTCGGCCGTCACCGCGAACCAGGCGGTCGCGGTGGCGGCGGCGTGTGCACCGGGGCTGGTGCCGGGGGCGTATTTCCTGGACTTCAATTCCGCGTCGCCCGGCGCCAAGATCCGCGCCGCCGGCATCGCCGCCGCCGCCGCCGGGTTTTACGTGGAAGGCGCGGTGATGACCTCGGTGCCGCCCTACCGCATCAAGGTGCCGCTGCTGCTGGGCGGGCCGCATGCAGTGGCGCTGCAACCCCTCTTGGCCGGGCTGGGCTTTGCGTCCCGCGTGGCCAGCGATCGGCTCGGCGTGGCCAGCGCGACGAAGATGTGCCGCAGCGTGATGATCAAGGGTCTGGAGGCGATGGTCATCGAGAGCTTCACGACGGCGCGCCACTACGGCGTGGAGGACGCGGTGATCGCGTCGCTGCAGGAAACCTTTCCCGGCATCGACTGGGAAAAGCAAGCCAGCTACTTCTTCCAGCGCGTCATCGAGCACGGGCGCCGCCGCAGCGAGGAAGTGCGCGAGGTGGCCGAGACGGTGCGCGAAGCCGGCCTCACGCCATGGAGTGCCGCCGGCACCGCCGAGCGCCAGGCCTGGGTCGCCGACCTCGCCGACGCCGGCGCGTTCGGTGAGCGCGGCAGCGCGGCCTTTGCGCGCAGCGCCGACTGGCGCACCGAGGCCGACCGCATCCTGCAGGGGCTGAAGAGGTGACCCCCACGCTCAATGCCTTCGCTGCCCCCCGTCGGGGCGCGTCACTACCTTGGGACGGCCCGGAGGTACTGGGATGAATCTGGTGGCTCAGCATGGGCCGCGCTCGATGACTGGTTTCGGCCCGTTGCGGACCTTGCCGGGTGTCCGCTTACCGCGCTCGACGTCTTGCGCGGTTCGCGGCAGGGGGTGCCCGGCGGGCGCGCTGACTGTGGCGGTCGGTGCTGCGCACCGACTGCCCTGCGCTGCTCGCCTCGAGGGCGTGCCGCATAACTCGCTTCGTTCGCTGCGCTCACTGCGCTCAAACAGGATGCGGCAAGTCAGTCTACGAAGCGCGCTGCGCGCGCCGCCCTCAAGGCTGCGCTGCTCGGCGCCACACACAGCGCTCCCGCCGGGCACCCCCTGCCGCTCGAGCACCGGAGGTGGCGGTCGCGGAGAACCACCACTGCCTGACGCAAAGGGGTGTGGGGGCGGGG
>CAYJOA010000034.1:0-26584 GCA_964371495.1 uncultured Rubrivivax sp.
ACGTCGTGGTGGCCGCACGCGTGGCCGGTTGAAGCGGCCGGCGGCCCGACCTAGGGGCAGGCCAGGACTGCGCCCTGCAGGCTGCAGACCCCGCGGGGTCCGACCAGCGCCGGTCCCGAACGCTGCAGGCGAGTACCGTCGCTCGCCCAGCAGCCCATCGGGTCGCAGCCCGTCAGCGAGATCAGCGGCGGGATGCGGACCGCGGGCTGCGTGACCTGGCCCGCTGGCGGCATCGTCGTGCGCGCCGCCGGCGGCGTGGCGACGGGCGCCACTGAAACCGGGGGTTGCGCCAGGCGCCGAGCCGGGGGTGGCGTATCGGGGCGGCTGGCCAGGCAGGCCTGTGCGGCATGGCGGCGCAGTGGGTCCAGCAACGCCGCTGCCGGTTGCCCGGGATGGTCGCCAGCAGCCTGGCGTCTGACCGCTGCGGCTGCGGCAGCCTCCTGCACTTCGAGCTCGCGCAGCGCCAGCAGGCACTCGCTCGACCGCAGGGGATCCCCTTGGGCTGCGCTGGCCCCGCTCATGATCGCGACCGTGGCGACAAGCAAGCGCATTGGCAGGGACATGGATCTTCGAACGCCGCCACCGGCACAAGTTCAGACGCCGGCCAGCCCAGGCGCACGCGCCGCTGCGGTCGAACCACGAGTGCCCTCTGTACACTGGCTCGCAGCGGCTTGAAGTCTGTCCCATGCAGAACCACGCCGCGGAGGGATCCGTGAAGACGACGAACCGGCTATGGACGTTTGTCCGCTCGCTCGTCGGGCAACCCGGCCTGCCCAGCGTGGTGCCGGGCACGGCGGCGAATGCCGACGAAGCGCCGCTGCGTGCCGAGCTCTTCACCGCCGACCAGATGGCGCAGCACGGCAAGAGCCTGGCCGCTGCGCACGAACTGACCTCTTCGCGCGCGCGTGACCGCCTGCTGCCGCGGCTGGCGGTGAACGAAAAGGTGCTGGTGTCCGTGTGGGCGCGCCTGATGCGCAACGCCCAGCTGCAGCGCCGCGTGACGCCCGCCGGCGAGTGGCTGCTCGACAACTTCTACCTCATCGAAGAAGAGATCCGCACCGCCAAGCGCCATCTGCCGCCGGGTTACAGCCGCGAGCTGCCGCGGCTGCGCGGCGGGCCGTCGGCGGGCCTGCCCCGCGTCTACGATCTCGCGCTGCAGACCGTGGCCCACGGCGACGGGCGGCTGAGCCGCGGCACGCTGACCCGTTTCATCGCCTCGTACCAGACCGTCAAGGCGCTCCAGCTCGGCGAGCTGTGGGCGGTGCCGATCATGCTGCGCCTGGCGCTGATCGAGAACCTGCGGCGCGTGGCGGTTCGCATGGCCGTCGCCACCAACGAGCGCGAGCTGGCCAATCTGTGGGCCGACCGCATGCTCGAGGTGGTCGAGAAGGACCCCAAGGGCCTGATCCTGGTCATCGCCGACATGGCGCGTTCGAACCCGCCGCTGACCGGCCCCTTCGTGGCCGAGCTGGCGCGCCGGCTGCAGGGCCGCAGTGCGGCGCTGGCGCTGCCGCTGACCTGGATCGAGCAGGGGCTGACCGAATCCAGCCTGACGGTCGAGCAACTGGTGCAGATCGAGGCGCAGAACCAGGCCACCGACCAGGTCTCGGTGAGCAACAGCATCGGCAGCCTGCGCACCCTGGGGGCCATGGATTGGCGCGAGTTCGTCGAGACGCTGTCGATGGTCGAGCAGACGCTGCAGCGCGACCCCGTCGACGTCTACGTCAACATGGACTTCGCGACCCGCGACACCTACCGCCACGCGGTCGAGAGGCTGGCGCGCACCAGCCCGCTGCCCGAGGCCGAGGTGGCCGCGGCGGCAGTCGATCTGGCCGCCGCCACGCTGGCCCTCGGCAGCGCCGCCACCAGCCCGCAGGCGCATGTCGGCCACTACCTGATCGGTGCCGGCCAGGCGGCGCTGGAGCGCGTCGCGCAGGTCCGGGTGACGCGATGGCGGCGCCTGTGCCGCGCCACGGCGCGCCACCCCTTGCGCTGGTACGGTGGCTCGATCGTCGTGCTCACGCTGCTGCTCGGCGCGGGCGTGGTGACGTGGGCCTCACGCGGGCTGGCGGGGCCCGTCACCGCCGTCCCGCCCGGCTGGTGGCTGCTGCCGGTCGGCGCCGCGCTGCTGCTGGCGGCCAGCCAGCTGGCGGTGACGCTGACCAACTGGGCCGCCAGTCTGCTGGTCCAGCCGCGCTTGCTGCCGCGCATGGACTACGAGTTCGGCATCCCGCCAGACAAACGCACCCTGGTCGTCGTGCCGACGCTGCTGGGCAGCGAGCAGGGGATCGAGGACCTGGCAGAGCAGCTGGAAGTGCGTTTCCTGGCCAACCGCGACGCCCACCTGCACTTCGGCCTGCTGACCGACTTCCACGATGCGGCGAGCGCCACGGCCGCCGAAGACGAGCCGCTGCTGCGCCTGGCGGCAGCGCGGATCGAGGCGCTGAACAGCAAGTACGACGCCCCGGGCAACGGCGACCGCTTCTTCCTGTTCCACCGCCCGCGCCTGTGGAACCCGTCCGAGGGCGTCTGGATGGGTCGCGAGCGCAAACGCGGCAAGCTCGCCGACCTGAATGCACTGCTGCGCGGGCGCGCCGGCGCCGGCGCCGGCGAACGCTTCTCGTTGATCGTCGGCGACCCCGCCCCGCTGCGCGAGGTGCGCTACGTCATCACGCTGGACACCGACACGCTGCTGCCGCGCGACGTGGCCAGCCAGTTCGTGGCCACCATGGCGCACCCGCTGAACCGCCCGCGCCTGGGCGGCGCGCCCGAGGCGCCGCGGGTGGTCGGCGGCTACGGCATCCTGCAGCCGCGCGTCGGACTGAGCCTGCCCGGCGCCAACCGCACGCGCTACGCACGCCTGTTCGGCGGTGATTTCGGCATCGACCCCTACACCCGCGCCGTGTCCGACGTCTACCAGGACCTGTTCGGCGAAGGCTCGTTCATCGGCAAGGGGATCTACGACGTCGACGCCTTCGAACACGTGCTGGGCGATCGCCTGCCGGAGAACCGCGTCCTCAGCCACGACCTGCTGGAAGGCTGCTACGCGCGCTGCGGCCTGGTCAGCGACGTGCAGGTGGTGGAGGAGCCGCCCGCGCGCTACGACGCCGACGTCGCCCGCCGCCACCGCTGGATCCGCGGCGACTGGCAGGTCATCGGCTGGCTGATGCCCAGGCTGCGCGTTCCGGTGGTCGAAGTCGCAGGCGACGGCTCGACGGGCAAGCGCATGGTCTGGCTGAAGAATCCGCTGTCGGCGCTGTCGCGGCTGAAGATTGCCGACAACCTGCGGCGCAGCCTGGCGCCGGCGGCGCTGGGCGCGCTTTTCCTGCTCGGCTGGAGCGTGCTCGAGCCGCCGGGGGTGTGGACGCTGGCGGGCGTCGGCGTGCTGTTCCTGCCGCCGCTGGCGGCCTTGCTGCTGGATCTGCTGCGCAAGCCCGACGCGCTGCGGCTGCGCGAACACCTGGCGTCGGTCGTGCCGGCCGCCTGGCGCCAGCTCGGCCAGGCCACGCTGGGCCTGGCCTGCCTGCCCTACGAGGCCGCCTACAGCCTCGACGCCGTGGCGCGCACCGTCACCCGCCTGTGGTTCACGCGGCGCCGCCTGCTCGAGTGGCAGTCGTCGTCCGAGGTCGCCAGCCGCGCCGCCGCCGCCGCCGCCGGCGGGGCGGGGCTGCTGCGCACGCTGCAGCGCATGTGGATCGGGCCGACGCTGGCGCTGGCCACCTTCGCCGCGCTGGCCATCTATCGTCCGCTGTCGCTGGCGTTCGCCGCGCCGGTGCTGGCCCTGTGGCTGTCGTCGCCTTTGGTCGTCTGGTGGATCAGCCGGCCGCTGAAGCGGCCCTTGCCGACGCTGAACGCCGAGCAGACGCAGTTCCTGCGCCTGCTGAGCCGCCGCACCTGGGCCTTTTTCGAGACCTTCGTCGGCCCGGCCGACAACTTCCTGCCGCCCGACAACGTGCAGGAACATCCGGTCGAACGCGTTGCCCGCCGCACCTCGCCCACCAACATCGGACTGTCGCTGCTGTCCAGCCTGGCGGCCCACGACTTCGGCTACATCACGCTGGACCAGCTGATCGAGCGTACGCGGGCGACGCTGGACACCATGGACCGGCTGCAGCGCTACGAGGGCCACTTCCTCAACTGGTACGACACGCAGACCCTGCAGCCCTTGCTGCCGGCCTACGTCTCCACGGTCGACAGCGGCAACCTGGCCGGCCACCTGCTGACACTGCGCGCCGGCCTGCGCCTGCTGGCCGACGAGTTGCCGCAACCGGCGCGGTTGCTCGGCGGCCTGCGCGATACGGCGGGCCTGCTGCAGGCGGCGAACGGCGCCGCGCCGCGGGGTTCGGCACTGGCCCGCTTCATGGCGCTGTTGAACCAGGCCCTGGCGCGGCCGCCGCAGACGCCGGCCGCGCTGGCCAGTGCCTTCGACGCCCTGGCCGGCTGCGCGGCGGACGTGGTCGACGAGACGGTGGCCGCGCCGCCCCCGGGCGCAGCGGCGGGCCTGCCCGACGACGCCGATGCAACGGCGCAGGCCGATGCACGCCGCTGGGCCAGCGCCTTGCGGGACCAATGCGAGGCCGCCGTCGCCGAACTGCGGTCGCTGCTGCCCGGCGCCGTCGCGCCCGACCCGGCGCCGGACGGTGCGGCGGCGTGGAGCGCGTCGGCGCTGCGCTCGCGCAGCGACGCCTTGCTGCGGTTGGCCGAGCGCAGCGGCGACCTGGCGCACATGGAATACGGCTTCCTCTACGACCCGGCACGCCACCTGATGGCCATCGGCTACAACGTCGACGAGCACCGCCGCGATGCCGGCTACTACGACTTGCTGGCCTCCGAAGTGCGCCTGACCAGCTTCACCGCCATCGCGCAGGGCCAGGTGCCGCAGGCCAACTGGTTCGCCCTCGGACGCCTGCTCACCACGGTGGACGGCGACGCCCTGCTGCTGTCGTGGAGCGGCTCGATGTTCGAGTACCTGATGCCGATGCTGGTGATGCCGAGCTACGACAACACGCTGCTGCACCAGACCATGCTCACGGCCGTCGACTGCCAGATCCGCTATGGGCGCCAGCGCGGTGTGCCGTGGGGCATGTCCGAGTCGGGCTACAACGCCACCGACGCCCACCTGAACTACCAGTACCGCGCCTTCGGCGTGCCGGGTCTGGGCCTCAAGCGCGGCCTGGCCGAGGACCTGGTGGTGGCGCCGTACGCCAGCGTGATGGCGCTGATGGTCGAACCGCGAGCCGCCGTCCAGAACCTGCAGCGCCTGGCCGACGAGGGCCTGGCCGGCACCTTCGGTTACCACGAGGCGATCGACTACACGCCGTCGCGCCTGCCGCGCGGCCAGGCCAGCGCGATCGTGCGCTCGTACATGGCGCACCACCAGGGCATGAGCCTGCTGTCGCTGGCCTATCTGCTGCTCGACCAGCCGATGCAGCGCCGCTTCCAGGCCGACCCGGCGTTCCAGGCCACGCTGCTGCTGCTGCAGGAGCGCATACCGAAGGCGGTGCCCTTCCACGCCCACACCGCCGACCGTGCCGAGGTGCGCACCGGCATCGGCGCCGCCGAGCCGCCGCTGCACCTGATCAAGACCGCCGACACCCCGGCACCCGAGGTGCAGCTGCTGTCCAACGGCCGTTATCACGTGATGCTGACGAATGCCGGCGGCGGCGTCAGCCGCTGGAAGGATCTGGCCGTCACGCGCTGGCGCGAGGACACGACCTGCGACGAGTGGGGCAGCTTCTGCTACCTGCGCGACACCGAGACCGGCACCTTCTGGTCGACGACGCACCAGCCGACGCAGTGGAAGCCCGACTCCTACGAGGCCATCTTCTCCGAAGGGCGGGCCGAGTTCCGGCGCCGCGACCAGGGCATCGATGCCTACACCGAAGTCGTCGTCTCGCCCGAAGACGACATCGAGCTGCGGCGGCTGCGCATCACCAACCGCAGCCGCCGGCGGCGCAGCATCGAGGTCACCAGCTACGCCGAGGTGGTGATCGCGCCGGCAGCCGCCGACGCGCAACACCCGGCCTTCAGCAAGCTGTTCGTGCAGACGGAGTGCCTGGCCGACCCGGCGGCGCTGCTGTGCACCCGCCGGCCGCGTTCCGCCGACGAGCCCGCGCCCTACATGCTGCACCTGTTGACGGTGCACGGCGCCCAGGCCGGCGGGGTGTCGCATGAGACCGACCGCGCGCGCTTCATCGGCCGCGGCCGCAGCCTGCACGCGCCGCAGGCGCTGCGCGAGCCCGGCCCCTTGTCGGGCAGCGCGGGGTCGGTGCTCGACCCGGTGGCTTCGACGCGGCGCGTGGTCACGCTGGAGCCCGCGCAGACCGCGATCATCGACATCGTCTACGGCATGGCCGACACGCGCGAGGCCTGCCTGGCGCTGGCGCACAAGTACGTCGACCGGCGGCTGGCCGACCGCGTGTTCGACCTCGCCTGGACGCACAGCCAGGTCATCCTGCGCCAGATCAACGCCAGCGAGGCCGACGCGCAGCTCTACGCGCGACTGGCCAGCGCGGTGGTCTACGCGCAGCCGACGCTGCGCGCCGATGCCCCGACGCTGCTGCGCAACCGGCGCAGCCAGTCGGGGCTGTGGGGCTACGCCATCTCGGGCGACCTGCCGATCGTGCTGCTGCGGGTCAGTGAAGCGGCGCGCATCGACCTCGTCAGGCAGATGGTGCAGGCCCACGCCTGGTGGCGCCTGAAGGGCCTGGCGGTCGACCTGGTGATCTGGAACGAGGAGCGCGACGTCTACCGCCAGCGGCTGCAGGAGCAGATCCTCGGCCTCATCGCCTCCGGCATCGAGGCGCACGTCATCGACCGCCCGGGCGGCATCTTCGTGCGCCAGGCCGAGCAGATCGCCGGCGAGGACCGCGACCTGCTGCAGGCGGTGGCGCGCGTCATCGTCGACGACCGGCGGGGATCGCTGCAGGAGCAGGTGGCGCGCAAGGCGGTGGTGCCGCGGCGCGGCGCGCTGCTCGAACCCACGCGCGCCGCCGAGCCCGCGCGCGCCGCGCCGCCCCGCACGGCCCCGCCGGGGCTGCACCTGTTCAACGGCAGCGGTGGCTTCTCGGCCGATGGGCGCGAATACGTCATCGCGCCAGCGGCCGGCCAGCGCCCGCCGGCGCCCTGGGTCAACGTGCTGGCCAACCCGCGCTTCGGCACCGTGCTGTCCGAGGCCGGCAGTGCCTACACCTGGTGCGAGAACGCGCACGAGCTGCGCCTGACGCCGTGGCACAACGACCCGGTGTCCGACGTCGGCGGCGAGGTCATCTACCTGCGCGACGAAGAGAGCGGCCAGTTCTGGCACCCGACTTCGCTGCCCGCCACCGGCGACCAGCGCGACGAGCGCGACGCCGGCCCCTACCTGACGCGCCACGGCTTCGGCTACAGCGTGTTCGAGCACGACGCGGCGGGCATCCACAGCGTGTTGACGGTCTTCGTGGCGATGGACGCCGCGGTGAAGTTCTCGGTCCTCGAACTGCGCAACGACAGCGGCCGCACGCGCCACCTGTCGGCTACCGGCTACGTCGAATGGGTGCTGGGCGACCAGCGGGCCAAGACCGGGCTGCACATCGGCACCGAGATCGCGGCCGACAACGCTGCGCTGTATGCCCGCAACCCGTTCAGCAACGACTTCGGCGACTGGGTCGGCTTCTTCGACGTCGACGAGCGCGAGCGCCTGTTCAGCACGATCACCTGCGACCGCACCGAGTTCATCGGCCGCAACGGCTCGCTGCGCAGCCCGGCGGCGCTGCGCAACACACGGCTGTCGGGCCGCACCGGGGCCGCGCTGGACCCCTGCGCGGCGATCCAGGTGCCGTTCGAGCTGGCCCCCGGGCAGACGCGCGAAGTCGTCTTCCGGCTCGGCATGGGCCGCAGCACCGACGAGGCCGACCAGCTGGTGCGGCGCTTCCGCGGCCACGATGCCATGCGCGCCGCGCTGGACGCCGTGCACGGCCACTGGCAGCACACGCTGGGCGCGGTGCAGGTCGACACGCCCGACCCGGCGCTGAACCTGCTGGCCAACGGCTGGCTCGTCTACCAGACGCTGGCCTGCCGCATGTGGGCGCGCAGCGGCTACTACCAGTCGGGCGGCGCCTACGGATTCCGCGACCAGCTGCAGGACGCGATGGCGCTGGTGCACGCTCGCCCGGCGGTGCTGCGCGAGCAGCTGCTGCTTTGCGCCAGTCGGCAGTTCGTCGAGGGCGACGTGCAGCACTGGTGGCATCCGCCGGCGGGCCGCGGCGTGCGCACGCACATCTCCGACGACTACCTCTGGTTGCCGCTGGCGCTGTGCCGCTACGTGCACGCCACCAACGACACCGGCGTGCTGGCCGAGAGCGTGCCCTTCCTCGAAGGGCGCGTCCTGCCGCCGAGCGACGAGTCGTACTACGACCTGCCGCAGCGATCGGTGCATGCCGCCAGCCTGTACCAGCATGCGTTGCGCGCCGTGTTGCACGGCCTGCGCTTCGGCGAGCACGGCCTGCCGCTGATGGGTGCCGGCGACTGGAACGACGGCATGAACCAGGTCGGCCACCAGGGTCGCGGGGAGAGCGTCTGGCTGGGCTTCTTCCTGTGCGAAGTGCTGCGCCAGTTTGCCGCCCTGGCGCAGTGCTACGGCGACGCGGCCGTTGCGCGCCAGTGCGACGAACAGCGCATGCAGCTGGGACGTCGGATCGAGGCCAGCGCGTGGGACGGCGACTGGTATCGGCGCGCCTACTTCGACGACGGCACGCCGCTGGGCTCCAGGGACAACGCCGAGTGCCAGATCGACTCGATCGTGCAGAGCTGGGCGGTGCTGTCGGGCGCCGGCGACGCCGAACGCGTGCAGCGCGCGATGGATTCGGTGTCGGCGCGGCTGGTGCGGCCCGAGGCCGGCCTGGTGCAGCTGCTGGACCCGCCGTTCGACCGCCACGGCCCCAATCCCGGCTACATCGCCGGCTACGTGCCCGGCGTGCGCGAGAACGGCGGCCAGTACACGCACAGCGCGGTGTGGGCGGCGATGGCCTACGCCGCGCTCGGCGACGCGCCCCGCGCCTGGCAGCTGATGCACCTCATCAACCCGCTGCACCACGGCCGCACGGCGGCCGAGGTGGCGGTCTACAAGGTCGAACCCTACGTGGTCGCGGCCGACGTCTACAGCGTGCCGCCGCACACCGGCCGCGGCGGCTGGAGCTGGTACACCGGCTCGGCCGGGTGGATGTACCGGCTGATCATCGAGTCGCTGCTGGGTCTACAGCTCGAGACCGGCCAGGACGGCGCGCTGCTGCACGTGCGCCCGTGCCTGCCGGCCGACTGGCCGCGCTACACGGTTGCCTATCGCTTCCGCGAGGCGCTGTACCACCTGACGGTGGAGCAGGCCGAGGTGGCCGACGTGAGCGTCGACGGCGTCGTGCGTGCAGGCAGTGCGGTCCCGCTGCTCGACGACGGCGGCACGCACGAGGTGCGCGTGCGCCTCGCGCGGCCACGCACGCCCGCCGCTGCGACACCCGACGAGGCGACGATGAAGTGACGCCGCCGACGGTTCGTCGGGCCGTGTGCCCGAGGGGCTTGAACTGCAGGATCCGGCGTCCCGGGCCAGCCTTCGGATCGAGCCGCCCCTGGTGCGCCCAAGGCGTTGCCGAGGGGCCTCAGCAGCCGCCCTTCTTTTCCTTCTTCTCCGGTGTGGCCGCATCCTTGGCGGCGTCCATGGCGGCACCCACCGCCGCCGACGCGGCGCCGCCGGCGGCGGTCGCCGCAACCGAAGCTGCATTGCCGATCGCCTTGGCGGCTTCGACCGACTCGGTGACCGCTGCGGAGGCGGCATCAGCCACCGGCGTCGGCGCGGGAGCGGACATCGGCGCGGGCGCCGGGGCAGGCATTTCTTCCTTCTTGCTGCACGCCGCCAAGGCCGTGGCAGCGATCACGCAAGTCACCAGGAGCAATCTGTTCATGTCTCGGTCCTCGAAAAAGAAAAAAGCGGCTGTCCACCGCAAAGGCTGGCCTCGGGCGCCAGGCGCCATCGAGCCGGGTCGTCCGCACGCTGGCCCCGGCACCTCACGGCGATCCGCGCAACCATCGGCAACCCCAGCGGGAATTCTAGTTGCGACCTGGCAAATCCAGGCCGCGCCGGCGTGGCCTCGCGGCGAGGGGCAGCAAGCAGGCGCTGGCTGCCCCGGCAGGTGATCGACCGCGCTGCCGCCGTGGCGCCTGTCACTCACAGCGCATCGTATTTCCTGCTGTGGCCTCGCGCCCGGTCGACCGGGTACTTCAGCGCGTTGAGCTGCAGCTTGGCCTGGGCGGCCGCGATCGGGTCGATGCCCAGCGCGCTGGCCAGCTGTATCAGGTAGAGCAGGACGTCGGCGATCTCGGCGCCCACGGCGTCGCGCCTTTCCGGCGCCAGTTCGCGGCTCTGCGCTTCTGTCATCCACTGGAAGTGCTCCAGCAGTTCGCCGGCTTCCACGACGAGTGCCGACGCAAGGTTCTTCGGTGAATGGAACTGCTGCCAGTCGCGGTCCTTGGCGAACTGGTCGAGCTGGCGGGCAAGGTCGCGCAGGGTGTCGGTCATGGGTCGCGGGGCGGGGTCGATGGCGGTGTGATCGCGCCGTTCGTTTCGAGAGAGCCGCCGGCCTGGACCTGCCGGCGCCACGGGTGTCACTGCAGAGTGTGGACCAGCTGCTCGAGCAGTTTCTTGCATTCGGGATGCAGGTTGCTGAGCAGCTCCTCGCGCGTGATGCGAAACGGCGCCCGGCGGCCGCGGTAGGTGATGACGTCGCCGACCTGCGTGAAGGGTATGCCGGCGCCGCCGAGCAGCCGCGCCAGCCGCGGCTCCATCACCACCAGCGCCTGCTCGAGCCCGGCATTCAACGCCAGCGCCGACGCCGACAGGAACAGGCCCATCGCCACCAGCGGATAACGGCGCGCGCCGCCGTAGAAGATCTCGGAGGCCAGCGTGTCTGCGGCCGGCTGTGGCGGGTCGGCGCCGTCGTTGCGCCGGCGGCGGAAGTCCTGGTGCACCGCCAGCCGCGAGATCTCGCCGATGCGATCGCGCGCAACGTGCACCAGATCGATGAACTGCGGGTCCAGCTGCCCGCTGCACAGCTGCTCGAAGGGAAAGCGCAGGTCCTCGGTGCGCTCGTTGGTGATCAGGCGCACGCAGCCGGCGGCGCGACCCGTGGCGCGGTGGCGGATCAGCGCAAAGCTCGAGTCGCTGTCGTACGCGTCGTGTTCCTCGCCGTCGGGGAAGGCGCTGGGCGACTCGTAGCCGTGCTCCTCGCAATACACGGCGAAGCGCAGTCGAAACACCTCTCGGCGCGTGACCTCGTCGGTGGCGGGCACGGCTTCGAAGAACTGGTCGAAGTGCGATGCCAGATTGAACGTGCTCGTCATGGTCCGGGCTCTCAGCCTTAGATTCGAGCGCATGGCGTGACGCCAGGGGCGAAGTCACGCCGGCCCGTCTGCCGCATTCGGCCAGCAGGCTCTCGTACTGTATCCAGCGCACGCAAGCGCCACGACGCGGTGCAACTTCGCTTCGTAAGCAGTTGTTCGAAGATGTTTCCGGGTGGCGAAGTCGGACAAAGACCTGCGGGGCCGCGCAGACGATGCCGCCACCGCTTCTGGACCCCCGCCACACCCGAATCGCGGCGACGAGCACACGGCGCCGAGCGGGCCTTCACGCCGCGACGGTTACAACAGCGGCTGGCTCCAGCCGCGCGTTGCGCGCGCCGCGCCCCGATTGGGCGTGTCTAGCGGCGCTTCGACGGCATGCGCCTGCGGGTGACGACCGGCTTTCTGGCGCTGCGCCGCATGTTGAAGGTCAACACCGCGGCGGCAAAGAACAGCAGTGCGCTGAGCTTGACCGCGAACGAGTCGCCGAGCGCCCACAGGCATGCGCACCCGGCCACCAGGTACAGCAGGGGCAGGCGTTCATACAACCAATCGGGAATCCACATGCAGCATCTCCTGGCGTTGGTGCAGCATTGCCGCGGCGCAGCAGCCAGGGAACCCCGCGAATGCTGGGTTGACACAGGGAACGCGAGCAAAATGACCGCTTTGCACGCCGAGACCCACATGCCCAAGCCCGCACCATCGAACCGGTCCGTCACATCCCGCTTGGCGGTCTTTCTCGCGGCGCTGGTGCTGGCTGGCTGCGGCGCCGAGGTGGCGGGTGGAGCGGCTGCCGTCGGCGCCCTGCAGGCCCAGCAGGCCAAACAAGCCCAGGCGCAGCAGGCGCAGGTGCTCGAGCAGCTCAAGGCGGCCCAGGAGGCCGCGGCAGCACGCGCGGCGAGCGCAGCCGACTAGTCGGTCGCCGGCGCCGTCGCCGGCCGACCACCGTTCACGCCAGTCCGGAACCTGGAACCTGCAGTCATGACCACCGTCACCGATCTCACCGTCGTCAACTATTCCTTAGACCCACGCGTGGACGCACTGCTGCAGCAGGCGGCGGACTGGAATTTCCTGCTGCCCGAACGCACGACGCTGTACTACACCTTCGACCTCAGCGTCATCGACGCCGCGACCGAGCCCGTGCTGACGGCGTTCAACGCGGCGCAGCAGGCCGCCGCGATGCAGATCCTGGACTACGTGTCCAGTGTCTGCGGCATCACGTTCGAGGCCACCGCAACCGGCGCAGCCGCGGATCTGCATTTCGGCGCCTGCGACATCGTGGGCGACTCGCTGACCGGGCTGCAGAGCACGCGCGAGAGCTGGTCCGCGTTCGCCGATGGCTCCGTCGTCAGCTATACCGCCGAGGCCTACGTCTACCTCGACAACGCCGAGTTCCTGTCGACCAACCTCGACCCTGCCCCGGGGTCGACCGGCTACCAGGTGCTGCTGCACGAAATCGGCCATGCCCTGGGGCTGGGACACCCGTTCGAGGGGCCGCATGCGCTGCCGGCCAGCGAGGACAACACCGACAACACGGTGATGTCCTACACCTGGGTGGGCGAGAACAAGACGACCTTTCAGTCCTACGATCTGCTCGCGCTGCGCTGGATCTACGGCGAGGACGGGTTGCGCGGCAGCTATGGCTTCAACTCGACCAACGGACCGTCCCTGGTAGGCGACACCACGGCACCCACCGTGGAAAGCTTCAGCCCGGCCGACGACGCCACCGGCGTGGCGCCCGGCACCGATGTCGTGGTCACGTTCAGCGAAACCATCGAACGCGGCACGGGCCAGATCACGCTGAAGACCGCTGCCGGCCAGGTGGTGGAGGCCTACGACGCTGCCACCAGCGCCAGGCTCGGCATCTCCGGCAGCACGCTGACCCTCGACCCCACGCTCGATCTCGTTCCGGGCCTGTCCTACGTGGTCGAGATCGCTGCCGGCTCGGTGCGCGACCGCGCCGGCAACGACTACGCCGGCACCACGGGCTACGGCTTCGAGGCCGCCGCGAACGAGGTGGCCGGGACGGCGCTGGCCGATGAACTGACCGGCACCGTCGGCAGGGACACGATGGCCGGGCTGGCGGGCAACGACACGCTGACCGGCCTGGCCGGCGACGACAGCCTGGATGGCGGCGCAGGACTGGACCTCGCCATCTACGGCGGGCTGCGCGCGGCGTACGGCGTGCTGAAGACCGGCGGCGGCTGGAACGTCAGCAACAACGCAGGCACCGACGGCAGCGACGCCCTTGCCGGTGTCGAGCGGCTGCAGTTCGCGGACGGCCGCCTGGCGCTGGACCTCGACGGCAACGCCGGCAGCGTGGCCCGCTTGATCGGGGCCTTGTTCGGCGCGCCCGCGCTGCAGGATCGCGTCCTCGTCGGCCAGTACCTCGGCCTCATGGACAGCGGCGCCAGCGACGAGCAGATCGCCGAGCTGGCGCTGTCGTCCGACCGTTACACCCAACTGGCCGGTTCGCAAGGCAACACCGACTTCGTCCGCCTCGTCTATGCCAACGTGGTCGGCGTGGCGCCAACGGCCCAGGACTTGGCCGAGTTCGTGCCGCTGCTCGACGCCGGCCTGACGACCCAGGCCGCACTGGCGGTCATGGCCGCGAAGCTGCCGCTGAACGCGGCCCGCATCGGCCTCGACGCCTTGACCCAGGGTGGCCTGGCCTACACCCACGCCGCGCCCGGCACCGTGCAGTTCGGCGGCAGCGGCGCTGACGCGATCACCGGCACTGCGGGTGACGACCATCTTTTCGGTCTGGCCGGTGACGACACGCTGAGCGGTGGCCTGGGCGACGACTCGATCGAAGGCGCACAAGGCATCGACGTCGCCGTCTTCGGCGGTCAGCGGGCCGGCTACTCGCTGGCCCGGGGTCTTGCCGGCTGGACCGTCACCGACACCGCGGTCACGCCGGACGTGGACACGCTGAGCGGCATCGAGCGGCTGCGTTTTGCCGACGCGAGCGTGGCGCTGGACCTCGACGGCAACGCCGGCACGGTGGCCAAGATCCTGGGTGCCGTGTTCGGCGAGGCGGCAGTGTCCGACGAGGTGTACGCAGGCATCGGCCTGTACTACATCGACGGCGGCACGAGCGTCGAGGGCCTGATGCAGCTGGCCATCGATGCCCGGCTGGGCGCCGGTGCCAGCCATCGGGCGATCGTGGATCTGCTGTACACGAATGTCATCGGCTCTGCGCCGTCGAACGAAGAGGCGGCCGAATTCGTCGGTCTGCTCGACAGTCAGGCGTTCACGGTGGCTGGCCTGGGCGTCTACGCGGCCGACACGGAATTCAACCAGCTCAACATCGACCTCGTCGGTCTGGCCCAGGCGGGCTTGGAGTACGTGCCTTACGCCGAGGGCTGAGAACCCGGCTTGAACGCCGTGTATTCGGAGAAGATGCCCAGTTCCACGTAGCGCCGCACACGGCGAAAGCCTGCCGCGCGCAGCGCTTCCAGCACGGCGTCAGGGGGGACGCAGGCTTCGATGGTGTCCCAGTAGTAGCGCCAGAGCTCCGAGGTCTTGTGGCGCCGGGCCACGACGCGGGCGATCGTCGGTACCACGGCGCGCATGTAGGTCTTGAGCGCCAGCGTGGCCAGCCGCCCCTGCGGCCGCGTGATTTCCAGCACCAGCAGGCGGCCGCCCGGACGCAGCACGCGGTGGAACTCGGCAAACGCCGCCGACAGGTCGGACAGGTGGCGCAGGGCGTAGCCCATGCTCACGAAGTCGAAACCGGCGTCGGCGCAGGGCAGGGCTTCGGCACGGCCGCTCAGCAACTGCACGCCGGGCAGATCGACCTGCTCCATCATGCCCGGGCTCGGGTCCACGCCCACCAACTGCCCGCCCGGTCCGATGATCCTGAGCGCCTCGCGCGCCACCAGCCCGGTGCCGATGCCCACGTCCAGCACCCGGGCGCCGACCTTCAAGCGGGCGCGCCGCAGCGCCCGGCTGCGGTACCAGGGGCCGGAGCCGAAGGCCAGGACCTTCTCGACGCGGTCGTAGTCCGCCGCCGTGTCGTCGAAGATGCGGCGCACGAAGCGGTGGCGTTCGGGCTCGTCGGCGTAGTAGTCGGTCAGCGGCTGGTGCGGCGGCAGCACCACGGCGTGCGGGTGGTCGGGGGCGACAGGGACGGTCATGGTGTGCGCGGCGGACCTGGCTGTGGCCCCGGTGGCGATGGCGGGAAGGCTGCGAGCATAGCCGCGCGCGTGCCGTCCGCCGCGCCCCCGTCGTCACCCCGGGCGCACGCGCGGTGTCCCGGCGCCTTCATGCGGTCGGCGCCGCCGCGCCGCCCAGCGACTGCAGGGCACGCTGCCGGAAGCCGCCCAGGATGCGGCGCAGTTCGGGGCGATCCTCGCCCCTGAATACGCGCGACTCCTGCGCCGCCTTGTTGACCACCGCGATGAAGTGACAGACCTCGTCCAGCGACATCTGCACCTGCTGGCACAGCCCTTTCAGCAGCAGCCGGTATTCCTGGCCCGTGAGCTCGGGGAAGTACAGCGGCAGCAGCACCTCGCGCACGCGGGTCTTGTCCTCGTCAACCGTGCTGCGATCCTGCGTCGCGTTGCCGGCATGGCGGCGGTACAGCAGCAGCTCTTCCTGCAGGCCGTAGAAGCTGGCCCCGTAACGCATCATCTCGGCATAGAAGCGGTGATCCTGGTCGCGCGGAAAGTTGGCGTCGTAGCGCAAGCGGTGCCGGAGCACGAAGTCGGCACGCAACATCGCCGTCGGGTTCAGGATCGCCGAGTCGACCAGCAGCAGCCGGGACTTGATGACGCCGTCGGTTTCCGGATAGCGCATCGAAACACGGCGCCCGTCCAGCATCAGCTTCACCGAGTTGGACCCGCACACCGTCAGTTCGGGGTGCGCCTCCATCCAGGCGTGCTGGCGGGCAAAACGGTGCGGCAGGGCGACGTCGTCGGAGTCCATCAGCGCCAGGTAGGGCGCGCGGGCCGCCAGCAGGGCGGCATTGCGCGCATTGCTGGTGCCCAGTTTCATGGGCAGGCGGATGACGCGCACGCGCTCGTCGCGGTGGCCGTCGACGATCGCCTGCACCGCGGGCGACACGCCGTCCAGAACGGCCAGCAGCTCGAAGTCGGCAAACTCCTGCGCCAGCACCGACTCCAGGGCCTCGGCCAGGAACGCCTCGCGGTCACCGACCGGAAAGATCACGGATATCTTCGGGTTCATGTCTGCGTGCTCTCGTTCGCCGGGCTCGCCGACGGTTCCGCCACCAGGATGCCATAGACGGCGGCCTGGTCCAGGCCGCCGGGGTCGCCCAGTTCCAGCAGGCGCGTCTGGTAGCCCAGGCCCGCCAGGAAGGACTCCAGCGCCGGGGCCGAGCGCAGTGGCAGCACGCCGGCCAGCACCACGGGGCGCAGCCGCTCCAGCGTGGCATGTGCGCCCTGCAGCACCGACAGCAGCGGCATCGGCGAGCGCACGACCAGCAGCCGGCAGGCACCGAGCGCCAGCGTATCGAGCGGCCAGCACACCACCTGCTCGGGGATGCCCGAGTTGGCGATCTGCATCGGCAGGTACTCGTCGTCTGCGCACAGGCGGTTGATGTCGCGCACGGCCGGCATCTCGCCCACCGGCATCACGGCATGGGTGTCGGCGTGGCCGATGCCGGCGCCGGCCAGGTTCGCGCACAGCCGCTGGTGCAGTTCACGGCGTGGCTCGAAGGCCACCAGCCGGCCATGGCGGCCGACCTGCTGCGCCAGCGCCAGGGCCGACTCGCCGACGCCCGCGCCGAGCTGAACCACCGTGTCCCCGGCACACAGCACCTGCCTGGCGATGGCGGCGATGGCGCCGTCGAGTGTCGCCGCCATGGCATCGTCACGCTGGCGCCGCGGCACCTCGATCGTGGCCGTGCCCACCGGCAGCGATCGCGTCCGCGGCAGCGGCGCTGCCGGCCAGGGCGGCCGCCGCGGCGCGAACGCTTCGGGTGCGTCGGCCTTGCGCTGCATGGCGCGCTGCAATGCGCTCAGCACGGCGTTCATGTCCAGCGCCTGCCAGGCGGCCTCGTAGGCGGGGCCGATGTGCGCCCATTCCGCCGGCCGCACCTTCATCTTGCCCCACGCGGGCAAGGTCCGCGCCTCGGGCAGCAGCAGGGTCTCGCCGAGCGGGTAATACGGGTACAGGTCGGGCGACACCGACGTGAACAGCGTCACCGCGGGCGTGGCGGTGGCGTCGGCCAGGTGCTGCGTGTAGGTGTCGACGCCGATCAAGCCGTCGGCCAGCGCGACCACGGCGGCCAGGCGCTGCGGCGTGTCGATGGCCGCGGACAGGTCCACCACCCGCGGGTGTTCGAAGTCCAGCGGCTGGATCAGGATCACCTGCGCCCGCGGCCAGGCCGCCAGCAGCCGCTCGACCAGGCGCCGGGTGATCGAATCGGGCATCGTGCGCAGCGTCACCGAGGCCTTCGGATTGACCAGGAATCGCGGCCCGTCGGCGGCGGGCAGCCGGGACGCGACGTACGTCGTTGCGTCGGCAGCGATGTCGACGGCATTGCGTTTCTCGGCGGCCGGCACTGCCTGCGGGTCGAGCCCCATCCACCACAGGTACCAGTCCACCATCGGCAGCTGGCCGTAGCGCGGCAGCGTGAGCAGGGTGTTGGTGTCGACCACCGCCTGGTAGCGCGACAGTTCGGCCAGCGTCGGTCCCTGCGTCAGCACGGCATCGATGCCGTCGACGGCGCCGAACATGAGGGCCAGCCGGTCGTCCTTGTGCCAGCCCAACAGCACGTCCACCGACACCTCCGGCAACTGCGCGCGCAGCACCGCCAGCACCTGCCGATAGGCGCCGACGCCGATCAGGGTGTCACCGAGGTTGGTGCCGAAGGCATTGATGAGCAGCAAGCGAAAGTGCCGCCGATGGGGGTGGGCGGCTTGCAGGGCCTGCAGCTGCGGGACCAGGCAGCCCGGCGCGGCCTCGGCAGCCGGGTCGGCGTAGGCCCCGGCTCCCAGCGTCACCGGCAGCCCGGGCACGCGGGCCAGAGCGGCCGGCGGCACGAGGCGCAGCGTGCCGTCCATCGCTTCCTGCTGGTAGGTTTCCGTGACCGCGGCGCGCACCATCTCGAGCTCACGCTGGGCGGCGACGTAGATCTCGGTGGTCGCTGGCGCAGAGACCTGGGCGGCAGGCCGCAGGTTCTTGCGCTGGCCGCGGGCATGCACCGTCAGCGCACGGGTGAGGTAGTAGGCGTACATCGGGTCCTCGTCTCCTGGTTCCGGTGCCCCCGGCGCAGCGGCTGCGGCGGGCGGCGGGTGGCGCCGGGCATGTGCTCGCGTCGGGCGCGATCGTACGCACGCCGCCGCCGGGGTCCGCCCGGGCCGGGCCGCAGCGGCCCCGGCCAGCGCGGCGATGATGCCCGCATCGCTCCGGCGGCCGTATGCTGCAGCCATGCTGTCGTTCTCGATCGGTCCCCTGGCCTTGCCCGTGGTGCCGGTGCTCCTGCTGCTGGCCGTGTGGGCCGCGTCGTGGCTGGCGTCCCGCATGGCTACGCAGGCGGCTGACCAGGACCTGGCCCGCAGCGCCGGCAACAGCGTGTTCAACGCCGCCTGGCTGGGACTGGTGGCGGCGCGGCTGGCCCATCTGGCGCTGAACGCCGATGCCTACCTGGCCGCGCCCTGGGCCGCGCTGGACCTGCGCGACGGCGGCTGGCACGCCCCCAGCGGCGCGGTCGTGGGTGCCGCCTGGCTGGCATGGCGCGGCCGTCGAACGCCGGCGCTGCGGCGGCCGCTGGCCGGCGGCGCGCTGGTGGCGGCCGCGTTCTGGATCGCCGCCGTCGTCGTCACCGGCCTGCACCAGGCGCGGGGGATGCCCGCGCTGGCACTGGTCGAACTCGACAGCGGCCGCCCGCTGGACCTGGCCCGTGCGGCGCGCGGCCGTCCGGTGGTCGTCAATCTGTGGGCCAGCTGGTGCGGCCCGTGTCGACAGGAAATGCCCGTGCTGGCCGCCGCGCAGCAGCGCGAGCGCCGCGTCGGCTTCCTGTTCGTCAACCAGGGCGAATCGGCCAGCGCCGTCAGGGCCTACCTGGCCGACCAGGGCCTGCCGCTGCGCGAGGTGCTGCTCGACCCGGGATCCCGGCTCGGGCCGGCCATCGGCTCGCGCGGCTTGCCCACGACCCTGTTCTACGACGCCGGCGGCCGGCAGGTCGACGCGCACTTCGGCGTGCTCAACGCCGCGGCGCTGGAGAGCCGCCTGCGCAGGCTGCGCGAACGGCCGTGAGGTCGCCGCGTGCCTGCGAGCGCCGCAACGGGCAGCGCTGTTTGCGGGCGCCTGCAGGCACCGCCTTGCGGGGCCGGCGGTTACACTGCCGGCGTCGTTGCGCAGTGCCCGGCCACTCGCGCCGGCACGGACCGCAACCTCTGCGGCGGCCGCCGCGGTACGTGCCGGCCGGCGCCACACGCCTGACCCAAGGACACGCCCCATGAACCTGACGATGCTCCATGCCGGCCCCGCCGCGCGACGCTGGCTTCCCCCTGCCGCGCTGGCCGCGGCCGTGCTGTTGGCCGGCTGCGGCGACAAGAAGGAAGCGGCCGCCAGTCCGCCCGCGGCCAAGGTCAACACCGGCGAAGTCACCGTCCAGCAGGTCAACGCCGTGTTGCAGCAGCAGCGCAACCTGCGTCCCGAACAGGCCGACGCTGCCAGCAGGCAGATCCTGGAACGCCTGATCGACCAGCAACTGGCCGTGCAGAAGGCCGACGAGCTCAAGCTCGACCGCGAGCCCCGCGTCGTGCAGCAACTCGAAGCCGCGCGCCGCGAGGTGCTGGCGCGCGCCTACGTC
Source organism: uncultured Rubrivivax sp. (assembly GCA_964371495.1). GTDB lineage: Bacteria > Pseudomonadota > Gammaproteobacteria > Burkholderiales > Burkholderiaceae_C > Rubrivivax. Next base: position 20,150 of record CAYJOA010000034.1, read on the forward strand.
GAGAAGGTCGGTGAGGCTGCCGCCAAGCCCACGCCCGAAGAGGTGAAGAAGTACTACGACGAGAAGCCGGCACTGTTCGCCGAGCGCCGGATCTACAGCATCCAGGAAATCGGCATCGAGGCGCGGCCCGAGCAGGTGCAGTCACTGCGCGACCAGCTCGCCGCCAGCAAGAACATCGGCGAGTTCGTCGAGTACCTCAAGGCCAACGACTTCAAGTTCGCGGGTAACCAGGCGGTGCGTGCCGCCGAACAGTTGCCGCTGAACAGCCTGGACACCTTCGCGCGCATGAAGGACGGCCAGGCCGCCATGGTCGCGGCCCCCGCCGGCGTGCAGGTGGTGGTGCTGGCGGGCTCGCGCAGCCAGCCGGTGTCCGAGGAACAGGCGCGCCCGGCGATCGAGCAGTACCTGCTGAACGACCGCAAGCGCAAGCTCGTCGAGGAAGACATGAAGGCCCTGCGCGGCGCAGCGAAGGTCGAGTACGTGGGCAAGTTCGCCGAACTCGCGGCATCGGCGCCCGCGGCCGCAGCGGCGCCCGCCAGTGCGGGCGGCACGGGCACCGAAACGAACACGGGCACGGCACCCAAGTAAGGCCGGCTGCCCTGCGCTCGGGAGGGCCCCGAATGGACGCCGAGGCGCTGCCGCTGGGTGACTGGCGCGAAGCCCTCATCGACATCGCGCGCGCGGCGGGCGAGCTCGTGATGGCGGTGTACGCGACCGACTTCGTCGTGCGTGGCAAGAGCGATGCCTCGCCCGTGACCGAGGCCGACGAGCGCGCCGAGGCGCACATCGTGCAGCGCCTGCGCGCCTTGTCGCCGGACATCCCCATCGTTGCCGAAGAGGCCGTGGCCGCCGGCCAGGTGCCGGTGGTGGGGCGACGCTTCTGGCTCGTCGACCCGCTGGACGGCACGCGGGAATTCGCCAGCCGCAACGGCGAGTTCACGGTGAACATCGCGCTCGTCGAAGACGGCGTGCCGGTGCTCGGAGTGGTGCTGGCGCCGGCGATCGGGCGCTTGTTCGCCGGGGCCAGCGGCATCGGTGCCCTCGCCGAGCAAGGCGGCGTGCGCCAGAGCATCCACTGCCGTGCCGTGCCGCAGGCCGGGCTCACCGTCGTCGCCAGCCGTTCGCATGGCGACGCCGCCGCGCTGGACGAATTCCTGGCCGGACGGCGCGTCGCCCAGCTGGTGTATGCCGGTTCGTCGCTGAAGCTGTGCCTGCTGGCCGCCGGCGAGGCCGACCTCTACCCGCGCCTGGGCCGCACCATGGAGTGGGACATCGCCGCCGGGCACGCGGTGCTGCTGGCCAGCGGCGGGCGCGTGACGACATTGCAGGGCCAGGCCCTGCGCTACGGCAAGCCCGGCTTCGAGAACCCGCACTTCGTGGCCGAAGGTCTGCCGGGCTGACGGCGCACCCGGCCATCGGCCGCGCGTCCGCGCCGGCGGTGAAGAGGGCACTCCATCACGGCTGCGCGCGCGGTCGCCGGCCGGTCGGCACGGCGATGCCGCGGCGCGGTGCAAGAATCCTCGGCGTTCCTTTCCCCGGGTGGGCTCCAGCATGAAAGTCACCGTCGTCGGCACCGGTTATGTCGGTCTGGTCACAGGCGCCTGCCTGTCGGAAATGGGCAACCACGTGGTCTGCCTGGACGTCGACGAGCGCAAGATCCGCACGCTCAACGACGGCGGCATCCCGATCCACGAACCGGGGCTCGAAGCCCTCGTGCAGCGCAACGCCGCCGCCGGGCGGCTGCAGTTCACCACCGACGTGCCGGCCGCGGTGGGGCACGGCACGATCCAGTTCATCGGCGTCGGCACGCCGCCCGACGAAGACGGCTCGGCCGACATGCAGTACGTGCTGGCCGCCGCCGCCAGCATCGGCCGCCACATGACCGACTACAAGGTCATCGTCGACAAGAGCACGGTGCCGGTGGGCACCGCCGACCGCGTGCGCCAGACGGTGACCGCGGCGCTGCGCGAACGCGGGCTGGAGATGGAGTTCGCCGTCGTCTCCAACCCCGAATTCCTGAAGGAGGGCGCGGCCGTCGAAGACTGCATGCGGCCCGACCGCATCATCGTCGGCGCCGACGACGAACGCGCGATCCTGCTCATGCGCGCGCTGTACCAGCCCTTCATGCGCAACCGCGACCGCCTGCAGCTGATGGACGTGCGCAGCGCGGAGTTCACCAAGTACGCCGCCAACGCGATGCTGGCCACGCGCATCAGCTTCATGAACGAGCTCGCGCTGCTGGCCGAGCGCCTGGGCGCCGACATCGAGCAGGTCCGTTTGGGCATCGGCAGCGACCCGCGCATCGGCACGCACTTCCTGTACGCCGGCACCGGCTACGGCGGCAGTTGCTTCCCCAAGGACGTGAAGGCGCTGATCCACGCCGGCCAGGCCAACGGCCTGCCGTTGCAGGTGCTGGGCGCCGTGGAGGCGGCCAACGAGCGGCAGAAGCTGGTGCTGGTGGACAAGATCACGGCGCGTTTCGGGGACGACCTGGCGGGCCGGCGCTTCGCGCTGTGGGGCCTGGCCTTCAAGCCCAATACCGACGACATGCGCGAGGCGCCCAGCCGCGTCATCGTGGCCGAACTGGCACGCCGCGGCGCCGTGCTGCAGGCCTACGACCCGGTGGCGATGCCCGAGGCGCAGCGCGTGCTGGCCGGCACGCCGGGCCTGCACTTCGCGGCCAGCCAGCAAGAGGCGCTGGAAGGCGCAGACGCGCTGGTGGTGATCACCGAGTGGAAGGAATTCCGCAACCCCGACTTCGACGCCATCAAGTCGGCGCTGAAGCAGCCGCTGATCTTCGACGGCCGCAACATCTACGATCCGGCGCTGATGCGTCTGCACGGCATCGAGTACCAGGGCATCGGGCGGGCGGCAGGGGTCTGACCGGGAGGGGCGGCGCCGCCACCCTCACCCCGGCGCCCTCTCCCGCCAGCGGGAGAGGGAGCAAAGCCACCGTAGTGCAGGCGAGCCGCTCAACCCGGCAGCTCGGCCGCCGCCAGCAGCGGCGCTGCACTGTCCTTTGGCGCCACCAGCGGTGCGCCCAGGCCCGGCGGCAGCGGCCAGGGGATGCCGATCGCCGGGTCGTCCCAGCGGATGCTGCGTTCGCAGTCGCGGGCGTGGATGTCGGTGGTCTTGTAGAGAAACTGGGTGTCGTCCTGCAGCGCCAGGAAGCCGTGTGCAAAACCCTCCGGGATCCACAGCTGGCACCGGTTGGCGGCACTCAGTTCGACGCCCTCCCAGCGCCCGAAGCTGGGCGACCCCCGGCGGATGTCCACCGCCACGTCGTAGGCCGCGCCTTGCACCACGCGCACCAGCTTGCCCTGCGCGTGCGGCGGCATCTGGTAGTGCAGCCCGCGCAGCACGCCGGCCTTGCTGAACGAATGGTTGTCCTGCACGAAGCGGCGTGGCGCCGGCAGGCCCAGCGCGGCCAGCGCGCTGGCGAATCGCGCCTCGTTGAAGCTCTCCATGAACCAGCCGCGGTCGTCGGCAAAGACCGCCGGTTCGACGATCACGACGCCGGGCAGGCCGGTGGCGACGAGCTTCATCGCACGACCTGCCGCAAACGAGCTGCGCCAGCGCGTCGCATCAGAACGCCCGCTCGCGCAGCACCTGCATCAGGTACTGGCCGTAGCTGTTCTTCAGCATCGGCGCGGCCAGCGTCTCCAGCTGAGCGGCGCCGATCCAGCCGGCGCGGTAGGCGATCTCCTCCGGGCAGGCCACTTTCAGGCCCTGGCGCTTCTCGATCGTGGCGATGAACTGGCCGGCCTCCAGCAGGCTGTCGTGGGTGCCGGTGTCGAGCCAGGCGTAGCCGCGGCCCATGATCTCGACGCTGAGCTGGCCCTGGCGCAGGTACTGGGCGTTGACTTCGGTGATCTCGAGTTCTCCGCGCGCGCTGGGCTTGATGCCGGCGGCGATGTCGCACACCTGCTCGTCGTAGAAGTACAGGCCCGTGACCGCGTAGTTGCTCTTCGGCTGCTTGGGCTTTTCCTCGATGCTGAGGGCGCGCTTGTGGTCGTCGAAGGCGACCACGCCGTAACGTTCCGGGTCCTGCACGTGGTAGGCGAAGACGCTGGCGCCGCTGTCGCGGGCGTGGGCGCGCGCCAGCAGCTGCGCGAAGTCGTGGCCGTAGAAGATGTTGTCGCCCAGCACCAGCGCGCTGGCGCCGGCGCCGACGAAGTCGCGGCCCAGGATGAAGGCCTGTGCCAGGCCGTCGGGGCTGGGCTGCACGCAGTAGCTGATCTGCATGCCCCAGCGGCTGCCGTCGCCGAGCAGCGCCTGGAAGCGCGGCGTGTCCTGCGGCGTGCTGATCAGCAGCACTTCGCGCATGCCGGCGAGCATCAGCGCGCTCAGGGGGTAGTAGACCATCGGCTTGTCGTACACCGGCAGCAACTGCTTGCTCAGCGCCAGCGTGGCCGGGTGCAGCCGGGTGCCGGAGCCGCCGGCGAGGATGATGCCTTTGCGTTTCATGTCGGGTCTCTCAGCGGTTCAGTATTTCGACGAGCAAACGCTCGACGCCGGTCTGCCAGTGCGGCAGCGTGAGCCCGAAGGCTCGCTGCAACTTGTGCGTGGCCAGCCGCGAGTTGAGCGGCCGCCGCGCCGGCGTCGGGTAGGCGCTGGTCGGAATCGCGTGCATGGCGTCGGGTGCGACACGGACGGGCTGACCGTGGGCACGCGCCCATTCGACGACGAAACGCGCGTAGTCGAACCAGTTCGTCTCGCCGCCGGCCACGCAGTGGTAGCTGCCCGACAGCGCCGGCTCGGCCAGCACGCCGCGCACCGCGTGCGCGCTCACGTCGGCCAGCAGATCGGCGCCGGTGGGCGCCCCGACCTGGTCGCTGATGACGCTCAGCGTTTCTCGCTCGGCGGCCAGGCGCAGCATGGTGCGCGCGAAATTGCCGCCGCGGGCGGCATAGACCCAGCTCGTGCGCAGGATGAGGTGGCGGCAGCCGCTGGCGCGAACGAGGTCTTCGCCTTCGAGCTTGGTGCGGCCGTAGACGCTCAAGGGCCCGGTGGGCGCGTCTTCGCTGCGCGGCGTGCTGCCGCTGCCGTCGAAGACATAGTCGGTGCTGTAGTGCACCAGCAGCGCACCGATTGCGGCCGCCTCGCGGGCGACCACGCCCGGCGCGGTGGCGTTGATGGCGCGCGCCAGGTCGGGTTCGCTTTCGGCCTTGTCGACGGCGGTGTGCGCCGCCGAGTTGACGATGAGCTGCGGCTGCACGCGCCGCACCAGCGCGACCAGCGAAGCGGCGTCGGCGAAGTCGGCCTTCAGCTCGCCCGGCGTGTCGAAGTCGCAGGCCACCAGCTCGCCCAGCGGCGCCAGCGAACGCTGCAGTTCCCAGCCGAGCTGGCCGTTCTTGCCCAACAAGAGGATCTTCATCGCGCGCTGTAGTTGGTGGCCAGCCAGTCGCGGTAGCCGCCGCTTTGCACGTTGGCCACCCAGTCGGCATGGTCCAGGTACCACATCACGGTCTTGCGGATGCCGCTGGCGAAGGTCTCGGCCGGACGCCAGCCGAGTTCACGCTCGATCTTGCGCGCGTCGATGGCATAGCGGCGGTCGTGGCCGGGGCGGTCCTTGACGTGCGTGATCAGGCGCGCATAGGGGCCTTCGGCGCTGGGCCGCAATTCGTCGAGCAGCGCGCAGACGGTGTGCACGATGTCGCGGTTGGGCATCTCGTTCCAGCCGCCGATGTTGTAGACCTCGCCGACGCGGCCGCGCGCCAGCACGGCGCGGATGGCGCTGCAGTGGTCGCCGACGTAGAGCCAGTCGCGCACCTGCATGCCGTCGCCGTAGATCGGCAGTGGCTTGCCCGCCAGCGCGTTGACGATCATCAGCGGGATCAGCTTCTCGGGAAAGTGATAGGGCCCGTAGTTGTTGCTGCAGTTGGTCGTCAGCACCGGCAGGCCATAGGTGTGATGCCAGGCGCGAACGAGGTGGTCGCTGGCGGCCTTGCTGGCGCTGTAGGGGCTGTTGGGCGCGTAGGGATGGATCTCGGTGAAGGCCGGTGCGTCGCTCGCCAGGCTGCCGTAGACCTCGTCGGTGCTGACGTGGTGGAAGCGCAGGCCTGCCTTGGCATCGCCAGTCAGCGCATTCCAGTAGTCGCGCGTGGCCTCCAGCAGCGTGAAGGTGCCCTCGATGTTGGTCTTGATGAAGGCGGCGGGGCCGTGGATGCTGCGGTCGACGTGGCTTTCGGCGGCGAAGTGCAGCACCGCACGCGGCCGGTGTTCGGCCAGCAGGCGGTCGAGCAGGGCGCGGTCGCCGATGTCGCCGTGCACGAACACATGCCGCGCATCGCCCTGCAGTGCAGCCAGGTTCTGCAGGTTGCCGGCGTAGGTGAGGGCGTCCAGGTTGACCACCGGCTCGTCGCTGTGCGCCAGCCAGTCGAGGACGAAGTTGCTGCCGATGAAACCGGCGCCGCCGGTGACGAGTAGGGTCAT
>CAYJOA010000034.1:26684-33860 GCA_964371495.1 uncultured Rubrivivax sp.
CCGTAGGTGTCCTCGAAGCGCACGATGTCGTCTTCGCCGAGGTAGCTGCCCGACTGCACCTCGATGATCTCCAGCGGCACCTTGCCCGGGTTGCGCAGCCGGTGCTTGGAGCCCAGCGGGATGTAGGTGCTCTGGTTTTCGGCCAGCAGGATGACCTGCTCGCCCACCGTCACCTCGGCCGTGCCCTTGACGACGATCCAGTGCTCGGCGCGGTGGTGGTGCATCTGCAGGCTCAAGCTGGCGCCGGGCTTGACCATGATGCGCTTGACCTGGTGGCGCGGCCCCTGGTCGATGCTGTCGTACCAGCCCCAGGGGCGGTGCACCAGCCGGTGCAGCACCTGCTCGCCGCGCTGCTCGCGGCCGAGCTGCGCGACGATGTTCTTCACGTCCTGGCTCTTGTCGCGGCGCGCCACCAGCACCGCGTCGGGGGTCTCGACGACGACGAGGTCGTCGACACCGACCACGCTGACCAGGCGGCTGGTGGCATGCACCAGCGTGTTGTGGCTGTCGTTGACGATGGCGTCGCCGGTCGAGGCGTTGCCGTGCGCGTCCTTCGGCGCCACCTGCCACACGGCTTCCCAGGCGCCGAGGTCGTTCCAGCCGGCTGCCAGCGCTTCCATGCGGATGTCGAGCACGCCGGGACACTGCTCCATCACCGCGTAGTCCACCGACTCGGCGGGAACGGCGGCGAACTCGGCCTGGCCGGGGCGCACGAAGCTGGCGTCGCTGCTGCGGGCGGCCCAGGCGGCGCGGCAGGCCAGCAGGATGTCGGGCCGGAAGCGTTCCAGCGCCGCCAGCCACGCCGACGCGCGCAACACGAACATGCCCGCGTTCCAGTAGTAGTTGCCGCTGGCGACGTACTGCTCGGCCGTGGCCAGGCTGGGCTTCTCGACGAACTGCGCCACCCGCGGGCCATCGGCACGGATATAGCCGTAGCCGGTTTCCGGGCGGTCGGGCGTGACGCCGAGGATCACGATGGCGCCCTCGGCTGCCGCGCGCACGGCGCGCGCGAGAGCGGCGGTGAAGGCCGCGTCGTCGCTCACCGTCTGGTCGGCGGGGGTCACCACCAGCACCGGGTCGGCGCCGTTGTCGACCGCCTGCAGCGCCGCCAGCGTGATCGCCGGCGCGGTGTTGCGGCCCACCGGCTCCAGCAGCACCGCGGCCGCCTCGGCGCCGATCTCGCGCAGCTGGTCGAGCACCAGGAAGCGGTGTTCCTCGTTGCCGACGACCAGCGCCGGGCGCAGCTCGAGGCCCGCGCCGGCCAGCCCGCGCAGCCGCGTCGCGGCCTGCTGGAACAGGCTGGTGCGGCCCGACAGCACCAGGAACTGCTTCGGGAAGCCGGCTCTGGACAGCGGCCACAGCCGCGTGCCAGAGCCCCCGGCCATGATCACCGGCTGCACTTGGATGTCGTTCATGCGTCGTAGCCCCGCGGGTTCATCGATTGCCAGCGCCAGCTGTCGGCGCACATGCGTGCCAGGCCGTGCACGGCGCGCCAGCCCAGCAGTTCGTGCGCCAGCGTCGGGTCGGCCCAGCAGGCAGCCACGTCGCCGGGGCGGCGCGGTACCACTTCGTAGGGCACGGCCCGGCCGCTCGCCGCAGCGTAGTCCGCCACCACCTCGAGCACGCTGTGGCCGCGCCCGGTGCCCAGGTTGACGGTGAACGAGCCGGGTTCGTCGAACAGCCGGCGCAGCGCCGCGACGTGGCCTGCGGCCAGGTCGCAGACATGGATGTAGTCGCGCACACCGGTGCCGTCGGGCGTTGCGTAGTCGTTGCCGAAGACCTGCAGTCGCGGCAGCCGGCCCACCGCCACCTGCGCCACGTAGGGCATCAGGTTGTTCGGCGTGCCGCGCGGGTCTTCGCCGATGCGGCCGCTCGCGTGTGCGCCCACCGGGTTGAAGTAACGCAGGCAGGCGGTCTGCCAGTCGGTGTCGGCGGCGCCGAGGTCGCGCAGGATCTGCTCGCCCATCAGCTTGGTCTGGCCATAGGGGTTGACGGCCTCGACACGGGCGTCCTCGCGGATCGGCAGCTGCTCGGGCTGGCCGTAGACGGTGGCGCTGGAGCTGAAGACGAAGCGCCCGACGCCATGGCGCTGCATCGTGCGGCACACGCCGAGCAGGCCGCCCAGGTTGTTGGCGTAATAGTCCAGCGGCCGCGCGGCGGACTCGCCCACCGCCTTCAGCGCGGCGAAGTGCACCGTGGCGTCGATGGCGTGGCGCTGGAACAGCGTCTCCAGCGCGTCTTCGTCGCAGACGTCGGCGCGTTCGAACACGGGCGTCTGCCCGGACAGTTCGCGCAGCCGGTTCAGCACCTCGGGCGAACTGTTGGAGAAGTCGTCGACACCGACGACGCGCCAGCCCGCGGCCAGCAGCGCCAGCCAGGTGTGCGATCCGATGTAGCCGGCGGCGCCGGTGAGCAAGACGGTGGGCATGGTCTTCACTGCAGCATGGGCGACCGCGGGCGTTGATCGGGGTGACGGGTCGTCGCACAGCGGCGCGGCACGCGGGCAGCGGCGGATTGTGGCCCAGGTCGTAGCTGCGCCATGACGCGGCACCGCGCGCCGGGCCGGGGGCGCTGCCTACAATCGCACGATGCTCCAAAGTCTTCACGACATGCTGGCGCCGGCGGTGGCCGAGCGCCTGACGCTGGTCATCAACCACGTGCTGGCGGGTGAGCCGGTGGCCGGCGAACGGTTGCGCCCGCACGCCGGCCGCACGCTCGCGCTGACGCTGGTCAGCTGGCCCCGCCTGCTGCCGCCGCCGCCCGCACTGGCCTGGCGCGTCACTGCCGCCGGCTTGCTGGACTGGTGCGGTGCGCAGGGCGTCGACGCGCCCGACCTGGCGGTGCGCATCGACGCCGCCAACCCGGCGCTGCTGCTCGCCCGTTTGCTCGGTGGCGAGCCGCCGCCGGTGCAGATCGACGGCGACGCGCAACTGGCGGGCGACGTGAACTGGCTGCTCCAGAACGTGCGCTGGGACGTCGCCGCCGACCTGGAACGCCTGTTCGGCCCGCTCGTCGCGCAACAACTGCACCAGGCGGGCCGCACCATCGCCCGCGGCATGCGCGCGGCGATCAAGACCGCCGCCGATCTCGCCGAGCGGCTGCGCTCGCGCCGCGCCTGAACCGCTGTTGATGAGACAGCTCGGGCGGCTGGTCTTCATCGTCATCACCGTCCTGCGCTTCGGCCTGGACGAGGTCGCGCTGTCGGCCTTCCGCCAGCGCTGGGTGCGCGCGCTGGTGCGCGTGGTCACCATCGGGCGCCGCCTGGATGCGCCGCGCGGCGAGCGGCTGCGCCGGGGGCTGGAGCGGCTGGGTCCGATTTTCGTCAAGTTCGGGCAGGTGCTGTCGACGCGGCGCGACCTCATCCCGCTGGACGTGGCCGACGAACTGGCGGCGCTGCAGGACAACGTGCCGCCGTTCCCGGCCGCCTTGTCGCGCGCGCTGGTCGAAAAGGCCTTCAGGCTGCCCATCGACGCCGTGTTCGCCAGCTTCGACGCCGAGCCGGTGGCCAGCGCGTCCATCGCGCAGGTGCACTTCGCGGTGCTCAAGGACGGCCGCGAGGTCGCCGTGAAGGTGCTGCGCCCGGGCATGCTCGATGTCATCGACCACGACCTGGCGCTGCTGCACCTGCTGGCGCGCTGGGTCGAGCGGCTGTCGGCCGACGGCAAGCGCCTCAAGCCGCGCGAGGTGGTGGCCGAATTCGACGGCTACCTGCACGACGAGCTGGACCTCGTGCGCGAGGCCGCCAACGCCGCCCAGCTGCGCCGCAACATGGCCGGCCTGGGCCTCGTGCTGGTGCCCGAGATGGTGTGGGAGCTGTGCACCTCGGGGGTCATCGTCATGCAGCGCATGCACGGCGTGCCGATCAACCAGATCGACCGCCTGCGCGAAGCCGGCGTCGACATCAAGAAGCTGGCCCGCGACGGCGTCACGATCTTCTTCACGCAGGTCTTCCGCGACGGCTTCTTCCACGCCGACATGCATCCGGGCAACATCCAGGTGAGCCTGGATCCACGCACTTTCGGGCGCTACATCGCGCTCGATTTCGGCATCGTCGGCACGCTCACCGACAACGACAAGGAATACCTGGCCTACAACTTCATCGCCTTCTTCCAGCGCGACTACAAGCGCGTCGCGGAATTGCACGTGGAGAGCGGCTGGGTGCCGCCTGAAACGCGCATCGACGCGCTCGAAGGGGCCATCCGTGCGGTGTGCGAGCAGAACTTCGACCGGCCCTTGAAGGAGATCTCGCTCGGCCAGGTGCTGCTGCGGCTGTTCCAGGCCTCGCGCCGCTTCAACGTCGAGATCCAGCCGCAGCTGGTGCTGCTGCAGAAGACGCTGCTCAACATCGAAGGCCTCGGCCGCCAGCTCGACCCCGAGCTGGACCTGTGGGTCACCGCCAAGCCCTTCCTGGAACGCTGGATGGACGAGCAGATCGGCTGGCGCGGCCTCGTCGGGCGTTTCAAGAAGGAGGCTCCGCGCTACGCCCAGCTGGTGCCCGAACTGCCGCGCCTGCTGCACCGCGCGCTGCAGCAGCAGGCTGCACCCCGCGAGTCGGCCGCGCTGCTGGCGCTGCTGGCCGAACAGCGCCGCACCAACCGGCTGTTGCAGGCCGTGCTGTGGGCGGCGGTGGGTTTCGTCGCCGGCCTGCTGCTGACGCAGGTCGCCGCGCGCTTCTGGGGCTGATCCGGGAAAGCCCGGACAGCCTATAATTTCGCCTTTTTAATCAACGGTTTAGCTCCGGCTGACGTCGACCACGGGTCAGCCTTCACCGGAACTTCATTCAAGCCATGCCGATCTACGCTTACCGCTGCGCGTCCTGCGGCCATGCCCAGGACGTGCTGCAGAAGATCTCGGACGACGTGCTCACCGTCTGTCCGGCCTGCGGCGCCGCCAGCTTCGTCAAGCAGCTCACCGCAGCCGGCTTCCAGCTCAAGGGGTCGGGCTGGTACGTGACCGACTTTCGCGGTGGCAACGCCGGCGCCAAGGAAGCCACCAAGGAAGGCACGGCCGAGGCTGCGAAGGACGCCGCACAAGGCGGCACGGCCGACTCCGCCAAGCCCGCTGCGGCGGGTGCCGACAAGGCCGGCGCCCCAGCACCGGCCAGCACTGCCGAGGCCGCCAAGCCCGCCGCTGCACCCGCCGCCGCGCCCGCCGCACCCAAAGCCGGCGCGTGAAGAAATACCTCGTCACCGGGCTGCTGGTCTGGCTGCCGCTGGCGATCACCGTCTGGGTGCTGTCGTGGCTGCTGGGTGCGCTGGACGGTGTCTTTGCGGCGCTGCTGTCGGCGACGCAGGCGGTGCTGCCCGAATCGGCGCGCGAACACATCGAGAACCTGCGCCGCGTGCCGGGGCTGGGCGTGGTCGTGCTCGGCGTCGGCATGCTGCTGACCGGTGTCTTCGTCACCAACATCTTCGGCCAGTGGTGGTTCCGGCAGTGGGACGCGGTGATGGGCCGCATCCCGATCGTCAAGTCGATCTACAACTCGGTCAAGCAGGTCTCGGACACGCTGTTCTCGAGCAACGGCAACGCCTTCCGCGAGGCCGTGCTGGTGCAGTACCCGCGCGCCGGTTCGTGGACCATCGCCTTCGTCACCGGCAAGCCCGGCGGCGAGGTGGCGCAGCGGCTGCCGGGTGAATATGTCAGCGTCTACGTGCCGACGACACCCAACCCGACCTCGGGCTTCTTCCTGATGATGCCGCGCGCCGACGTGCTGGAACTCGCGATGAGCGTCGACGAGGCGCTGAAGTACGTCATCTCGATGGGCGTCGTCTCGCCCGACACCGCGCCGGTACAGGCCCGAAACTGACCGGGCTGGTGCGGCCCGGCAGCCGGCCAGCCCTCCCGCGGCCCCGACGCGAGGCCGCAACGAGCGCCCGAACCTTCGAACGAGTTCATCGATTTTTGTCTGGAGTGAGAGCATGAGAAGCACCTACTGCGGTCTGGTCAGCGAGACGCTGATGGACCAGACCGTCACCCTCATGGGCTGGGCGCATCGCCGCCGCGACCACGGCGGCGTGATCTTCATCGACCTGCGCGACCGCGAAGGCCTGGTGCAGATCGTCTGCGACCCCGACCGGGCCGAGATGTTCGCCATCGCCGAAGGCGTGCGCAACGAGTTCTGCCTGCAGGTCACGGGACGCGTTCGCGCGCGCCCGGCCGGCACCGAGAACAGCAACCTCACCAGCGGCAAGATCGAGGTGCTGGCGCACGAACTGGTGGTGCTCAACCCCAGCGTCACGCCGCCGTTCCAGCTCGACGACGAGAACCTCAGCGAAACCGTGCGTCTGACGCACCGCGTGCTCGACCTGCGCCGGCCCGAGATGCAGAAGAACCTGCGCCTGCGCTACAGCATCGCCATCGAGGTGCGCAAGTTCCTCGACGAGCAGGGTTTCATCGACATCGAGACGCCGATGCTGACGAAGAGCACGCCCGAAGGCGCGCGCGACTACCTGGTGCCCAGCCGCGTGCACGACGGCTATTTCTTCGCGCTGCCGCAGAGCCCGCAGCTGTTCAAGCAGCTGCTCATGGTGGCCGGATTCGACCGCTACTACCAGATCACCAAGTGTTTCCGCGACGAGGACCTGCGCGCCGACCGCCAGCCCGAGTTCACGCAGATCGACATCGAGACCTCCTTCCTCAGCGAGGACGAGATCCGCGCCGTCACCGAGGCCATGATCCGCGCCGTGTTCCGCCGCGCCCTGGGCGTCGAGCTGCCGGTGTATGCGCAGCTGAGCTACGCCGACGCCATGCACCGCTACGGCTCGGACAAGCCCGACCTGCGCGTCAAGCTCGAATTCACCGAGCTGACCGAGGTCATGAAGGACGTCGACTTCAAGGTCTTCTCGGGCCCCGCGAACGCCGTCGGCGGCCGCGTGGCGGCGCTGCGCATCCCCGGCGGCGGCGAGATGAGCCGCGGCGAGATCGACGGCTACGGCGAGTTCGTCAAGATCTACGGCGCCAAGGGGCTGGCCTGGATCAAGGTCAACGATGCGGCCGGCGGGCGTGACGGGCTGCAGTCGCCGATCGTCAAGAACCTGCACGACCGCGCGATCGCCGAGATCGTGGCGCGCACCGGCGCCGCCAGCGGCGACCTGATCTTCTTCGGCGCCGACAAGGCCAAGGTGGTCAACGACGCGATCGGCGCGCTGCGCGTCAAGGTCGGCCACAGCGAGTTCG
>CAYJOA010000035.1:0-33398 GCA_964371495.1 uncultured Rubrivivax sp.
TGCGTAAAGCCGCAGGCTAGGAGGCCGAGCGGCTTCTGCCGCGCGGACTCCTAGCGCGGATGTTCGCCTGTTTGCGTTCAGGCTGCGAACTCCGGCAACCGACTCTGCGGCAAGCCGTGCCGCCGGTAGAACCGCGCGAGTCTGTCGCGTGCCGCGTCGCCCCGGCGCAGGCCGAGGAAAGCGGCGGCATTGCCCGCGAACAGGCGCGCCAGCATGGCATCGCTGAAGCCGACGTGGCGGCGGAAGTACTGGTACACGCGCTCGGTGTAGCCCTCGTAGGCCCGGTCCAGGCCGAGCATCATCCAGTCGGTTCCGAACATCAGATGCCGACATTCGGGATCGAACTGGGAAACCCACTCGCGCACCGTGACGTCGTACTTCGCCTGGTCGGCGGCACTGCGACCGACGATCTCCACCAGGTAGCTGATGTCGGCATAGACCAGCGCCCGCGGGTTGCGCTGCAGCCAGCGGCCGAGCGTCCATTCCCAGCTGGCCTGCGCGCCGGTGGCGCCGGCCGGCTTGGCAACGGAATCCGCGTCGAAGGAGCCGAAGTGCGCCAGTGCCACACGCAGCGTCGGCCAGCGGGCGAACACGTCGAGCCAGTACGCCGGGTCGGCGCGATGGCTATAGCCGTCGTTGCTGCCGTTGCTGTCATTGGCATGGGCGATGACCGCGCCCTCCTCGCGCACGCATTCGTCGAAGAGCTTGGCCAGGGCCGCGTCCAGGCGGCGGCCGAGTGCAGGCGAGCCGGCGTGCGGCCGCGGCGGCTTGCAGCGCTCCACCGCAGGGTCGTCTGGGCCCAGCGCCAGCAGCCGCTCCATGGCCACGTTGCGCTCGCCCGGGTAGCTCTGGCAGGCGTCGGCATTGCCCATGGCGCGAAAGCCCATCGGGGGGTAGAGCTTCACGCCCAGGAAGCCCTCTTCGCGCAGCGCCTTGCGCACCAGGGCCAACGGGTCGTAGCCCTTGAAGATACCTGCCTCCCAGGCCGCCTGGCGCACCGGGTCGAAGCCAAGGTAGCCGTGCACCGCCGGGCCGTCGGGGCGGCGCGCGATGCGGCCCATCACAGTGACCTGTTCGGGCAACGACGAGGCCGCGCGGCCTTCGACGTACTGGCCCAGCCAGTGGTCGTAGTCCACCAGCGCTGGGCACAGCAACGCGACAGGGAACTTCTGCCGCGCATGGTCGCCCGCCAGCTGGTCGGCCAGCGCATAGCGGTAGCGGGTGAACAGGCCGAACCAGCGCAGCACGCGGCCCAGGTCGAGCGAGCGGTAGGCGTTGTAGGCGGTCACCGTGGCCGGGTCGGCCCCGGGCGGTGCGCCGCCGGAAACGCCGATGCCGGAGGACCCGCCGGCGCGCTCGATGGCGGCCTGGATCTTGTCCAATCCGCCCGGCGGCCCGCCGCTGACGGCCACGCCCCGCTCACGGGTGAAATCTGCCAGCGCGAGGATCATGGCGCGGTCGTTGTCCAGCGGGGCCGCGTTGGACGCCAGCGCCTGTTGCTGGCGGTCGAGCACCGACACCTCGTCCAGCGCGGTTGGCGCGCGCGTGCGCCCCACCAGGAAGGTGAACAGCCGCATCAATTGGTCAAGCGCGTCAGGGTCGTCGATGTTCAGGACGCTGACCGCTTCCTTCGGGTAGTGCTTGATGAAAACGACTTTGACGAAGCGCACAACCGGCAGGTCGCTCGCATTGAAGACGTGGGCATGGATGTCGATCAATGGCGGGCGCGAGCCGTCGGGCGCCGCAGGCGCGGGCTGCGAATGAGCGCAGCCGCCCAGGGCCAGCGCGCCGCTGGCGCCGGCGCAGAGCATCAGGTCGCGTCGTTTCATCTTCGCTCCTCGGCAGGTGGCGTGTTCTATCGGAGCTCGGCCAGCGGCGTGCGCACGGTCAGGTCGCGCACCTCGGACAGGAGCCAGCCGGCCCGGGTGGTGTCGCGCAGGGGCTCGACATTGCCGTTGCCGTCAACCTCGTGGGTGGCGTCGAAGTAGATGCCCGCGTCCGCTTCGGCGATCACCTTGCAGGGCGCTTCCACCTGGCCCGCCACGCGGCCGCCGAAGTAGTAGGCGGGGCCGTCTTCGCGGCGCTTGAGCGCATACAGGTCTTCCAGGCCCTTGTCCACCTGCCGGGCGCCGTCCTGGCATTTGAGCGCGGCCACGTTTCGCAGCCTGCCCGGGAGTCGCCGCCGGGCGCCGCCCTCGCGGACTTCCAGCACGTCGTGGAACCACAACAAGGCGCGCGGGATGTCCAGTTTCACCTCGAACGCGGTCTTGCCGCGCTCGCTCTCGGGCAGCAGGTCGCCACTGGCCACCAGCCGGTCCTTCAGCGTGGAGGCCGTGGCCTTGGCGGCGATGGATCGCAGCAGCGCTGCCCCGAAGCTGACCAGCGGCGCGGCCTGCGAGGTGCCGCTCATGGCCACCGGCGGCTGGTCATGGGCGATCCAGGAGCTGATGCGGCAGCCCGGCGCGCCCATGTCCACGCTGCGGCCGCTGCGGTCGCTGAAGGCGGCCAGCCGGTCGGCGGCGTCGACCGCCGCTACGGTGATGACGTTGCCCCGCCGCGGTCCGCCGTGGGCCGCCGGGAAGATGCCGCGCTCGCCAACCTCCTGCTCCCAGTTGTTGCCGGCAGCAGCGACGAACAGCGTGTTGTTGGCCATGCGGAAAAGGCTGCCGTAGGCGGGACCCACCTGCCTGTCGACGCGGCCGTCGTGCGCGATGGACAGGTTCACGATGCGCGCGGCGCTGTCGGCCTGCAGGCGCGACATCAGCAGGCCATAGGCGCCCTTGTAGAGCGTGCGCAAGCCGCGGCCCACGTTGAGCACGGTGACGGAGGCCCAGGGGTCGTCGCGGAGGCGGGACAGGTAGGGCGAGAACTCCGGGCCACCCAGCAGCAGCCCGGTCACGTGGGTGCCGTGGCCGGACTCCGTCGTGGGCGCGATACCCAGGGCGTAATTGATCGGCTTGAGTGTCTCGCCCAGCACCAGTGCGGTGGCGATGGTGTGGTCGGGATCGTCCTTGAAGAAGGCCCGGGGGAAGGGGCTGCCCGTGAATGGATTGCCGCCATCGTCGCGCGCGCGCGCGCCGAAGAAGCCGTTGTCGACGACCGCCATCTCCACCCGACCCCAGGCCACGTTGACGTCATCGGAGCGCGCGGTGCGCTTGGCAAAGTCGTAGGCGTTGAACACCTCCAGCCCCCTGAACGGCACGATGGACCCCACGCAGTCCGGTCCGGCGGCGGTGGTGCCCTCGGCCGCGCCGCCCATCACGATGCTGCCGTCCACCGCCGGCGCCTCGTTGACCATGCGGCCGCGCGGATCGAGCCGGCGCAACTCCTCCACCAGCTCGGCGCCCGTACCGCTGCGCGCAACAATGGGCACCGTCACGGTCAGCGCGGCGGGCTCCAGCCGCGTGCCCGGTTTGATGACACGCAGTGACTCGATCGGAAGACCGAAGAACCTTGCAACCGTCTCGTCGTTGCCGCCGCCCCCGGTATACGCCTTGTACAGGTCGTGCGCGGTATCGCCGGGCTTCACCTCGATGGACTTGGCGGGCCCGGCTTGCTGGACAAACAGGCACGCCGGCCATAGGAAAGTCCGTGCCTTCTCGCCCAGCGGCACGTTGAGGGGCAGAGTGGCCAGGCCGTTGGCGCGCGCCGCTTCCTCCACGTATGCAGGACGCAGGGTGCCGCACAGCCGGCGGATGATCTGCTCCGGCGTCGTCGATGCTTCGTTGGGGAACTGCGCGTTGTTCAGCGTCACCGGCTCGGCCCGATTCGCCAGCAGGCGGATCATCTGGTTGCTGTAGTGCGGCCCCACCGCCCGCAGTGTGGCGAGTCGTGCGGCTTCGGACTGCTGCGCCAGGGCGGCGGTGGCAGCCATCGCTGTGCAGGTGCATAACGCGCGCGCGCGCCACCTGCCGCTCAGTTCCTGCATTGCCGCTCTCCAGCGCGCAGATTGACGCCGCACAGCTCGGGCTGGTACTTCTGCTGGTGGCGGCGCAGCCAGTCGTCGGCCCAGGTCCGGAAGACCGGCGAGCCGGTGACGGACACGCTGGAAACCAGGTGGTCACCGCTGACCGCGAGGCTGGAGTTCACACCGCGGATGCGGCGGCTGCGGTCCGGGTCCCGCGCACGCACGCCCGTCATCAGCGGGCCGCCCGAGTCGCCCGGGCAGAGGGCGGGATCCTCGTCGCCTTCCCGCGAGCGGACGGTGGCGTAGGCGGCCGCGTCGGGCTGGGTGCCGGGCGGCGTGTCGATCACGGTGTCGCCCAAGCGCAGCTTGCCGTCGGCCTTCACGCCGACGGGGCGGCCATTGACGATCCTCACGTGGTCGCAGCCGTAGCCGGTCAGCAGCACGGGAGTGGCGCGCGCGAGCGGCGTTTCCGCGTCCACCACCTCGAAACGCATGGCAGCGAGCACCGCTGGCCGGACGCTGTCGTCGTCCAGCACGCACAGCGCGAAGTCCTCCGCACCGCGCGGAACAAGCACCGTCATCGGCCTGGCGCGGTAGTCGGGATGCATTTCGCAGCGCAGAGGGATCTTGCGCTCGCCAACCTCGAGCACCGGGGAAATGGCCCCGCCATCGGGGTCGCTTTCCTTCGGGTCAACACAGTGAGCAGCCATCAGTGCCACGTTGGGCCCGACCAGGGAGGCGGTGCAACTGCCCGGGTAGGTGCCGAAGATGCTACGGACCTCGAAAGTGGCGATGATCAAGGCCGGCCAGTCGCCGGCCCGCACCTCGATGCCGTTGGCGACCTGGGTGCTGGATTCGTCCAGCACCTGCGCCGACATCTTGAACGTGAGCGTCGACCGGGACGCACGATCGGCAGGCTGGCTGCGTGCCAGCGGCGACATAAGGAGCAGCGCACTCAGTGCGGCACTCCATGTGGCGACGCGAGAATTCATCGGCCACCCCCCGACTGCGAACTGCTGGATTAGTGCTTCGAACGCATATTGCATCAGTCTCGAACAGATTGGTATAGGCCGCATGGAGCGCCGCCTGAGCCCAGCGCGGCCCGCGGTTGACCAGCACAGGCGCCGCACAGACCCTGGGACTCAGGGCGCAAGTCGCTGCACGGGCCCCTGGAGTCCGCGCGCTGCCAGGCGACACTCGATGGCAAGGGCGGGCGCCTGAACCGGGCCTCACGGACGTCGGGTTCAGGGTGCCGAAGTGCTGATGCTGGCAGGCAGCCACCGCCCCGAGCGGAAATCCATTGGGCACAGACTTCGGACGGCGCCAGCCAGGCACCGCCGCACACCTTGACGCAGGACCGCGCCAAGTTCAAGACCGACCAAGGCCAAGGCGCTGAACGGCAGCGGCGCCCTGGGATGACCCCGGGCCCGTGAAGGCGACATAGCCACTATGCTGCTGGCCACGGTGCCGCGCTGCTGCACCGCAGTGCCGGGCACCGACCCCGGTGACCGAGCGGGACTTCGTGGAAGGGAGGCGCCGAATGAGCGCAAGCCTGCCGCTTCGGGTGCTGCGTGCCGCGCTGCTGCTCGGCCTGCTCAGCGCGTTGTCGGCCTGCGGCCAGCCGGCTGGCACCGCCTGCAGCGTCAAGGGCAGCGGATTTTCGCTGCGCGACAGTTGC
The DNA here is from genome assembly GCA_964371495.1 of uncultured Rubrivivax sp. Lineage (GTDB taxonomy): Bacteria > Pseudomonadota > Gammaproteobacteria > Burkholderiales > Burkholderiaceae_C > Rubrivivax. Next base: position 5,586 of record CAYJOA010000035.1, read on the forward strand.
AGCACCCGCTGCCTGTCGCTGTCGACAATGGTCTGTCCTGACACGACACGTGTGTCGCCGGCCGTGTGCGCCGGGCGCAAGGGCTGCAAACCCGGTAGCTGCCCGGCAGATCAGGTCTGCTACAGCTTCGAAGATCCGATGGAGGAAGTCAGCTACTGCGTGCCGGCGAACGTCTGCCCCTCCGCAACGGACGCCGCCGCGCGTGCGCAGTGGGAGCAGGAGTCGGCGGCGCGGGCGGACGCCGCGCTGGAACGTTTCCGGGCCATCCAGGCGTATCAGCAGGGTCGCCGTCGGCAGCCCTTGCCGCCGCCCGTCCCGGCAAGCGGCAGCAGCGGCGATTGATCGTCCGGCCGATGCCTCGCCCGCGCCTCATCGGGCTGTCTTGCCTGCTCGTCGCCAACCTGGGTTCATCGGCGGCGACGCAGACACTGGCGGCGAACTTCCGCGTCAGTCCGGCGTACTGGCAGACACCGCACGTCTTCCACAGTGGATCGCCGCCTGGCGAATCGACCGCAGTTGCACCCCTTCAGCGCCGATGGTTGCCGAACATCCGAGCCCGCCGCATCTGCAATGGTTTCGCCGAACGGCGCGTACACGCTGCACCATCGCGGCCAGCCGCCGGGCCAACGGCCGGGTCAGGCGCCGGCCACCACGCTGGACGTCGACAGTCAAGGCGCGCAGTGGGGCAGACTGTGGCTGCACGGTGTCGCCGCGCCGGTGCACACCGAGTGGATCAACGAAAAGCCGATCTTCGTGCGTGCACATTGGCACGACGGGCTGCGCAGCGACCTGGTGGTCGATGCCGCGAGCCTGCAGTTCCTGGATGCAGACACGGCCCGTCGCGGTCCCGATGGACACTGGGCGTGGCTGGCTGGCGAATGCACGCCGGCGCCGCGGCGTTGAAAGCGCCCGGTTCTTCAGGCCACGCAGCGGATCTCAACCCGGCGGTTCAGCGAACGGCCGGTTTCGTCGTCGTTCGGTGCCAGCGGCCTGGACTCGCCAATGCCGCTGGCGCTCAGCCGCTCGCGTGACAGTCCACGCCGCACCAGATCATCGACCACCGACTGCGCGCGCCGCTGCGACAGCTTCTGGTTGTAGGCCTCGTCGCCCTCGCCCGAGGTATGCCCCTCGATGCCGATGCGCGCGCTGCGATCGGACACCAGGCCCTCGTACAAGGACTTCAACACCGGTTCGGACTCGGGCCGGATGGCGGCCGAGTCGAAATCGAAACGGACACCGTGGATCACCGAGCCACAACCCAGCGTGGGTGGCTTGGGCTCGACACAGGCCGTACTGCCGGCGCCCGAGCGTGCGGCCTCGAAAGCACGGAACGGTGCGCCATGGGTCGAGCGCAGCACGAACATCGCACCGTCGTCACGCTGGGTCACGACGAAGGCGCTGGGCACCCCCGTGCGCAGCGCCGTGCCGGTGGCACGCAGCAGCCGGCCCTCGACCGTGCCCTGCAGCCACCCTTCGCCCTTGTCGTAACAGCCGACGACGACGGGCCCCTGCTGTTTCAGCGCCAGATCCACGCCACGGCCTTGCCAGCCGCCGCCAAGACCAGCGGACAGGGGCACCGGTTCCTGACGACCATGACCAATGATCTCGCTGAATTCGAGCGTCACGAGCGCGGCGGCTTGCGGCACGTCCAGACCCTGGCTCAACTCGAGCCGCACCCAGCGCACCGGGTCGCGCCGCAGAATCTCCATTTCGCTGGTCTCGCCAGCGCGTCGATGCGCGCTCAGGGACGCCACGGCGAGCTTCACGAAGCCCTCGCTGGCCGACCGCGCCGAACCCCATACCGCCACCTCGCGCACGAAAGTCTGCCGCGGGCTGGGCGTCTCGAGCACGTTGGGCACGGCCAGGCGCTCGAAGACCGTCAACGACGGCAGCTCGTAGACCAGCGCCACCTGGGTGGCGGCGGGCACCGGCCGCGTCAGGACGAAGACGCCGTTCGCGCCATCGATGGCTTTGATGGCCTGCTCGGTCGTGACGCGCGCCGCCGGGTCGGCCTCGATGCGAACCGGAATCGCGCCGTGCGCGAAGCTCAGCAAGTCGGGCGTCTGGGCTGCCGCCTCGACACAGCACAGACCGGCGAGCAGCCATGGCAACGATGCACGTGTCGGTGTCATCGGGGTCGGTCGCGCCGTGCGGCGTTCTGGGGGGTACCGGCGCAGTCTAGGCTGCACCCCAAGCCGGCGCAAGCCTGCCGTGCGGCTTTCGGCATTCACACCGGCCCGCGTTGGCGCGACCTGGGCGGCTGCGCCTCGGCCCGCCGGCGTGAAGTCGTCGGCGGAGCCTGCGGTCGGCGTTCGGCTCCTGCGGGAGCTTGGCGTCCGACCTCCGTCCCGTCTCCAGGTCCAGATGGCGTGGAAGGCGTCGTCGTGGCCGGGGAGCGGGCATTGTCGAAAGGCAGTGCTCGGGTTGCTCCAGAGTGACCTGCGGGGCCAAGGGGTCTACGCTGAGGGCGCTGCGGCGGCCGACCCGGCAGGCATTCCGCAGCGGCGCTGCTCCAGCACCGCCCAGGGCGCGTGTCCTCCTGCAGGGCAGGTCATGTCGATTTCGCTTCCGGTCGTTCGTCGATGGGATACGAGGCGCCCTCACGCGGGCGAGCCGACTGGTCAACGCAACAGGAGTGAGACATGTCGTACATCGATGGTTTCGTGATCGCGGTCCCCACCGCCAACAAGCAGAAGTTCGTCGAGCACGCGCGCCAGCTCGACCCCCTATTCATCGAGCTGGGCGCCATCCGTGTGATCGAGGGTTGGGGCGACGACGTCCCCGACGGCAAGGTCACCGATTTCCGCCGCGCGGTCCAGGCCACGGCCGAGGAGACGGTGGCCTTTTCGTGGATCGAATGGCCGGACAAGGCCACGCGCGACGCCGGCATGAAGAAGATGATGGAAGACCCGCGCATGGATCCGTCCACACCCGGCAACCCGCCCATGCCCTTCGACGGCAAACGCATGATCTTCGGCGGCTTCGAACAGGTGGTCGAAGTGAAGGCTTGAACGGCGGGGGCGACGCGCGCCCCCGGGACGTGCCACGCGCCACGGCGGGCGTCTGGCGCAGACGGTCGGCCCGCAGGCTGGCGGCCTCGGGACGTCGCGCAGGGCGCCCGCTGCGCCATGGGGGCAAAGGGTCCGGCAGGTCGCATGGCGATTCTGCGGCGCCGTGACGCGTCACCCCGGCCACGAAGGGTCGCGATGCATCCTGGCCCCGCCAGACGACAGAAAACGTTACACGCCGCGACGCGCGTGAAAGGACGCCACGGCCGGGCCCGGCCACCATCACGGCACCCCAACCCGAGAGGACACCCCATGAAGACCTGGATCAAACGCAGCCTGATCGCCGTGCTCGGCGCCACCATCGTGCTCGGCGGCGCTGCGGCCTGGGCGCATCGCCACTACGGCGGCTGGCACGACATGAAGTCCATGAGTGCGGCCGACATCGACCAGGCCAAGGGCCGCGTCGTCGAGAAGATCGGTGAGCGCATGGACCTGGATGCGGCGCAGAAGGCCCGTCTGACCGTGCTGGCCGACCGCCTGATCGAGCAGCGCAGTGCGATGCTGGCCGGTGGCGACCCGCGCAGCGCCGTGCGTGCGCTGGTGGCCGGCAACAGCTTCGACCGCGCCGGCGCCGAGGCCTTGCTGATGGCCAAGACCGACGCGCTGCGCGCGGGCGCGCCGGGCGTGATCGCGGCTTTCGGAGACTTCTACGACGGCCTGCGGCCCGAGCAGCAGCAAGAACTGCGCGAGCTGATGCAGCGTGGCCGGCGCCATGGCCGCGATCACGGCGAGCATCGCGGGCGGGACTGAACAAAGGTCCTTACAGTCGCGCCATGCCCCGCGTGCTGCTGATCGACGACGACGAAGACTTGGCACCGCCGCTGGCGACCTACCTGCGCCGCTTCGACTTCGAGCTCGAGGCGGCGCACCGGCCCTCGGCCGGCCTTCAGCGCTTGGCCGAGGGCGATTTCGACGCCGTGATCCTGGACGTGATGTTGCCCGAGATGGATGGCTTCGAGGTCTGCCGGCGCATTCGCCAGAGCAGCGACATCCCGGTGCTGATACTCACCGCACGCGGTGAGCTCAGCGACCGCGTGGTGGGCCTGGAGCTGGGCGCAGACGACTATCTGCCCAAACCCTTCGAGCCGCGCGAGCTGGCCGCGCGGCTGCAGACCATCCTGCGGCGCTCACGCGCCGCGCCCATGGGCGCCGTGCTGCGCTTCGAGGGTCTGGAACTCCACATCGACCGCCGCGAGGCGCGCCGCGGCGGCGAGCCCCTGCCGCTGACCGGGACCGAGTTCGAGTTGCTGCTGCTGCTGGCCCGTGAGCCGCACAAGGTCTTCACGCGCGATGAAATCCTGAACCGGCTGCGTGGCCAGGACGCCGAGTTGTACTCGCGTGCGGTGGACATCCTGGTCAGCCGCTTGCGCCGCAAGCTGGAGCCGCTGGAGGCCGTCAAGACCCTGCGCAATGCCGGCTACGCCTGGGCGTTGCCGCGCCTGCCGTGAGCGGTGCCACCGCCCTGCGCCGCGCCTGGCGCGCCTTGCGCTGGCGCTTGCTGACCCTGTTCCTGCTGCTGGCCCTGGCCATCAGCGCCGTGTTCCTGTTCGGCCTGCAGCGATCCGTGCAGGGCGGCTGGATGGCCTATGGCCGGCCCCTGCTGGTCGACTACGCCGACCGCCTTGCCGCCGAGATCGGCAGCCCGCCCGACGTGGCGCGGGCGCAGGCCATTGCCGACCGCCTGCCGGTGACCGTGCAGATCGACGGTCCCGTGGTGCAGTTCCGGTCGCATCCGCAACGCACCTGGTGGCGGGGCCACGACCACGCGGACGACGACGACGGTCGTTTTGGCCTGAACCGCCGCACCGCCGATGGCCACGTCATCCGCTTCGGTCTGGGCGAGCCGACCGTCGGTGGCCGTGTGCGTTCCCCGGGCTGGCTGACGCTGGTGGCGCTGCTGGCGCTCACCGCGTTGGCCTACCACGTGGTGCGGCGGTGGCTGGCGCCGCTGCAGGACATCGGCGCCGGCGCCGAGCGTTTTGGCCGAGGCGATTTCGACCCCCCCATCACCCTGCGCCGCGACGACGAGCTGGGCGACCTGGCCGGCCGCATCAACCGCATGGCTGCCAGCCTGCACGGCATGCTGGACGCCAAGCGCACCCTGCTGCTGGCCATCAGCCACGAGCTGCGCAGCCCGCTCACCCGAGCCCGCGTCAACGCCGAGCTGCTGCCCGACAGCCCCGAGCAGGCCGCCCTGGTGCGCGACCTGGCCGCCATGCGCGACCTGATCACCGACCTGCTGGAGAGCGAGCGCCTGGCCTCGGGCCACGCGGCCCTTCACGCCGAGCCGACCGACCTGGCCGCCCTGGTGCGGGATCTGGTGCAGACGCAATTCGCGGCGCAGCCGCCGTCGCTGGACCTGGCCGATGGCCTGGCGCCGACGCCGTTGGATCCGGCGCGCATCCGTCTGCTGCTGCGCAACCTGATCGAGAACGCCTTGCGACATGGTGCCGGGGCTCAGACGCCGCCGGAAGTCGTCCTGCGCGCCGAAGGCCCGGGCCAGGTGCTGCTGTCGGTGCGAGATCACGGCCCCGGCGTGCCGCCGGAACACTTGGCCCACCTGGCCGAGGCCTTCTACCGCCCCGACAGCGCCCGCACCCGTGCGGCAGGCGGCGTGGGCCTGGGTCTGCACTTGTGCCGGCAGGTGGCGCAGGCGCATGGCGGCTCGCTGGTGTTGCGCAACGCGACCCCCGGCCTGGCGGCCGAAGTGCGTCTGCCCACGTGATGCGGGTTCAGCCGCCCGAGCGTCAGCCCTGCATCTGCAAGAGGATGGTGCGCTCGAGGCCCGCGTAGCGATGGACCAGCGCCTCGCGATACGCGGCGTTGGCCATCATCGCGAGGAAGTGCTGGCGGCTCGGGTAGCGGACCAGCAGGCACTTGTCCCAGTCCTGGCTGGCATCGCCGATGAAGGGTCTGTCGATCTTCCCTTCCCACACCACCTCGGCACGGCTCACGTCGCCCACGCCTTCCACGAATGCCGTCTGGTACCTGCGGTAGGCCTCGGCACCCGAGCAGGGCGCGTGGGGAGACCCTGCGGGGTAGTTCGCCTGCTCGCGGAACTTCAGAAGATTGAGCATCACCACCGGGCCGTCGGGGCCGGCATCACGCAATGCGCGCACCTGGTCGGCCGTGGGGTCGATGGACGGATCGCAATTGGCGGGAGGGAAGGTCATTGGTCGGCCCTGTCTGATGCCACGCGGTGCATGCGCGAGCCGCATTGTCGGCGCGGGCGGGATGGCAGCGAAACTGTTGGCCCGCCGGCAAGCGGCCGGCCGTGAACGACAGCAGATGGCCGGGAGCCGGCACCACTGAACGGCAGGTCCGGAGCAGTTCAGTTCCGACAAGAACTTGAACGCAGTTTGCTCGAGTGGCGAGCTCCGCATGAGGAGCCGGAGTCACCACCGCGTTGGCGTCGTCGCCCGCCGGGTGCGCTGCGCCCCTCGCCTAAGATGCTCGGCTCCATGACCGAACCGACCTCCACCGCCGAACTCCTGAAGGGCGACCTGTCGCGCCATTCTCCAATGATGGCCCAGTACCTGCGCATCAAGGCCGACTTCCCAGACACGCTGGTCTTCTATCGCATGGGCGATTTCTACGAGCTGTTCTACGACGACGCGCGCAAGGCGAATCGGCTTCTCGACATCACGCTGACCACGCGCGGCCAGAGCGCCGGCGAGCCGGTGGTGATGGCCGGCGTGCCGGTGCACTCGGTCGAGAACTACCTGGCGCGGCTGATCAGGCTCGGCGAGGCGGTGGCGGTGGCCGAGCAGGTGGGCGACGTCGCCACGGCAAAGGGCCCGGTCGAGCGCAAGGTGGTGCGCGTCGTGACCCCCGGCACCGTCACCGACAGCGAGCTGATGGCCGAGCGTGCCGACACGCTGCTGCTGGCGCTGCACCGCCAGCGCGCGCGGCCCAGCGCGGCGTCACCCGACGGCACCGTTTACGGGCTGGCCTGGCTCGGCCTGTCCAGCGGCCAGCTCGGCGTCACCGAATGCGGCGAACGCGACCTCGCCGCCTGGCTGGCGCGTCTGGACCCGGCGGAGGTCCTGCACGACGGCAGCGCCAGCGACCTGCCCGAGCCGCTGCGCCAGGCGCGTGCCGCGCGCACCGCGCGCCCGGCCTGGCAGTTCGACAGCGCCCTGGGTGAACGCAAGCTGCGTGAACAGCTGCAGGTGGCGTCGCTGGCCGGTTTCAACGCCCAGGACCTGCCCGCGGCCCACGCCGCCGCGGCGGCGCTGCTGAGCTTTGCCGAACACACCCAGGGCCAGGCGCTGGCGCATGTGCGCACGCTCAGCGTGGAGCGCGCCAGCGACCTGCTCGACTTGCCCCCCACCACCCACCGCAACCTGGAACTGGTGCAGACGCTGCGCGGCGAAGACAGCCCCACGCTGCTGTCGCTGCTGGACAGCTGCCGCACGGGCATGGGCAGCCGACTGCTGCGCCACTGGCTCACGCACCCCGGCCGCAGCCGCGCGCCGGCCAGCGAACGCCTGGACGCCATCGCCGTATTCCTCCAGCACGGCTGCGAGCCGCTGCGCGACGCCTTGCGCGGCGTCAGCGACGTCGAACGCATCACCTCGCGCACCGCCTTGCGCCAGGTGCGCCCGCGTGAACTCGCGGGACTGCGCGCCACGCTCGCGGCGCTGCCGGCGCTGCGCGCCGTGGCGCCGCAGGGCACGCCGCTGCTGGACCGGCTGCACGGCGCGTTGGCCCCCGACCCGGCGCTAACCGACGCACTGCAGGCCATCGCCGAAGAACCCGCGGTGCTGCTGCGCGACGGCGGCGTCATCGCGCCGGGGGTCGACGCCGAGCTCGACGAGCTGCGCGGCATCAACCAGAACTGCGACGCCTTCCTGCTCGACCTGGAAGCGCGTGAACGCGCCCGCACCGGCATCGCCAACCTGCGCGTGCAGTTCAACAAGGTGCACGGCTTCTACATCGAGGTCACCAGTTCGGGGCTGGACAAGGTGCCGGCCGACTACCAGCGCCGGCAGACGCTGAAGAACGCCGAGCGCTACATCACACCCGAGCTGAAGACCTTCGAGGACAAGGCGCTGTCGGCGCAGGAGCGCGCGCTGGCGCGCGAGAAGTGGCTTTACGAACAGCTGCTCGACCACCTGCAGAGCCACCTGGCGCCGTTGACGGCGCTGGCACGCGCGCTGGCGGCGCTGGACGCGCTGGCGGCGCTGGCCGACCGTGCGGCGACGCTGAACTGGTGCCGCCCGGAGTTCGTGCCCTACCCCTGCATCGACATCCAGGGCGGCCGCCACCCGGTGGTCGAAGCGCGGCTGGCCGAAACCGGCGGCGGCCCGTTCATCGCCAACGACTGCCGGCTCGACGCCAGGACCCGCCTGCTCGTCATCACCGGCCCCAACATGGGCGGCAAGAGCACCTTCATGCGCCAGGTGGCGCTGACGGTGCTGCTGGCCGCCATGGGTTCCTACGTGCCGGCGGCGGCCTGCCGGCTGGGCCCCATCGACGCCATCCATACCCGCATCGGCGCCGCCGACGACCTGGCCAACGCGCAGAGCACCTTCATGGTCGAGATGACCGAGGCCGCGGCCATCGTGCACGGCGCCACCGAACACAGCCTGGTGCTGATGGACGAAGTCGGCCGCGGCACCAGCACCTTCGACGGCCTGGCGCTGGCCTCGGCCATCGCCACCCAGCTGCACGACCGCAACCGCGCCTTCACGCTGTTCGCCACGCACTACTTCGAACTCACCGAATTTCCGCTGCGCCACGACCATGCCGTCAACGTGCACGTCGGCGCCGTGGAAAGCGGGCACGACATCGTCTTCCTGCACCACGTCGAGCCCGGCCCCGCCAGCCGCAGCTACGGCGTGCAGGTGGCGCGGCTGGCGGGCATGCCGGCGGCGCTGATCCGCCAGGCGCGCGCCACGCTCGAGGCGCTGCAAGCCAAGGCGGCGGCCGGCCAGGCGCAGGTGGACCTGTTCGCGCCGCCGCCGGCGGCGGCAGCAGCGCCCGAAAGCGCCCCCTTGACCGCGGCGCTGGACGCCATCGACCCTGATAGGCTCTCTCCCCGCGAAGCGCTCGAAGCGCTGTACCGCCTGAAAGCCCTTTCCAGAGAAAACCCGCCATGACCTACTGCGTCGGCATCCGCCTCAACGCCGGCCTCGTGTTCCTGTCCGACTCGCGCACCAACGCCGGCCTGGACCAGATCAGCACCTACCGCAAGATGATGATCTACGAGAAGGCCGACGACCGCTTCATGGTGCTGCTGTCGGCCGGCAACCTGAGCATCAGCCAGAGCGTGCGCGAGATCCTGCAGGTGGAGCGGCTGGACAACGGCGACGAGCCGCCGCTGACGATCTGGAACGCCGAGAGCATGTTCGACGCCACGCGTGTTCTCGGCAGCGCGGTGCGCCGCGTCTACGACCAGGACGCGCCGTCGCTGAAGGCCACCGGCATCGACTTCAACGCCAGCATGATCTTCGGCGGCCAGATCAAGGGCGAGGCGATGCGCCTGTTTCTCGTCTACAGCGCCGGCAACTTCATCGAGGCCACGCGCGAGACCTGCTTCTTCCAGGTTGGCGAAAGCAAGTACGGCAAGCCCATCCTGGACCGCGTGCTGACCCCCGCCACGCAGCTGGACGAGGCCGCCAAGTGCGCGCTGGTGTCGATGGACAGCACGCTGAAGAGCAACCTCAGCGTCGGCCTGCCGCTGGACCTGCTGGTCTACCGCGAAGGCCGCTTGCGCAGCGACGAATTCGTCTGCATCGACGACCACAACCCCTACTTCTCGATGATCCGCGGCACCTGGGGCCAGCGCCTGCGCGAGGTCTTCGAGAGCATCGACGACCCGCGCTGGGACGGCGGCGACGCCGCGCACCCGTTGATGGTGAAGAGCCACCGCTTCGATCCCATGCGCAAGATCACGACCCCCGAAGAACGGATCGTCTGACCGTGCCCGCCAGCCAGACCCCCACGCTCGCCAGCGGCCCGGGCACCCTCGTCTTCTGCCACGCCAACGGCTTTCCCGCAGGCACCTACCGCGTGCTGTTCGAAGCCTGGCGCGCGGCGGGCTGGCAGGTCGTCGCGCCGGAAAAGTTCGGCCACGACCCGGCCTACCCCGTCACCAGCAACTGGCCGCGCCTGCGCGACCAGCTGCTCGACTTCATCGAGACCCGGGCGCCGGGCCAGGCGGTGGATCTGGTCGGCCACTCGCTGGGCGGCTACCTGGCGCTGCTGGCGGCCTGCAAGCGCCCGGCGCTGGTGCGCCGCGTGGTGCTGATCGACTCGCCGGTGGTTGCCGGCTGGCGCGCCCACAGCGTGCAGGTCATGAAACTGAGCGGCCTGATGAAGCGCGTCTCGCCGGGGCGCGTGTCGGCCCGTCGGCGCTGGTGCTGGCCCTCGGAAGCTGCGGCCTGGGAACACTTCGCCGCCAAGTCCACCTTCGCGCGCTGGGCACCCGAGGTGCTGCGCGACTACATCGCCAGCGGCACCGAGCCGGGGCCCGATGGCGGCGTCGTGCTCGCCTTCCGCCGCGACATCGAGACCACCCTCTACAACACGCTGCCGCACCAGCTGGGCTACGTCCTGCACAAGCACCCGCCGCGCTGCCCGGTGGCCTTCATCGGCGGCACGCGCTCGGTCGAGAACCGCCAGGTCGGCCTGGCCGCCACGCGTGCGCTCGTGCACGACCGCATCGAGTGGATCGAGGGCACGCACCTGTTTCCGATGGAGCGGCCGGCCGAAACCGCCGCCGCGGTGCTGCGCGCGCTGACGGGAGAGGCTGCTGCGCCGTTGGCAGCTTGAAGCCGGGTTTTCGCGTTCTGCGAAAGCGGCTGCGCGTCGCGGCGCGACACCCCGCAGGCTACGCCGCCTCGAAGCGCCCCAGCCGCACCGCCGTGCCCCCCGGCTTGAGGTTGTGCGTGCCCGGCATCACGAGCACGGTGTCGTCGTACGGCGTGGTCCAGACGTGGTCGCCGTCCTGCGCGATCGGCGTGCCGGCGCGGGCCACCACCGAAAGCCCCACCGTCGGCACCAGGAAGCGGAAGTCCATGCTGCGCGCCACCACCGCCTCGGTGACGCGCACCAGGCGCTGAGCCGGCGGCAGCGGCAGCCGCACGTGTGCCTGCACCCAGTCCGCATCGGCCACGCCGGCCAGGCCCAGGAAACGCACCAGCGTGTCGATGGCGACTTCGGCCGCAGCCGCTTCCCAGTGGTAGCCGCATTCGACGAGCAGCGCGCGCCGTGGGCTGCCGGGGTCGCCGAAGCCGCCGCGCTCGATCATGCGCAGCCCCGCGGCGTGGCCGGTGTCGATCAGCAGGTCGGCCGGCACGCCGAGCTCGCGCGCCAGGGCGGCGTTCTTGTCGACCCTGCCGCACACCATCAGCGGCCGGCAGGGTTCGCTCATCGAGTGGATGTCCAGCAGCAGGTCGGCCTCGTCGACGAAGGGCCGCAGCTGCCGCGCCCGGCGCAGTTCCACCGAATCGCGGTCGCCGAAGAGCTGGTCGTCGGACCAGACGCGGTTCAGGTCCTCGTCGACGAATCGCGACGGGTAGGGGTCGGCAGCGTCGAAGCGGGCGTAGGCCTCGACGTTGGCAAAGGCCAGCGTGAGCCGCCCGCGCCGCGGCCGAAAGCCCTGCTGCAGCAGCCAGTCCAGCGCAATGGCGCCGCAGATCTCGTTGCCGTGGGTCAACGCCTGCACCATCACGTTCGGCCCCGGCAAGGCGGCCTCGTGGCGGTGCACGTGGTCGACGCCGGTGTTGCCGGCGCGCCAGCGCGTGATGTCGGGCGGGGCCAGTTCGACGGGCAGCGGTGCGGTCATCGGTGCAATCCTCGGTGCGGCCGCCGGCAGGCCGGACGGCGGGGTGGCCCCTCAGGCCGGGCTGGGCACGCGGCCGGCGCCGAAGTGCGCCAGGATGCCGTCCACCAGCTCCATCAGGTGCCGCTGCAGGACGTCGAAGCCCTCGTGTTTGCGCAGCGTCGCCGGGTCCATGTACAGGCGTTTGTTGACCTCCAGCTGCAGGCTGTGGCGGCCGGCGGCGGGGTCGGCGTAGGCGCGCACGAGCTCGACGCCCTTGAACGGGTCGTTGACCTTCACGTCGTAGCCGTGGCCGGTGAGCACGTCGCGCACGAAAGCGGTGAACTCGGGCGCGCAGGTGGTGCCGTCGCGGTCGCCGAGCACGATGTCGGCGCGCGGCTTGCCGTCCACGCCTTCGATCGACACGCTGGTGCTCGGGCCCATCGAGTGGCAGTTGATGTGCCAGACGGCGCCGAAGCGTGCATGGGCCGCGTCGAGCAGCCGGCGCAGCGTGTCGTGATACGGGCGGTGGTAGTTGTCGATGCGGCTGCGCAGCTCGGCCACCGACAGCCGCCGCTCGTAGATCGGCCGGTCGCCGTCCATCGTGCGCCAGACAAGCGCCTTGCCGATGCGCGCCTTCTCGCTGGGGCGCAGCGGGTGCGGCCAGGGCTCGGCCAGCAACTCCGGGTCGATGTCGCCGGCATCGCGGTTGGCGTCGAGGTAGGTGCGCGGGAACAAGGCCGCCAGCAACGGCACGCCCCTCGCTGCTGCAGGCCGGTAGAGATCGTCGATGAAACAGTCTTCACCTTCGCGCAACTCGGCCTCGGTGCGCGCCGAGCCGAAGTCCGGCGGCATCTCGAAACCCGAATGGGGCGAATCCAGCACCAGGGGCTGCCGGGGCTGGGCGGGACCGTGCACGACAAGGACAGGGGCTCTCATGAGCGGGAGTATGGCGCGGCGGGACACGGGGCTTGCCCGGATGGCCGCCGGCAGGCGAGTCGATAGCATCGGCTCGGGTTTGTCCGCCGTCACCGGTTTTCACCACGCGCTGCCTCGCGGCCTTTGCCGCCGCCGCCGCCAGGAGATCTTCCATGCAAGAACGTGAACTGCGCGAGTTGATCGAGAACGTCCGCCAGGGTGAGCTGCCGCGGCGCAGTTTCATCCAGCAGATGGTCGGGCTGGGCCTGACGGCGCCGATGGCGTCGATGATGCTGATGCATGCCGGCCTTGCCCAGGCGCAGACCGCACTGCCCTACAAGCCCACCAAACGCGGCGGCGGCGGCGCGCTCAAGGTGCTGTGGTGGCAGGGCCCGGTGCTGCTGAACCCGCAGTTCGCCACCGGCACCAAGGAGCAGGAAGGCTCGCGCATCTTCTACGAGCCGCTGGCCGCCTGGGACGCCGAGGGCAACCTGGTGCCGATCCTGGCCACCGAAGTGCCGACGCGCGACAACGGCGGCCTGTCGGCCGACGGCAAGTCGGTGACCTGGAAGCTCAAGCGCGGCGTCAGCTGGCACGACGGCCAGCCCTTCAGCGCCGACGACGTGGTCTTCAACTGGGAATACCACAAGGACCCGACCACCTCGACGAGCTGGATCAGCACCTACCGTGACATCAAGGTCACCAAGATCGACTCGCACACCGTGCGCGTCGACTTCCCCAAGCCGACGCCGTTCTGGGCCGAGCCCTTCGTCGGCACGGTGGGCATGATCATCCCCAAGCATGTCTTCGCGCCCTACATCGGCGCCAAGTCGCGCGAGGCGCCGGCCAACATCCGCCCGGTGGGCACCGGCCCGTACAAGATCGTCGACTTCAAGCCGGGCGACCTGGTTCGCGCCGAGATCAACAACAACTACCACATCGCCAACCGCCCGCACTTCGACACCTTCGAGATGAAGGGCGGCGGCGACGCCACCAGCGCCGCGCGCGCCGTGCTGCAGACCGGCGAGTACGACTTCGCCTGGAACCTGCAGGTCGCCGACGAGGTGCTCAAGGGGCTGGAGGCCGGCGGCAAGGGCAAGGTCGCGGTGGTGCCCGGCGGCAACATCGAATTCATCCAGCTCAGCGTCACCGACCCCTGGAACGAGGTGCAGGGCGAGCGTGGTCACGCCAGCAGCCGCCACCCCGCCTTCAGCGACAAGGCGGTGCGCGACGCCATGGCGCTGCTGGTCGACCGCAAGAGCGTGCAGGACTTCATCTACGGCCGCACCGGCGTGGCCACCGCCAACTTCCTGAACAACCCGCCGCGTTTCCGCAGCCCGAACCTGAAGTTCGAGTTCAACGTCGACAAGGCCAACCAGATCCTCGACGCGGCGGGCTGGAAGAAGGGTGCCGACGGCATCCGCGCCAAGGGCAACACCAAGCTCAAGTTCGTCTTCCAGACCTCGGTCAACAAGCCGCGCCAGGACACGCAGGCGATCATCAAGAGCGCCTGCAGCAAGGCCGGCATCGAGCTCGAGCTCAAGAGCGTGACGGCGGCGGTGTTCTTCGGCGGCGACCAGGCCAACCCCGACACCTACACCAAGTTCTGGGCCGACATGCAGATGTACACGACGACCATGACGCAGCCCGACCCGCAGCTGTTCATGGAGCAGTACTGCAGCTGGGAGATGGCGCAGAAGGAGAACAAGTGGGCCAAGCGCAACATCCTGCGCTGGAAGAACGACGACTACGACAAGGCCCACCTCGCCGCGCAGAGCGAGCTCGACCCGGTCAAGCGAGCGGCGCTGTTCATCCGCATGAACGACCTCATCGGCGAGAGCAACCACATCGTCCCGGTGGTGTTCCGGCCGCGCGTGTCGGCCACCAACGTCAGGCTGTCCGCCCCGCTGTCGGGCTGGGACAACGACATGTGGGCGCTGGCGCACTGGTACAAGGAAACTTGATCAGCGGGGCATGAAGCTGCTGCGCACCCCGATCTCGCATCCGCGCTCCTCGCCGTACGCGTGTACGGCTGCGGTGCTCGATGCAAGCTCGGGGTGCTCGCGACGCTTCCTGCCCCACTGATCGCCCCGCGCAGCGCCACGACACCCGGGTCACTCCTTGGGCACCTACATCCTGCGCCGCCTGCTGATCGCGGTGCCCAGCATGCTCGGCATCAGCATCGTGCTGTTCACGGTGCTGGCGCTGGCGCCGGGCGACCCGTTCGAGGAACTGGCCACCAACCCCAACGTGCCGCCCGAGGTGCGCATGGCGCTGCGCGCCTCGCTGGGGCTGGACGACCCCGTCTGGCAGCGCTACCTGCACTGGCTGACCAGCATGTTCAGGGGCGAGTGGGGCTTCTCGTTCATCAGCCGCATCGACGTCGACAAGCTGATCCTGCAGCGGTTGCCGGTGACCATCGCGGTGATCGGGCTGTCGCAGCTGCTGGCGCTGATGATCGCGCTGCCGGTGGGCGTGCTGGCCGCGGTACGGCCCTATTCCTGGTTCGACCGCATCGCCAGCACCTTGTCGTTCGTCGGCTTCTCGCTGCCGACCTTCTTCACCGGGCTGCTGTTCATCCTGTTCTTCAGCATCTACCTGGACTGGTTCCCCTTCGTCTTCCAGGGCGAGGTCGCCGCCACCGGCTGGGCCTGGTGGGTGGTGCAGTTCAAGCAGGCCATCATGCCGGTCATGGTGCTGGCGCTGTTCCAGGCCGCGAGCTGGATGCGTTACGTGCGCAGCAGCGTGCTCGACGTGGTGCGGCTGGACTACGTCACGACCGCGCGCAGCAAGGGGCTGAAGGAGCGTGTCGTGATCGTCAAGCACGTGGTGCGCAACGCGCTGATCCCGGTCGTCACGCTGGTCGCCCTGCAGCTGCCGGGCATCTTCGGCGGCGCCATCGTCACCGAGCAGATCTTCCGCATCCCGGGCATCGGCTCGCTGCTCATCGACAGCATCCTGCGCAACGACACGCCGGTGATCATGGCCGTGACCTTCGTGCTGGCCTGCCTGGTCGTGCTGTTCAACCTCTTCGCCGACATCGTCTATGGCTGGCTCGACCCCCGCATCAGCTACCGCTGAGCGGTCCCGCGCAGGTGCGACGGCGCCGGCCCCGGGCGGGTTGCCTGGCGTGGCGCGCCGCGACACGAGCACCTCGCCCTGGGCCGAGGCCTGGCGGCGCTTCCGCCGCCATCGCCTGGCCTACTTCAGCCTGTGGCTGCTGACGCTGCTGTCGCTGGTGGTGCTGCTGGGCCCGCTGTTCTACAAGGTGGGCATCAACGACATCGACTTCACGGCGCGCATCAAGGGTCCGTCGGCCGGCCATCCGCTGGGCACCGACGACCTCGGCCGCGACCTGCTGGCGCGCATGCTCTACGGCGGCCGCATCTCGCTGGCGGTCGGCTTCGCGGCCATGCTGACGGGCATCGTCATCGGCGTCATCATCGGCGCCATCGCCGGCATCTCGCGCGGCTGGGTCGACACGGTGCTGATGTGGGTCACCGACCTCTTCCTCAGCCTGCCGACGCTGCCGGTGCTGCTGCTGCTGATCTTCTTCTTCCGCGACGCACTGAAGGCCGTCTTCGGGCCCGAGGTCGGCATCTTCCTGCTCATCGTGCTGGTCATCGGCGGCCTGAGCTGGATGCCGGTGGCGCGGCTGGTGCGGGCGCAGTTCTTCAGCCTGCGCGAGAAGGAATTCGTCGAGGCCGCGCGTGCGCTGGGTGCCTCGACTTCGCGGCAGGTGGTGCGCCACATCCTGCCCAACGCGCTGGGGCCGGTGATCGTGGCCGCCACCATCAATATCGCCGCGGCCATCATCGCCGAGAGCACGCTGAGCTTCCTGGGCCTGGGTTTCCCGCCCGACATTCCCACCTGGGGCCGCATCCTGAACGACAGCCGCGACTATCTGGACATCGCCACCCACTGGGCGCTGTTCCCCGGCCTGGCCATCTTCCTGGCCGTGCTGACGATCAATTTCATCGGCGACGGCCTGCGTGATGCGCTCGACCCCCGAAGGGTGCTGTAGCCATGGCCCTGCTCGAGATCCAGGGCCTGAAGACGCACTTCCAGACCGACGACGGCTGGCTGCACGCGGTGGACGGCGTCGACATGACGATCGATGCCGGCGAAACGCTGGGCGTGGTCGGCGAGTCCGGCTGCGGCAAGAGCGTCACCGCCAAGACGGTGATGAAGCTGCTCGACATGCCGCCGGGCAGGATCGTCGCCGGCCGCGTGCTCTGGCAGGGGCGCGACCTGGTGCCGCTGGGCGACGAGGAGATGCGCAAGGTGCGCGCCAAGGAGATCGCCATCATCTTCCAGGAGCCGATGACGAGCCTGAACCCGGTGTTCACCGTCGGCGAGCAGATCGCCGAAAGCGTACGGCTGCACGACGGGCTGTCGCGCAAGGACGCGATGGACCGCGCAGTGGAAATGCTGCGCCTGGTGCGCATCCCCACCGCCGAGCGGCGCGTCAAGGACTACCCGCACCAGTTCAGCGGCGGCATGCGCCAGCGCGTGATGATCGCCATCGCATTGGCCTGCAACCCCAGGCTGCTGATCGCCGACGAGCCGACGACGGCGCTGGACGTCACCATCCAGGCGCAGATCCTCGACCTCATCGGCGAGTTGAAGGACCGCCTGGGCATGGCCGTGATGCTGATCACCCACGCCATGGGCGTGGTCGCCGAAACCGCGCAGCGCGTGGTCGTCATGTACGCCGGCAAGGTGGTCGAGGAGGCGCCCGTGGGCGAGCTCTTCGCGCACCCGCGCCACCCCTATACGCAGGGCCTGATCCGCAGCATCCCGCGCATCGACCTGGCGGCCACGCACAAGCTGCGGCTGGAGGCCATCGCCGGCACCGTGCCCAAGCTGGTGGAGCCGCCCGAAGGCTGCCGCTTCGCGCCGCGCTGCCGCTTCGCCCAGCCCGCCTGCACCAGCGCCACGCCGCCGCTGCGCACCGTGGCGCCCGGCCACAAGGTGGCCTGCATCCTGGAAGCCGCGAGCGCATGAGACCCCATTCTCGCTTGCGCTCGCCGCCCCCCGAGGGGGCTGACCTCGCTCGGGAAACCCTGCAGGAGGTCGCATGACGACGAACCCGACCGCGCCGCCGCTGCTGAAGGTGGCGAATCTCGTCAAGCACTTCCCCATCCATGGCGGCCTGCTCAGGCGCGAGGTCGAGCGCGTGCACGCCGTCGACGGCGTCAGCTTCGAGCTGCAGCCCGGCGAGACGCTGGGCGTCGTCGGCGAATCGGGCTGCGGCAAGAGCACCACCGGGCGCTGCATCCTGCGCCTGATCGAGCCGACCTCGGGCGAGGTCTGGTTCGAGGGCCGCAGCGTCACCGGCGCCGACAAGCACCGGCTGCGCGCGCTGGCGCGCGACATGCAGATCATCTTCCAGGACCCGTACGCGAGCCTGAACCCGCGCATGACCGTGGGGTCGATCATCGGCGAGGCGCTGATCATCCACAAGCTGACGAAGAACGCGCGCGAGTTCGACGACCGCATCGTCCAGTTGCTGGAAACGGTGGGGCTGAGCGCCGACCACATGCGCCGCTACCCGCACGAATTCAGCGGCGGCCAGCGCCAGCGCATCGGCATCGCGCGCGCGCTGGCGGTGAGCCCCAAGCTCGTCGTCTGCGACGAGGCGGTGTCGGCGCTGGACGTCTCGATCCAGGCCCAGGTCATCAACCTGCTCGAGGACCTGCAGGAGCAGTTCCACCTGACCTACATCTTCATCGCCCACGACCTGAGCGTGGTCGAGCACATCAGCGACCGCGTGGCGGTGATGTACCTGGGCCGCATCGTCGAGATCGCTCCGGCCAACGCGCTGTACACCGACCCCAAGCACCCCTACACCGAAGCGCTGCTGTCGGCGGTGCCGATTCCCGACCCCAGCATCAAGCGCAAGCGCATCCCGCTGCAGGGCGACGTGCCGAGCCCGATCCGCCCGCCCCCCGGCTGCCACTTCCACACCCGGTGCCCGATCGCGCAGCAACCGCTGTGCAGCAGCGAAAAGCCCGAGCTGAAGAAGACCGGCGAAGGGCACTGGGTGGCTTGCCACCTGCGCGGTTGATGTGGCGCACCGAAGTTCCGGAACTCATGTGACCCGGACGGCGCGGGCCGGCCTCACTTCTGCACCGGGTATCCGGGGGCGATGGATTCCTTGATGGCTTCCAGCGTAGTTGCCGTGGGCGGCGCCGGCGCCCACGCCATGTAGCCCCACTTCATGACATAGGCGTCGTAGCCCAGCAGGCGCAGTGCGGTGACCGCCTTGTTCTGCTGCTGGCCGGTGTCGCAGACGACGATGATCTCCTTGTCCCTGGGCAGTCTGGCCAGCGTCTCGGCCTTCGCCACGTCCAACAGGTTGACGTGGACGGCACCCGGCACGTGACCCAGGTCGTACTTCTTGTCCTTGGGGATGCGCACGTCGATGACCACGAAGTCGTTCTTGCCGCCCTTGATGCGCAGAGCCACCTCTTCGGCCAGCACCTCGTAGAAATCGTTGTCCTCCAGGCCGCTCATGTAGGCGTCGACGAACTTGTGCAGCGTCGCCTGTTCGGCCGGCGTGGCCTTGGGCAGGGCGGTCTGCGCCCAGGCCGGAATGCACAACGCAGCGGCCAGGGCTGCGCAGACGGCGCCGTGGTGGAAGGGGTGGAACATCTGGACCTCCGAAGTGGGACCCTGCGTTGACAAGGTCGATATCGCATGGTGCATGCACGCGCGCGCACTGGTTTGCGCTTGCTCAAGCCGCGCGCGCGGCGCGCCCGGCTGCCGCGTCAGCGCCAGTGCAGCACGGTGTCGGCCGCCGCCACGGCGTCGAGCACGGCGGCATAGGGTTCGCCGCAGACCTGCACGGTGACCTGGGCGCCGCGCTCCTGCAGTGCCTGCACCAGCGGCGGCAGGTCGGCCGGCCAGTCGGCCGCGTCGATCAGGATCAGCAGCTTGCGGCTTGCAGGCGTGTTCATAGCGTGTAGACCACTTCGGATTGCAGCAGGGCGTCTGCCAGGCGTGCCGGAACTGCGGCCGGATCCGCGATGACATCCACCGGCACGTCGATGAAGTCGAGCAGCTCGCGCTGCTCGGCCACCGCAGGGTCTTCGGGCAGTGCGCCGATGGCCGCCACGCGCACACCCTCGTGCAGCAGGGTCAGGCCGGCGGCCACGCGCAGCGCTTCGGCCGGGTTGTTCTTGGCGATGACGAGGACGCGCTTCATGGTTCAGAGCGTGATCACGCGGTCACATTGTTTGGCCAGCTCGGCGTTCTGGAACTGGCTGCGCAGCTTGACGTCGGGCGGCGGCTCGCCCTTGCCGTACAGCTGCCAGGCGTGTTCGCAGGCGTCCAGCCGCAACGTGCCGGCGCGCACCATGGCCATCACGCCGGCGTCGGCGAGCAGGCGCACGCCGGCGTGGGTGAGGAAGCAGCGCACCGGCCAGCCGCGCGCCGCAGCCGCCGTGGCCAGGCCCAGCAGTTGCGGGCCGGCGGCGTCGTGGGTGGCCACCAGCCCGAGGTTCATCGCGGCAGCCATCGTCATTGCTTGCGGATGGTCCAGCGCAAGGTCTTGCCGGCGTCGCGGACCTGCTCGATGATTTCGTTGCCATCGTTGGCGCACATGGCGCTGATCGACTCGCCCGACGACGGGTTGTCGAACAACAGCTTCAGGGTGTCGCCGGGCTTGAGCTTTTCCAGCGCCTTCTTGGTGTACAGCTGCGGGTGCGGGCAGGCGTAGCCCTGCACGTCGAGCTGATAGTTGCCCTCGGCGAGCTTCTCGAATTTCGCGGCCATGGCCGACTCCTTCTTCCAGGTTGACGCCGCGGCGGGCGCAGGAACGGGTAGGTACCGGGGGACCTCAGAACTCCAGTGGCGTTTCCTTGGCCATCTTGCGTTCGATCCACCAGTTGAAGAACTTCACGCCGACCCAGCCGCCGGCAGTCATGCCCGCTGCGAAGATCCAGCCCGAGGGGTCGCCGTTGGTCACGGTGGCGAAGAAGGCGCCGATGTTGCAGCCCATGCCGACGCGTGCACCGATGCCCATCAGGATGCCGCCGCAGATGGCCCATACGGCGACCTCGACGCTGGGAACCTTGAACTTGAACTCGTGGTTCAGCAAGGCCATCACGGCCGACCCGCCGATCACCGCCAGCGACAGCCACAGCACCGGGTTGACCCACGGCGCAGGCAGGCCGTTGTCGAGCCCGAAGAAGATGTTGTCGCGCATGTTCATGCCCAGTTGCTCGAGCACCCAGCCCGCACCCTGCGCTTCCTGCGTCGTGACGTAGAAGTAGCCGGGGTCGAACACCGTGTCCTGCAGGCTCAGGCCCGAGGTGTGACCCAGGCCCTGCAGCAGTTCGCCGGCGTTGCCGATGCCGAACTTCTTCTGCAGCAGCTGCGTGACCCAGATCTGCAGCCCTGCCGCGACCCCCAGCACCAGCCCGGCGATGGCCGTGCGGCGCGATGCGGTGACCATGCGCCACCAACCCGCCACGTGCACGCCCAGACCGCTGGCGCCGTCCTTGCGCTGCTTGAGGTAGCCCTTGCGGTACCAGCGGTGGTAGATGAGCGCCAGGATGACCAGCGCCGGCAGGATGGAGGTGATGAGCGCGTTGCCGATGAAGGCTGCCGCGACCGGGCTGGCGAAGCCCAGGGCATCGCCCACGCGCACGGTCTTCAGGTCCCAGATGTAGCCGGCCAGGAATTGGTCGTACCAGCCACGGGTGACGGTCAGCTGCTCGGGCATGTCCTTGGCTTCGGCCGACACCGTCCAGGCCGCCGGCACCAGCGCGTCGAGCAGCCCGCCGGCGTCGACGAACACCGCCTGCGAGAAGCTCAGCGCGGCCACCACCAGCAGCGCCGCGACACTGCCTTCGCCGGCCTTGTACAGCGAGCCCGACGCGCAGCCGCCGGTGAACACCATGCCGAAGCCGAAGATGGCACCGCCGACCGCGGAGTACAGCCCGATCGGCGAAGGATGGAAGCTGCTGGTGCCGGTGAGGCTGACGGCCGCCGTGACCAGGCTGAACAGCACCACGGCGATCATGATGCCCACGGCCATGCGCGGCACGCCCACGGCGAACAGGTCGCGGATGGCCGAGGCCATGCAGAAGCGCCCGTACTGCAGCGACATGCCGTAGATCAGCCCGAACGCGATGTAGGCCGAGAAGTAGAGGTAGCGCGGGTCGATGGCGTAGGACCCGGCACAGACCACCAGGAAAAAACCCAGCACCGACGCTGCACCCAGCAGGTGGCCGCGTCCGCCGTTCGTGTCGCCGTGGGCCGAGGCCGTCATCTCCATCGCTGTCGTCTCCAGGAGTAGTCGTCGTCTGCGGGTCGCGGCCGCTGCTCAGCGCGGCGCCGGCTGGCGCTTGCGCGCGTAGATGCGCCAGTGGTCGCCGTGGTGCACGGTGGCCAGGTGCTCGCAGCCGTGGCCTTCGAGCATGAAAGGGATGGTCTCCACCGAGCTCAGGTTGTCGGAGATGATCTCCAGCACCTGCCCGGGGGCGGCGGCATCGAGCATGCGCTTGGTCACCAGGTTGGTCCGCAGGCAGGTGTCGCCGGTGAAATCGGCGTGCAGGTCGGCTGCGGGCGCGGGCGTGCTGGCTGCTGCAGTGGTGGGGACGGCACGCCCACGACCCGTTTCGGCCGGCGACAACCACCGGCCGGCGGGATCGATCAGTCTGAGGCGGGGCATCGCGCGGCTTCCAGTCACGACTGTTCGTGAGCAAGTGGCGTGCCGCCATCCAGTCGCCGCCGGCGCACGCCGTGCCCGGGTGAGCCGGACGCCGCAGGCACGCCTGGACGCCATGCATTTTGAGAACCTCCGGCCCCCGGGCGATGAAATGTGCAATCCGCAACGCCGGGCCCGGCCCTGCGCCCACCGGGCTGGATCACGACATTGCCGGTCGGCATGCAACCTGCTTTGCAGTGCCCGACGGGCGGCCGTCCGTGGGGTATGGGCCATTCGAACAGAGGTGACAACCATGATGCGCAGACAAGACAAGGGCGCCGGCAACGGCTTCGGCGGCTGGCAGCTTTGGGCTGCGGTGGGCTTCAGCACCCTGCTGGGGGCCTGCGGCGGCAGCTCGGACGGCGAAGACCGTTCGGGCGGCAGCGTCAAGACCATCACCGCACGCACGCCGGCCGAGATCGCGCAGAGCTCGGCCGACAACTACGAGGAAAACGTCAACGGCATGATCACCGCCGCGCGGCTGAAGTCCTGGCTGAGCGACTGGCCGGCGAATCGGCCGCCCGGCGTCACCGGCAAGCTGATCGTCTTCCAGGCCACGGTCGGCCCGGCGGGGGCGGAGTACATCAAGGGCAACAACCTGAACACCTTCACCTACCTGTCGCCGTCGTCGGAGTGGATCCAGACGCGCTCCAACGGCGTCATCCTCACGCAAAGCATGGTGCCCGACGGCGCGACCATGGATGCGCTGCTCAAGAAGTACAACGTCGATCCGCACAACGACATGATCGTCTGCGCCATGGGCACCGGCAGCACCGGCAACGCGATGGCGCAGGGGCGCTGCTGGTATGCGCTGCGCTACTGGGGCGTGGCGGCCAGGAACCTGGCGCTGCTCAACGGCGGCAACCAGTGGCTCAACGGCAACGGGCTGGACGCCGGCAACTTCACGGCCACGGCCAACACCGCGCCCAACACCGGCCTGGTCAGCGTGAAGAGCCTGCTCGACGACAACACCTCGCTGCAGGCCACCATGGAAGACCTGCTGGCCGTGCTGCCCGCCAGCGACCAGAACGTGGTCGGCGACGGCGCCATGATCTGGGACGCACGCAGCGCCGGCCAATTCAGCGCCGGTGAGCGCCTGGAGCCGGGCGAGGGCAGCTTCACCGCCTGCGGCGGCACGATCTGCCCGCCACCGGCCGGTTACGACTACATGCGCACCTTCCAGAACAACGGCGCGCGCCAGGGCCATCCGCATGGCACGCTGCAGCTGCAGTTCACGCGCATGCTCGACTCGACCAAGGGCTACGCCTACAAGCCCAGGGCGGAGATCGCGGCCTACATGAACGGTGCGGTCGACTCTGCAGGTTATGCGCTCATCGACGCCAGCTACCTGCCGGTGGGCGCCGGCGCGGGCTACCAGCCGGGGGACACCGTCTACGTCTACTGCGAGACCACCTTCCGCGCCATGATCACCGGCATCGCCAGTGCCGTCGTCATGGGCTACCCGACGCGCTTCTACGACGGCGCGATGGTCGAGTGGAATTCGCTGTCGCACCTGCCCGACGCCACCGGCACGCCCATTCTGCCGGCCGACTCGCCGTGGCGCACCGACCTGAGGTCCTTCTTCCGCCAGGCGTCGTCCGCGGCCAGCGTGGCCACGCGAACCATCATCAACCCCTACGCCACGCACGCCAACCAGATCATCCTGGAAGGTCAGAGCTACAAGCAGGGCAGCGGCGCCGGCGGCAGTGGCGGCGGCACGCTCAACCCCACCAACCCCTGCGGCGGCTGATCGCGTCGGGTCCCGGGGCGCCTGCGTGATGCCAGGCGCCCTTTTCACGCCCGCCACCCCCCGCAAGCCGTGACCGACGCATGCGCAGACTGACAGGCCGGCGCGCCGTGCTGGCTTGGCTGCTGCTGGCAGTGGCCGCCGCAGCCGTCTCCTGGGGTGTGCTGCAATGGCAACGCGCCAGCCGCGACGCGGCCACGACCGCGTTCCTGCAGCGTCACTGGGCACACCCGATCGCCGCACAGGGCGAGCCGCCCCAGCGCTTCAGCGCCACCGAAGCCTCGCTGGCGCCGCAGGCCTGCGGCACCTGCCATGTCCGGCAGTGGGCCGACTGGCAGACCAGCCTGCACAGCCGCACCGTCGGGCCGGGCCTGCTGTGGCAGCTGCGCACCTTCGACCAGGCCAACGGCAACGCCTGCCTGCGCTGCCATGCACCGCTGGCCGAGCAGCGCGCACTGACGGCGCTGGAGCGCGGCTGGCCCAATGCACCCGCCAGCGCACCACCGGGCTACGTGCCGCCCGAGCTGCACCGCCAGGGCCTGGTCTGCGCCGCCTGCCATGTGCGCCAGCACCGGCGACATGGGCCGGTGCCGCAGCCGGGCCGGCCGCAGCCGCACCCCGACCTGCCGCACGGCGGCTACGTGGCCGAGCCGGCCTTCTCGGACAGCCGCTTCTGCAGCACCTGCCACCAGTTCGAGCCCGACGGCCGCCGCGTCAACGGCAAGCTGCTGCAGGACACCTACGAAGAGTGGCGTGCCAGCCCGGCCGCCGCCGCCGGCCAGACCTGCCAGAGCTGCCACATGCCACAGCGCCGCCACCTCTGGCGCGGCGTCCACGACCCCGAGACCGTGGCCCATGCCTTGCGCCGGGAGATCACGGTGCGCCGGCTGGACGATCAGCGCATCCGCGTCGAAGTCGCGCTGACCAATGCCGGCGCCGGGCACTACCTGCCGACCTACGTGGTGCCCAAGATCCAGGTCAGCGTGCTGCTGCAGGGCGAACGGCCGATGCTGAACCGCCGCCTGGCCACCCACGTGATCGGCCGCGTGGTGGACACCGCGCTGGCCAACGAGGCCGCGGACACGCGGCTGGCGCCTGGCGCCAGCCATGCCATGGCCGTCGAGACCACGGCCGGCCCGGGCCGCTGGCAGCTGGTGCTGCGGACCGAGGTCGCACCGGCCGAACACTACGAGCGCATGTTCGCCGAGATGGACGCGCGCCACCCGGAATTCGACGACACCACGCGCGCGCTGTTGCACCAGGCCTGGCAGGCCGCGGTGGCGGCGCGCTTCCGACTGCCCGACACCGTGATCGAAGTGCCGGCGCAGCCTGGCCACCCGGTGCGGGTGGTTGCAAATTGAAAGGCCCGTGTCGCGGGCGGGGTAAATGCAACGCCAGCGCCTGGCTCGGCGAACGGGTCGCCCCGGGCAAGGCCGCCGTGCACCCACTGGCACGCAACGTGCTGATCCGGCGGTATTGCGCGCACCGGTTCGAGAGGAACCCGCCATGACTGACTTACGTGCCCTGTGGGTCGCCGCCTGGCTGGGATGTGCCGCGGCCGCGGGGCAGGCCCAGCCGGTGTCTGCCGCGGCGACCACGGAGGCGGCCCAGGGGCCAGCCACGACCTCGGCCAAGGACGGCGTGCCCGCGCGCAGCGTGGACGCCGAGCCGCCGCGGCGGCTGAAGTTCAAGGGCCGGGCCGCCAACTGCCTGTGCGCCGACCCGATCACCGACGAAGAGATCGACGCGGCAGCCGCTCGCCTGAGCAAAGCCGCCACCCAGACCCAAACCCCGAGGAGCAAGCCATGATCGACCGCCCGTCCCTGACCCGCGAACTGCGCCGGCTCTGGCGCGCCAGCCGCCGCGTCGTGGGCGGGCTGCTCACGCTGACGCTCGTCGTCACGGCCTGGGCCCTGCTGGCGGGCAACCCGCAGCACGCGCGGCTCGCCGCCGAGACGGCCGCCGCGCCGGGTTGGGGTCAGGAGGCGCTGGCCGACGTGCAGGAACGCATGCGCGAGGTCTCGCCCATCGGCCTGGCCAACGCCTGCGGCATGGGCTCGTCGTCGTGCGCCAAGTGCCACAACGGCACGCGGGCCGTGGCGCCCAAGCTGGCGAAGTGGCACACCGACCACAAGACCGTCAACGACTCGTGCGCCGGCTGCCACCGCGGCAATCCGCGTCTGATGAAGACCGAACTGGCGCACGCCAAGATGGTCGTCGATCCCCGCACGGCACCCGAGAACTGCACCGCATGCCACAAGAGTGACGACATGACCAAGCTCATGGCCGCCTATCAGAAGAAGTGAAGCCCAGGAGACGAGACCCACCATGAAGCCAAACCAAACCCTGCACACCTGCTGCCGGCGCGCCGCACTGGGCGCCGCCGCGCTGATCGGGCTTGCCGCCGCGGCCCACGCCGGCCCGACCATCACTTTCGGCAAGGAAGGCAGCCTGACCTTCAACTACTCGCTGCAGGCCTGGGCGCAGCAACGCGACTTCACCTCGCCCACCGACGCCGGCAAGAGCACCGACTTCTTCCTGCGCCGCAACCGCCTGACGTTTTCGGGCCAGTACAACGACCTGGTGGGCTTCTACGCCAACCTCGACGCGCCGGGCGACAGCCGCGGTGGCCAGGACGACCGCAGCGTCTTCTTCCGCGACGGCTACATCACCGTCGACCACAGCGACCCGCTGCGTTTCATCGTCGGCCGCTTCAAGAACACCTTCACGCGCGAGAACCTCGAAGCCTGCTTCGACCCGCTGACGATGGACCGCGCCGAACTGCTCTCGTACACACCCTGGGGCGGCAGCCGCGACACCGGCGTGGCGATGTGGGGCAACCTGGCCGACGGCCGGGTGAACTACCGCGTCATGCTGGCCGACGGCCGCGAAGGCAACCCGGTGGTCGAGGACCGCCCGCGCCTGACCGCGCGCATCCACGTCAGCCTGCTCGACCCCGAGACCGATTACGGCTACCGCGGTACCTACCTCGGGACCAAGCGCGTGCTGACCATCGGCGCGGCGGTGGACCGCCAGGCCAAGGTCGCCTATGGCGACGCCGTGGGCATGACCGACCCCAAGGACTACAAGGCCTGGACGGTGGACGTGTTCTACGAGCAGCCCACCGCGGCCGGCACCTTCACGCTGTCGGGCGCCAAGATCAAGTACGACACGGGCAAGGTGCACTTCGGCCTGTCGCCCGACGCCGAACTGCCGGCGGGCACCGACCTCGAGGGCCACTACCTCAAGTTCGGCTACATGCTGCCCGGCAGGGTCGGCCCCGGCCGGCTGCAGTTCTTCGGGCGCAGCGAGAAGTCGACCTACAACCAGCCCATGGGCTACCGCGACCAGAAGTGGAACTCGCTGGGCGCTCACTACTACATCGACGGCCAGCAACTCAAGCTGAGCGCCGAGTTCGCAGACGTCAAGTTCGACGTGCAGAACCCGGGCAACCCGGCGCAGCGCGACTACCGGCAATTCACGGCCGGCTTGCAGTTCATCTTCTGAGCGCGCCCCTGGGCCGGGCCAGCCCGTGGCGGGGGGGGGGGGGGGGGGGGGGGGGGGGGGGGGGGGGGGGGGGCGGGCGGGGGGC
>CAYJOA010000036.1:0-32662 GCA_964371495.1 uncultured Rubrivivax sp.
CACGCGCCAGACGCCCGGCGCTTCCTGGCGCCAGATCGAATTGAATCGTGCGACGACCTGTCCGGCCGGGTTGCGCACCGGCCCCGTCGACAGCGCCAGGCTGCCGTCGGCCAGGACCTCGACCTGGTCGGGTTGCCACGAAAACGGCGCTGCCGCAGCGTCGAAATAGGCCTTCCAGCCGGCAGCCACCGCGGCCTTGCCGCGCAGCACCTGGCCGCCGCCGAAGAACACCGCCTGCGCCGACAGCCAGCCCGTGAACGCGGCGTGGTCGCGCTCGGCCATGCTGCGCGCGAAGCGGCGCTCGGCGTCGAACACCTGGCCCTGCAGGGCGACGAGATCCGGCATCGCGCTCACCGGGGCCGCAAGGGACAACGAGCCGAGCGCCCACAGCCCCACTCGCCGGCGCGACAGCCCAGGACCGGCCCGCACGCCAGCATCGTCATGCTCAGACACGGTGCGGGGCCGGCTGGTCGCGACCCTCGTCGGTGAACCAGGCCAGCAGGATCAGCGCCATCGCGCTGCCGACCGGGAACAGCAGCACCGACAGGCTCACCCAGCCTGCCACCGACCGCTGCATGCGCCGGGCCCCGATCCCCAGGTACACCCAGTGCAGCAGGACCGCACAGGCCAGCACGACACCCGTTGCCGCAGCCCGCAGCGGCGAGGCCAGCGTGCGCTCGGCCAGCGGCGGCAGGAACAGGGCGATGCAGCCCACCGCGGTCACCAGGGCCACCGTGGAGGCGGTCATGGCGCGCTGCTCGCGCGATTCGATCGTGGCCGTGGTCATGGCAACTCCTGCGGGCTCGACAGTGGCGAGGGCTCAGTGTAGGCGCGAAGTGCCCTCGCCCGCCCGGCGCAAGAGGGGAAATCAGTGATGAAAGCGGATGCGGGTCGCGTCCAGGCTGCGGCGGTCCGCGGCGAGCACGCCGCGCACCTCGACGCGCCGCCCCGGCAGCAGGTCGGCGGCCGTGCCGTCGTCGTAGCGCAGGTCGCTGCGTCCGGTGCCCACCGTCACGCCGCGGACCACGAAACTGCCCCGGCCCGGGTCGACGGCGGTGATCATGCCGTTGAGCTCGAAGCCGCGCTCGCGCACCTGGTCGTCACTCTTGACGACGACCTGCCGGGCGCGCAACTGGCCGCCGCGCATGCTGCCTTCCACCTCCACCCGCACGCCCGCGGCGAGGCCGGCGCTGCCGCCGGGAAAGCCGGCGGCGCTGGCGTCGACCGGCCGGCCGTTGACGCTGAACGACGCGGCGGAAGCGAAGTCGCTGATCAGACCCTCCAGCTTCACGTCGTCGGCGTCGGCCAGCGGCCGCAGCGCGGTGCCGAAGGACTGCACCACCCAGCGTGGCATCGGCATCGTGTCCAGCCCCAGACGCAGGCGCACGAACTGGCCCGCGGCAAGACCGGCCGGCACCCCCGTGGCGCCGGCGTAGCCGTAAGTGGTGCTGCCGATACGCAAGGTCTGCGTCGCGCCGTCCACCTGCGCCAGCGGCCCGCGCAGGCGCAGCCCGAGCGCCAGCGTTGCCGGCTCGACCCGCGTCGCCCGGTAACGTTGCGCAGCGGTGTCGTAAACCGCATACACCTCCACCGGCTGGCCGACGCCCAGGCCACCCAGCCCTGCCGACAGGCGGTCGTCGAAGACCGTGCTGGCGTCCACCGTCACACGCTGGCCGAGCAGGGTGAAGCTGCCGCCAGCCACGTCGACGGTGCCCACCAAGCCGACGAGTTCACTCTCGAAGCGGATGCGGCTGGCGTACGCGCTGGCACCGCTGGCGTCGGTGGTGATGGCCGAGCTCTCCACTTCGACGGTCATGCCCAGGCGCAGGTCGTCGCGCGAGCGGCGCGCGCCGTCCAGGTCCTCGACCTGGGCCGCGCTGTCGTCGAAGCGCACGCCGCCCACGACGACGGAACCGAAGCCGGTGATGGGCCCCGAAGCGAAGCCGCCGGTGCCGCCGCTGCCGACGCCGCCGCCGCCACAGCCCGAGACGGCGGCGGCCCAGGCCAAGCAGCAGGCACAGGCCCGCAGCAGTCGCAGGAAGGGCTGGGTTCGATGGGGGTGCATCATGGTTTCTTTCGTCTGGCGCGCGCCGGTGGCGGCTCGCGCTCGGGGGGGGTGGGCGCCGGTGCCGCGCCTTCGTGGTAGGTGTACAGGCCGACACGCAGGCGGCCGAGAGGCTCGTCGCGCAGCGCGGCATCGGCCTCGAAGCGCGCTTCCAGCGCCGGCACCAGGGTCTGCATCAAGGCCCGCCACTGGGCACTCACGGCCGGTCGCACCGATGCGATGGAAGCGGCCGACAGTCCGTCGGCGTACACCGCCTGCTCGAAATGCAGGCGGTCGTCGCCACCCAGGACGTTGTCGAGCGCCGCGCGCAGGTGGTCGCCGACGTTGTCGCCCAGGTAGCCGAGCTGGCGCGCCAGGTCGCCGCTGGCGACGAAAGTCTCGCGCGTCAGGCGCACCACGTCCGCCGCCTCGTCCCAATGGGCCAGGCCCAGGCGGCACAGCTCGTCGAGCAGGCTGCGCGGGTGCACGTCGCGCGTCACCGACTGGGCCAGCGTTTCGAAGCTGGGCGGCGGGCCCAGCCGCGGCAGCATCAGCGCCTCGCCGTCGGCGCCGCGGTAGCCTGGCTGGCTGCGCCAGTGGGTGAAGACCTCGCTCGCCAGCGAGCGGCGGCCGGGCGCCGCGGCCCGCACCTGCTGCCGCACCAGGCGCGTCACTTCGCGCCGGTTGATGCCGGTGGTGGTGCTGATGCGGCTGACCTTGCGGTGCTCGGGCAGGCCGGGGTGGGCGCGTGCCGCGGCCTGCACGAAGGCCAGTCGCAGCATCTCCTCGACCGCGGCATAAGGCAGGCCACGGGCCACGCCCAGGCGGGCGACCGACGCCATGAGCCCGGCCAGCGCCTCGTGCAGTGCCTGCTGCTCGGCGCCGGGGCCGGCGTTCGGGGCGCCGCTGGCCGGAGGGGTGTCGTCGCTGGAATCCATCGGGGAAACAGTCCGCCCGCACTGTAGCGGGCGGACCGCGGTCTCAGAGGCTCACTTGAACTCGATGCGGCGCGCTTCCAGGCGCGTGCGGTCGCTGCTCAGCACGCCCTTCACTTGCACGCGTTGGCCGTTGGCCAGGCTGGCTTCGCTGCCGTCGCGGTACTGCACCGCGCCGCCGTACCAGACCGTCACGCCGCGCAGTGCAAAGGTCTTGGCGGCGATGTCGAGCAGACCCAGCTCGCCGCGCAGTTCCAGCTGACGATGGCCCAGCGTGCGGCGTTCCTCGATCTCGACCTTGCTGGCCACCAGCACGCCGTTGCTGACCGTACCCTCGACCTCGACACGCGTGCCCAAGCCGATGCCGGCGCTGCCGTCGGGGAAGCTGGCCTGGCTGGCGTCGACGACGAGGCCGTGGATCTGGAAGCTGGCGCTCGACGTGAAGTCCGTGATCACGCCTTCGACGTGCACTTCGCGCTGCGCCGCGTCGGGCAGTCGCAGGCCGCCGCGCAGCGCCGTCGCCACCCAGGCGCCGTCGACCTGCGTGGTCTGCAGCAGCACGCGCACGATCTGGCCGTTGCTCAGGCCCGGCGGCACCAGGCCGGCCGGCAGGCCGGCGTAGGAGATCGGCTCGCCGTTGATGGTGAAGGTCCTGGCAACCGGGTCGAGGTTGCTCATGGCACCGCGCAGCTTGTAGGCAGCGGCAGCGTCTTCGGCCTCGATGCGCGTGGCCACGACGCGCCCGTTCGCGGGGTCCAGGATGCCGTGCACTTCGACCACGCGACCCGGTACCAGCGCCGCCAGGCCACCCGCGAGCGTGTCGTCGAAGATCGTGCTCGTCGTCACCAGCACCGTCTGGCCCAGCACTTCGACCGTGGAGGCCTGCGCGTCGACGACGCCGACCGGGCCCACGATCTCGCTGCCCCAGCGGATCTGCATGGCCAGCGCGCTGGCCGCAGCACGGTCGACATTGCCGGCGTCGACCTCGACCATCATGCCCAGCTTCAGCTCGCTGCGGTTGCGGGCGTTGCCGTCGTCGTCGCGCACCGCGGCCCGGCTGTCGTCGAAGTGGACCCCGCCGACGATGATCGAGCCGA
The DNA here is from genome assembly GCA_964371495.1 of uncultured Rubrivivax sp. Taxonomy (GTDB): domain Bacteria; phylum Pseudomonadota; class Gammaproteobacteria; order Burkholderiales; family Burkholderiaceae_C; genus Rubrivivax. Next base: position 4,077 of record CAYJOA010000036.1, read on the forward strand.
AGCCGGAGATCACGCCCTGCGTGTAGCTGGTGGCCGCCTGCGGCGCGGCGGTGCCGGCGTCGGGTGCGGCGTCGCTGCCACCGCCGCCGCAGGCCGCGACCAAGGCGGCTATGCCGACGACGAAACCCGCCGCGACCGCGGCGCGCCATTCAGGGATGCGAAGTTTGGACATGTCGAGCTCCGGTTGGCACGGCGGCCAACCCGGCCGCCGCATGCGGCAAACTATAACTGTGCGTTTTGCACATTTCAAGCCCAAGTTGTTACCGGACGCGCGGTTGCCGCGCCGCGTTACGCTCGCCCTCGCCACGCCGCCCTTGCCCAGCCACCGCGCTCCTGCCTTGTCACCCCGTCGCTGGATCGCCCACCTCGACATGGACGCCTTCTATGCGTCGGTCGAGCTGCTGCGCTACCCCGACCTGGCCGGGCAGCCGGTGGTCATCGGCGGCGGCCGCCGCCACCAGCCGTCGCTGGCCAGCGACGGCAGCCGCCGCTACGCCACCCTTGCCGGCTACGCCGGCCGCGGCGTCATCACCACCGCCACCTATGCCGCGCGCGACTTCGGCGTGCACTCCGGCATGGGGCTGATGAAGGCCGCGCTGCTGGCGCCGCAGGCGGTGCTGCTGCCGGTGGACTTCGAGCAGTACCGGCTGTATTCGCGCCGCTTCAAGGCCGCGGTGGCCGAAGTGGCGCCGGTGATCGAGGACCGCGGCATCGACGAGATCTACATCGACCTCACCGACGTGCCCGGTGCGCAGGACACGCTGGGCCACGACGCGCACGGCGGCGTGCGCGCGGTGGCCCAGCAGATCCGCAACAACGTGAAGCGCGCCACCGGCCTGACCTGTTCGATCGGCGTCACGCCCAACAAGCTGCTGGCCAAGATCGCCAGCGAGCTGGACAAGCCCGACGGCCTGACGGTGCTCAGCGCCGCCGACGTGCCGGCGCGCGTCTGGCCGCTGCCGGTGCGGCGCATCAACGGCATCGGCCCCAAGGCCGCGCTGCAGCTGCAGGCGCTGGGACTGCGCACCGTGGGCGACATCGCGGCGCAGGAGCGCGACTGGCTGGTGCTGCACTTCGGCCGCAGCTACGGCCGCTGGCTCTTCGATGCCGCGCACGGCATCGACGACCGGCCGCTGGTCACGCACAGCGAACCGGTGTCGATGAGCCGCGAGACGACCTTCGAGCGCAACCTGCACGCGGTGCGCGACCGCGCCGAACTCACCGCCATCCTCGATGAGCTGGCGCAGCAGGTGGCCACCGACCTGCAGCGCAAGGGTTACGCCGGGCGCACCATCGGCATCAAGCTGCGCTTCGACGACTTCAAGACCGTCACGCGCGACCTCACGCTGCCGCAGGCGGTGGCCGACGCGGCGGCGATCCGCCACGCCGCCGGCTTGTGCCTGAAGCGGGTCGACCTCGGCCGCCGGCTGCGCCTGCTGGGCGTGCGGGCCGCGTCGCTGGTGCGGCTGTAGCCGCGGCGTCACGGCCGCCGCCTGTGGTTACGATCGGCGGCCCTGGAGACGAGCATGACCGTGATCACCACCATCGAAGACCTGCGCCTGCTGGCCCGGCGCCGCGTGCCGCGCATGTTCTACGACTACGCCGACAGCGGCAGCTGGACCGAGAGCACCTACCGCGCCAACGAGGCCGATTTCCAGAAGATCAAGTTGCGCCAGCGCGTGGCCGTGAACATGGCCGACCGCAGCACGGCCACGACGATGGTCGGCGTCGACGTGAAGATGCCGGTGGCCATCGCGCCCACCGGACTGACCGGCATGCAGCACGCCGACGGCGAGATCCTGGCCGCCAAGGCGGCCGAGGCCTTCGGCATCCCGTTCACGCTGTCCACGATGAGCATCTGCTCGATCGAGGACATCGCCGCGCACACCAAGGCGCCCTTCTGGTTCCAGCTCTACGTCATGCGCGACCGCGACTTCATCGAACGCCTGATCGCCCGCGCGCAGGCCGCTCGCTGCAGTGCGCTGATGCTGACGCTGGACCTGCAGATCCTCGGCCAGCGCCACAAGGACCTGAAGAACGGCCTGTCGGCACCGCCCAAGCTGACGCTGGCGAACATCGTCAACATGGCGACCAAGCCGCGCTGGTGCCTGGGCATGCTGGGCACGCGCCGGCGCCAGTTCGGCAACATCGTCGGCCATGTCAAGGGCGTGGCCGACATGGGCAGCCTGTCGGAGTGGACGAGCAAGCAGTTCGACCCCCAGCTCAACTGGGGCGACGTCGAATGGATCAAGAAGCGCTGGGGCGGCAAGCTGATCCTGAAGGGCATCCAGGACGTCGAGGACGCGCGCCTGGCGGTGGACTCGGGCGCCGACGCGCTGATCGTCAGCAACCACGGCGGCAGGCAGCTCGACGGCGCGCAGAGCAGCATCGAGGCGCTGCCGGCGATCGTGGCCGAGGTCGGCAGCCGCATCGAGGTGCACATGGACGGCGGCATCCGCAGCGGCCAGGACGTGCTCAAGGCCTGTGCGCTGGGCGCCCGCGGCACCTACATCGGCCGTGCCTTCCTGTACGGCCTGGGAGCCATGGGACAAGCCGGCGTGAGCCAGGCGCTCGAAATCATCCACAAGGAACTCGACCTCACGATGGCCTTCTGCGGCCACACGAAGATCGGCAACGTCGACCGCAGCATCCTGCTGCCGGGAACCGCACCCGGCGGCTGAGCCCGACTGCACCCGGGATGGCAGCGGGTCGTCACCTGCGCCGTCCGCCCGTAGGCGCAGCGACCAGGAGACCACGATGCCCGAGTCCACCGCCCCCACGACGCCGGCAGCCGCCGCCCACGCACGGCCGCCGCTCACGATACGCATGCACGAACGCGACAACGTCGCGATCGTCGCCAACGACGGCGGCCTGGCCGCAGGCACCCCGCTGGCCGGCGGCCTGGTGCTGCGCGAGCGCGTGCCGCAAGGCCACAAGGTGGCGCTGGTCGACATCGCTGCCGGTGCGCCGGTGCTGCGCTACGGCGTGGCCATCGGCCACGCGCTGCAGGACATCGCCGCCGGCGGCTGGGTCCACGAACGCCTGATGAAGATGCCCGCGGCGTGCGGGCTCGCCGGCCTGCCGACCGCGACGCAGCGTCCGGCGCCGCCGCCGCCGCTGCCGGGTTACACCTTCGAGGGTTACCGCAATGCCGACGGCTCGGTGGGCACGCGCAACATCCTGGCCATCACGCAGACCGTGCAATGCGTGGCCGGCGTCACGGCCTTTGCCGTGCAGCGCATCAAGGCCGAACTGCTGCCACGCTTCCCGAACGTCGACGACGTCGTGGCGCTGGAGCACGGCTACGGCTGCGGCGTCGCCATCGACGCGCCGGATGCCGTGGTGCCGATCCGCACGCTGCGCAACATCAGCCTGAACCCGAACTTCGGCGGCGAGGTGATGGTCGTCAGCCTGGGCTGCGAGAAGCTGCAGCCCGAAAGGCTGCTGCCGCCCGGCAGCTTCGGCATCGTCGACCGGCGCCAGTGCATCGAAGGCGACCGCGCCGCGGATGCAGCGCTGGACGTCGTCCGCCTGCAGGACGAAACGCATGTCGGCTTCATGGCCATGGTCCAGGCCATCGTGCGCCAGGCCGAACGCCACCTGGAGCGCCTGGACGCACGCCGGCGTGTCACGGTGCCGGCGGGCGAACTCGTCGTCGGCGTGCAATGCGGCGGCAGCGACGCCTTTTCCGGCATCACCGCCAATCCGGCAGTCGGCTTCTGCAGCGACCTGCTGGTGCGCGCCGGCGCCAGCGTCATGTTCTCCGAAGTGACCGAGGTCCGCGACGCCATCGACCAGCTCACCGCCCGCGCCACGACGCCGGAAGTTGCCCAAGCCATGATCCGCGAGATGGCCTGGTACGACGCCTACCTGCAGCGCGGCCGCGTCGACCGCAGCGCCAACACGACGCCGGGCAACAAGCAGGGCGGCTTGTCGAACATCGTCGAGAAGGCGATGGGATCGATCGTCAAGTCCGGCACGGCGCCGATCTCTGCCGTGCTGGCGCCCGGAGAAAAGCTGCGGCAGCGGGGCCTGACCTTTGCCGCCACGCCGGCCAGCGACTTCATCTGCGGCACCCTGCAGCTGGCCGCCGGCATGAACCTGCACGTCTTCACCACCGGGCGCGGCACGCCTTACGGCCTGGCCGCGGTGCCGGTGGTCAAGGTGGCGACGCGCAGCGACCTGGCGCGGCGCTGGCACGACCTGATGGACGTCGACGCCGGCACCATCGCCGACGGCACGGCCAGCATCGAGGACGTCGGCTGGGAACTGTTCCGCCTGCTGCTCGACGTCGCCAGCGGGCGCAAGAAGACCTGGGCCGAGCACTGGAAGCTGCACAACGCGCTGGTGCTGTTCAACCCGGCGCCGGTGACCTGATCGACCCGGCCGCCGGCGCGCGGCAGAGGCTTCACCGACGCTTGACCACCGCGCGCGCCACGCCGCGCAGGATGTGCACCTCTGCCACCGTCAGCCGGGCACGGTTCAGCAGCTGGTGCAGCCTCGGCATCAGCTTCTTTGGCGCCGCGGGGTCGAGGAAGTCGATCGCCACCAGGGTCTGCTGCCAGTGCTGCAGCAGGCCGTCGACGGCGCCGGCGTCGGCCAGCTTCGGGTCCGGGGTGCGCGCCTGCACGGCAAAACCACCCAGCGCCTGGCGCCAGTCGTAGGCGATGAGCTGCACGGCCTGCGCCAGATTCAGCGATCCATACGCCGGATCGGTGGGGATCGACAGGCAGGCGTGGCAGCGGTAGACATCGTCGTTGGCGAGCCCCGTTCGCTCCGGGCCGAAGACCAGGGCCACGCGGTGCGCGGCCGCGGCCAGCGCCGCGAAGTGTTCGCGCGGGGCGTGCGTGGGCGGGCCGAAGTCGCGCGGCGTCATGGCGGTGGCGCAGGCCCAGGTGATGCCGTGCAGCGCATCGGCCAGCGTCGGCACCACGCGCGCGCCGGCCAGCACGTCGGTGGCGCCGCTGGCGCGGGCCAGGGTCTCCGGTCGCGCCAGCACATCGGCAAATCGTGGCGCCACCAGCACCAGGTCGGTGAAGCCCATGACCTTCATCGCCCGCGCCGCCGCGCCCACGTTGCCGGCGTGGCTGGGCTGCACGAGCACGAAGCGTGTCGGGTCGGGCGCTGCGGCGGGGGCGCGGGCCGGTGTCTCGTCGGGCATCGCCATAGAATCGAGGGTTTTCCGCAGGCATTGTCGCTGCGCTGCTCTTCATCCCCGCTCCGCACCCTCCCCCATTCCCGCAGGCCGCCCCATGTCGCAAGCGCTCCACCCGATGCTCAACATCGCCATCAAGGCGGCACGCGCGGCGGGTTCGATCATCAACCGCGCCGCGCTCGACCTCGAGGTGCTGAAGATCGGCACCAAGGGGCCCAACGACTACGTCTCGGAAGTGGACCGCGCGGCCGAGAACGCCATCATCCAGATCCTGCTCGAGGCCTACCCCGGCCACGCCATCCTGGCCGAGGAATCGGGCCGCGAACACGGCGCCAAGCACAGCGACTACACCTGGATCATCGACCCACTGGACGGCACCACCAACTTCCTGCACGGCTTCCCGGTGTATGCGGTGTCGATCGGCCTGACCTTCCGCGGCCAGGTGCAGCAGGGCGTGGTCTACGACCCGACACGCAACGACCTCTTCTTCGCCAGCAAGGGCCGTGGCGCCTTCCTCAACGACCGCCGGCTGCGCGTGTCCAAGCGCACGCGCCTCACCGACGCCCTCATCGGCACCGGTTTCCCGTTCCGCAAGGGCGACAACTTCAAGCGCTACGTGAAGATGTTCGAGGAGATCATGCAGTGCTGCGCCGGCCTGCGCCGACCGGGCGCCGCGGCGCTGGACCTGTGCTACGTGGCCGCGGGCTACTACGACGGCTTCTTCGAGACCGGACTCAACCCCTGGGACGTGGCCGCCGGTTCGCTGATCATCACCGAAGCCGGCGGGTTGATCGGCAACTTCACCGGCGAGTCCGACTTCCTCAACCAGCGCGAAGTGGTGGCCGGCAACCCCAAGGTCTACGGGCAGCTGGTGCAGCTCCTGGCGCCGTACACGCGGGTCATCAAGGAAGAGCCCGCGCACTCAGCTGCGGCCGCCACCCCCGATGCCCAGGCCGATGCCACGCAGGCCCTGGTCGACGCCGTGACCGGGGCCGATGGCGTGCCGGCCGCGCCGAAGAAGCCGCCGACGCGCATCCGCAAGGCCGCAGCACCCGGCCCAGACGACGCACTGCTGTAGCCAAGGCGCAGCGGCCACCCGCCGCCGTGGCTGCCAGCCCTCGAGCAGGTCAGCGGCTCCAGCCGCGCCACCTGGTGCGCCGGGCCGCGCGGGCGCATCTCGCCTTCGCGCACCCACACTCCCGGCCACTCGCAGCACAGCAACTCGTCGCCGCTGCGCACGCAGGTGCCGGGCGGGCAGGCGAAGCCGCTGAAAAGACAAGCGGCCCCGGCAAGCTCGGGCTCGACGTCCATCTCTTCGTCGTCGCCGACGATCGGTGGCGTTTCCAGTTCCGGATCAGGCGCGCCGACTTGCGAGGTCACGCCCTGTCACAGCGATGTCACGGCAGGCACATGTAATTTCCCTTTTCCCATTGTGAAACTGTCGCGGAGCTTCCTTGAACAAAGTCATCATTTCCATCGCAGCCGTCATCGTCCTGTCCGGCTTCCTGGCCTCCTGTGGTGGCAGCGATGACCCTGCGCCTGCGCCCGAGCCCTCGGCCAGCCCTTCGACCCCGAACGCCGGCAAGTTCTTCAACCGCGTGGCGACCTTTGCGGTGTGCAACCAGTCGGGATCGTCATGCGAGTCCGATGACGAGACGGCAGCGGAGATCGTGGCCGCCAGTGAAGACGGCAAGACCTTGGTCTATACCAACAGCCCGAAGGGCGAGATCGGCTTCGTCGGCATCGACGATGTTTCCGCGCCCGTCGCCTTGGGCAGCCTGAGCATGGGCGGCGAGCCCACTTCCGTGACCGTGCTCGGCGCCCATGCCGTGGTCGCCGTCAACACCTCCGCCGACTTCATCAACACCTCGGGCAAGCTGGTCGTGGTGGACATCGCCACCCGCAAGACGGTGGCAGAAATCAGCTTGCCGGGTCAGCCGGATTCGGTGGCGGCCAGCAAGGACGGCAAGTACATCGCCATCGCCATCGAGAACGAGCGGGACGAAGACCTGGGCGACGGTGCGCCGCCCCAGTTGCCTGCAGGCAGCCTGGTGATCGTGGACGTGGCCGGCAGCCCCGGCAGCTGGAAGACCCGCACGGTGGCCATGACGGGCCTGGCGACGCTGTACCCGGACGACCCCGAACCCGAGTACGTCGACATCAACGCGGACAACATCGCCGTCGTCACGCTGCAGGAAAACAACCACATCGTGCTCGTCGATCTGGCCACCGGCAAGGTCACGCGGCATTTCAGCGCCGGCAGTGTCACGCTGGACAAGGTCGACCTGACCGATGCGCCCCGTCCCAACCAGGTCGGCTTCACGCAGACCCAGACCGACCGCCTGCGCGAGCCCGACGGCGTCAGCTGGATCTCGACGACGCAGTTCGTCACCGCCAACGAAGGCGATCTCGAGGGTGGCAGCCGCGGCTACACGGTGTTCAACACCGACGGCACCGTGGCCTACGAGGCGGGCAACACGATGGAGCACCTGGTCGCGCGCATCGGTCACTACAACGACAAGCGCTCCGACGCCAAGGGCAACGAGCCCGAGAACGCCGAGTTCGGCCGCTTCGACGGCACCGACTATCTGTTCATCGCCTCCGAGCGCTCCAGCGTGATCGCGGTCTACGACATGAGCCAGAAGAACGCACCGGTGTACAAGCAGGTGCTGCCCACGGCGCTGGCCCCCGAAGGCGTGCTGGCCATTCCGTCGCGCAAGCTGCTGATCGTCGCCAGCGAAGCCGACGCCCGCGGGGACCTGGTTCGCTCCAGCCTGAACATCTACGAATACCAGACCGCGGCGCCGGCCTATCCCACGATTCAGTCGGCCGACCGTCCCGATGGCACGCCGATCCCCTGGTCGGCCCTGTCGGGGCTTGCTGCCGCGACCAGCGGTGCAACCGTCTACAGCATCGAGGACAGCTTCTTCCGCGGCAACCGCATCTTCGAGATCGACACGTCCACGAAACCGGCCATCGTCAAGAGCGAGATCCGCATCGTCGACCCCGACGGCAAGATCGCCGCGCTGGCGGCCATGCTGCCCGACACCGCGGATGCGAATGCCTTCGACGACACCGACCTGGCGGCCATGGTGAATGCGGACGGATCGGTCAACATCGATCCGGAAGGCATCTCGCTGGCCAGCGGTGGCGGCTTCTGGATCGCCTCCGAAGGCAACGGCACGGCGGGCGAGGCCGCCCGCCCGGTGCGCACGGCAAACCTGATCTTCAAGGTGTCCAGCGCGGGCGTGATCGAGAACATCGTCATGCTGCCCTCCGATGTGAACGCCAGGCAGGTGCGTTTCGGGTACGAGGGCATCGCGGAGTCCGACGGCAAGCTGGTTCTCGCCTTCCAGCGAGCCTGGACTGGCGACGCGCAGCCGCGCATCGGTGTCTACGACCTCGCGGCCATGACCTGGCAGTTCTACTTCTACCCGCTGGACCCGGTCGCGTCTCCGTTCGGAGGCTGGGTCGGCTTGTCGGACATCACCGCGCTGGGCGGCAACCGCTTTCTCGTCGTCGAGCGCGACAACAACTTCGGCCCCGACGCCCGCATCAAACGCATCTACCGCTTCGACCTGACAGGCAAGTCCAACGGCGCGACCCTGAGCAAAGTGCTGGTGCGTGACCTGATGGCAGACCTGAGAGCCCCCAATGGCAACGTCTACGAAAAGATCGAAGGCCTGGCACTGATGGCCAACGGTGACGTGCTGATCGTCAACGACAACGATGGCGTCGACGATGGCGCGAACAGCGGTGAGGTTCAACTCATCAATCTGGGCAAGATCCTGAATTGAGCACTTCGGCAGGCCCGCCATTGCGCAAGCCATGGCGGGCCTTCGCGTTTCGGGCGACTGCCTTGCATTGCCCGAAGGCACCGGACACCTCTTGACGGTGTCTCGATCCCGACCTATATTTCGTTAACCGCGGAAATACAGAATCAACAGGACGACAGCCATGAGACCTGCAGACGACGAAGGAACGACGGCGCGTTTTGCCGACATGCTGTCTGCCATGGGCACCGCGCCGCGTCTGCGCATCGTCAGGCTGTTGCTGAGTGCCCATCCCGAGGGGCTGGTGGTCGGCGACATCGCCAGCGAGTTGCAGCTGGCCGGCTCGACGCTGTCGCACCACCTGGAGAAACTGAAGAACGAAGGGCTCGTCAAGGTGCGCCGCGACGGCACTTTCCTCTGGTATTCGGCCAACACGAAAGCCTTGCAGGAGCTGCTCGGCTTCCTGTATGCCGAGTGCTGCACGCGCAACAAGGCCATCGAACCGCAGACGATCGTCTGCTGCGAATGAAGCGAAGGAGATGAAGATGAACACCGATGTCGATGTCAAGGAAGTCGTGAGGGCCAGATACGGCGAGGCCGCAACGCGCGTCGCCCAGGGTGCCGGCAACTCCTGCTGCGGCGGCGCCAGCGCCATCGGCGGCGGCTGCGACCCCATCACCTCGAATCTGTACGACGCACTGCAGGCCGGCGCCGTGCCCGAACAGGCGCTGCTGGCGTCGCTGGGTTGCGGCAACCCCACGGCGCTGGCCGAGCTGAAGGCCGGCGAAACCGTGCTCGACCTCGGCTCCGGCGGCGGCATCGACGTGCTCTTGTCGGCCAAACGTGTCGGGCCCACCGGGCAGGCCTACGGCCTGGACATGACCGACCAGATGCTGGCGCTGGCGCAGGAGAACAAGCGCAAGAGCGGCCTGGCCAACGTGCATTTCCTGAAGGGCGAGATCGAGAGCATCCCGCTGCCGGCCAATTCGGTCGACGTGGTCATCTCGAACTGCGTCATCAACCTGTCGGGCGACAAGGACCGCGTGCTGCAGGAAGCCTTTCGCGTGCTCAAGCCCGGCGGTCGCTTCGCCGTTTCCGACGTCGTCGTGCGCGGCGAGGTGCCGGCCGCGATCCGGCGGAACATGGAACTGTGGATAGGCTGCGTCGCCGGCGCGCTGTCCGAACAGGACTACCTGGCCAAGCTGGCTGGCGCCGGCTTCGAAGCCGCGAGCATCGAGGTCACGCGCGTCTATGGCGCCGAAGAAGCCAGCGAATTCCTGGCCGGGCAGCACGCCGACCTGCAGCAGCTGGCACAGCAGATCGACGGCAAGTTCGTCAGCGGTTTCATCCGCGCCGTCAAGCCGGCGGCACGCGAGGCGGCCGAGGCGGCTGCAGCCGAGCCTGCGGCCGCGGCGCAGCGCGCGGCCGAGGCCGCCTGCAGCGCTCCCGGTTGCTGTGCATCGAAAGCCTAGGCCGGGCGGTGGGATCGGCCGGCGGGCCACGACGCCGCGGCGTCAGGGATAGGCGCGACGCAGTTCCTCGGCCACCAGGTTGCGGAACTCGTCCAGCCCGAAGCGCGGCATCGGCCGCCCGTTGACGAAGAACTCCGGTGTCTTGGTCACGCCCAGCACGCGGGCGTCGGCCATGTCCTGCGCCATGCGCTGCGCCAGCTCGGGGGCATTCATGTCGTTCCTGAGCCGCTCGAGATCCAGCCCGACGCCGCCCAGCGACGCCCACACCCGGTCCTGCTGCACGACGTGGTTGACGACCCACCGGTCCTGCGAGGCATACAGCGCTTCGAGCACCGGCAGGTACCTGTCCTGCTTGCGCGCGGCCTCGAGGATCCTGACCACCTGGTCCGAACCCGGGTGGAACGGCACGTGGCGCAGCGACAGCCGGATGCGGTCGGGGTTGGCCGACATCAACTGCTTGACATGCGGGAAGAACAGCGCGCAGGTCTCGCAGGCGGGGTCGAAGAACTCGACGATGTGCACCTGTGCCCCGGGCTTGCCGAAGCTGGGCGACTGTGCGCTCGCCAGCGCCGGTTGGTTCTTGGCGGCGGCGAGTTGCGGCGACTGCGCCTGTTGGCTGCGGTACAGCAGCGTCGCCGCAATGAAAGCCAGCAGCAGCAGCACCGCGGTGGCGATGAAGACCCTGCGCCGGGTTATCGGGCCCGCCGCGGGCGCGCCGGGCCGCGGCGCCGGTGCAGCCGGCGGTGGGCTCACCGGTGGCGACGGGTTCTTCCTGGACTTGCGGCTCATCGGGGGCTCCGGCTGCGCGCCACGACGAGCAGCGCGTTCATGATGGAAAAGGCGACGAAGGACAACAAGGGGATGTTCACGAAGCCCAGCCACTGGATCTGCACATCCGAGCAAGGCACGCCCTGGGTACAGGGGCGGATCTGCTCGGGGATCAGGCCCGCGACCAGCAGCACCTGGAACAGCGCCACGAGCCAGCCGCCGAAGGCCAGCGGCAGTGCGTAACGCACGACCCTGGCGTCGAACGGGAACAGCCCGAGCGGCAGCAGCAGCACGAGCGGGAACATGAAGATGCGCTGGTACCAGCACAGCACGCAGGGCGGCAGCTCCATGACCTCGCTGAAGAAAAGCGCGCCCAGCGTGGACAGGGTGGCGACGACCCAGCAAGCGAAGACGAGCAGCCAGGCCACATCGGCAGATCGATCAGGACGATTCATCGACGGTCGGTTTCCGGAGCTGTCGGCAGGGCCGGCGTGACACCCGCTGCCGCCGCCCGTGCGACGGCGACACGAGGGCGCGTGAAACGGCGCCCAATGTAAACGGTCGCGGATGCACCGTCTCGACGCCGGGCCATCCGGCCCGGGCGATCAAGACCCGCTCATGCGGCCGCTGGCCGGCCCAGTCTGAACACCGACACCGCCTGCACGAGTTGCAGCGCCTGCTGCTTCGAGCTCTCGGCGGCGGCCGCGCTCTGCTCCCCACCAGCGCCGCCTTCTGTTGCGTCGCATGGTCCGCAGGCCAGTGAGGGCTCACCGCCCAGGCGGGCAAACCCGACGCGGTAGATCAGCGTGCCGACGGCCAGCAGCGCCTTCAGGCCAGCAGCGAACTGCTGTCTGGAGTCGCGCGCCAGCTTCGTCGCGCTGGACGAGCCGTCGGACAGCACGGCCTCGTTGAGCCCGCGCAGGTACATCTGCAGGTCGGTCTGCGTTCGCATGGCCAAGGCGGCCGCAGCGCGGCTGTCGCGCTCGAGCACGTAAGTCGCAGCGATCGCCGCGGCCAGCGTCAGCAGCACGATGCCCAGCAGCCCGAGGCTGCCGAGCAGCCAACGCTTGAGGCTCCAATGCGCAGCGAAGTTGAACACGATCATCGACCCCTTGAGTTCGTTCTTGTGCCGGCGAGTCGAACGCTGCCGGTCCGTGGGAAGGCTCGTCGGGGTGCCGATCAGCGCTGCACCGGCAAGGTCTTGGCCTCCCAGTCGGCCATGCCACCGCGCATGTACGTCACCTGCTTGTGACCTGCCTCGACGCTCGGCACCGCCGCCTTGTAAGACTTCCAGCCGGTCGGGCCGTCGCTGTAGAAGACCACCGGCGCGGACTTGTCCTTGGGCAGCTTGTCGAGTTCGAAGCTGTCCACCGCCGTGTCGACGCTGGCCACCGGCTCGCTCTTCTCCTTGCAAGCCGCCGTCATGGCGCCGGGCACATCACCCTTGCCGAAGTTGACGACGCTGCGCGTGTCGACGAAGACGACCGCCTTGCCGTCGAGCAGCTTCTTGGCCTCGTCGACCGAAATCACCTTGCCGCCCTGCAGCGTGGTGGGGGTCTCCGGCGTCTGTGCGAAGGCGGAAGCGGCGCTGGCGGCGGCAGCATCGGTCAGTCGGCACCAAACTTGACCGGCCGGAGCGCACAAGTGCACGGCCAGAGAGCCGCGTCGCCACCGCCGCGGTGACAACGGCCGACAACGACGCCGGCGCCGTTATCGTCGCGTCATCATGCTGCGCCACCAAACCATCCCCGTCACCGCCTTTCAGCAGAACTGCTCCCTCGTCTGGTGCGACCAGACGATGGAAGGGGCCGTCATCGACCCCGGCGGCGACCTGCCGCTGCTGCTGGCCGCGGCGCAGCAGCAGGGCGTCACGCTCAAGCAGATCCTGCTCACCCATGCGCACATCGACCATGCCGGCGGCGCCGGCACGCTGGCACGCGAACTGGCGTTGCCGATCGTCGGGCCGCAGCGCGGCGACCAGTTCTGGATCGACGGCCTGGCCCAGCAGGCGCGTTTGTTCGGCTTCCCGCCCGCCGAGACCTTCGCGCCGACGCGCTGGCTGGACGACGGCGACCGCGTCGAGGTCGGGCGTTGCACGCTATGGGTTCGCCATTGCCCGGGCCACACGCCGGGCCACGTCGTGTTCCACGACGCCGAGTCGCGGCGCGCCTACGTCGGCGACGTGCTGTTCGCCGGCAGCATCGGCCGCACCGACCTGCCGGGCGGCGACCTCGACACCTTGGTTGCCAGCATCGTCGGCAAGCTCTGGCCGATGGGCGACGACACCGTCTTCGTCCCCGGCCACGGGCCCGAGGGCCGCTTCGGGAACGAGCGGCGAACAAACCCCTACGTGGGCGGCACCTGAACCGGGTGCCTGCCGGCGCGGCGGAACCCGCTGCCACGCGGCAGCACAATGGCGCGCGAGCGCAACTGCCTCGACCCTGACAGGAGAAGCCCCCCGATGAGCCCCATCCGCTACGACCTGCGCGCAGGCCACGTCGTCATCACGCTGGACCACCCTCCCGTCAACGGCCTGGGCGCCGCGCTGCGCAGTGCGCTGCTCGAGGCATTGGACCGCGCGCTGGCCGACCCTGCCGTGGCGGCCATCGTCGTCACCGGCAACGGGCGTGCTTTTTCGGGCGGCGCCGACGTCAAGGAATTCGGCACCGCCCTGGCCGCCCAGGAGCCGCGGCTGCCGGCGCTCATCGAGGCGATGGAGAACGCGCCCAAACCGGTGATCGCGGCGATCGCCGGTGTCTGCATGGGCGGCGGGCTGGAGCTGGCCCTGGGCGCGCATTTCCGCGTCGCCCGCAGCGACGCCCAGATCGCGCTGCCCGAGGTCAAGCTGGGCCTGCTGCCCGGCGCCGGCGGCACGCAGCGGCTGCCACGGCTGCTGGGGCTGGAAGCGGCGCTGAACCTCATCGTCTCGGGCGCCACGGTGCCGGCACGCAGCTTTGCCGGCACGCCGCTGTTCGACGCGCTGACCGAAGGCGACGTGCTCGACGCCGCACTGGCGCTGGCCGACCGCGTGGTGGCCGAAAAGCGGCCGCTGCAACGCACGCGCGACCTCGAGGTGCGCGACGCCCAGGGCGAGGCCTACCTGCAGTTCGCCCGCAACAATGTGGCCGCCACGTCCAAGGGCTTCCCGGCGCCGCTGAAGTGTGTCGAGGCGGTGGGCTGGGCGCTTAACAAACCCATCGACGAGGCCCTACGGCTGGAGCGTGAGGCCTTCCTGGCGCTGATGGCCACACCCGAATCGCGCGCGCTGCGCCATGTCTTTGCCGCCGAGCGCGCGGCGTCCAAGATCGACGGCCTGCCCGCCGACACGCCGCTGCGCAGCATCGCCCAGGTCGGCGTCATCGGCGCCGGCACCATGGGCGGCGGCATCACGATGAACTTCGTCAACGCCGGCATCCCGGTGGTGCTGCTGGAAATGAAGCAGGAGGCGCTGGACCGCGGCCTGGCGACGATCCGCAAGAACTACGAGAGCTCGGCCAGGAAGGGCAAGCTCAAGCCCGAACAGGTCGAGCATCGGATGGGCCTCATCACGCCAGCGCTGGCTTATGAAGCGCTGCGCGACGCCGACCTCGTGATCGAGGCGGTGTTCGAGAACATGGACGTCAAGGAGCAGGTCTTCCGCGCCCTGGACGCCGCCTGCAAGCCCGGCGCCATCCTGGCGTCGAACACCAGCTACCTGAACATCGACCGCATCGCCGCCTTCACGCAGCGGCCGGCCGACGTGCTGGGACTGCACTTCTTCAGCCCGGCCAACGTGATGCGCCTGCTGGAGATCGTGCGCGGCGCCCGCACCGCGCCCGAGGTGCTGGCCACCTGCCTGGCGCTGGCCAAGAAAATCAAGAAGGTGGCGGTGATCTCCGGCGTCTGCGACGGCTTCATCGGCAACCGCATGCTGGCGCGCTACGGCGCCGCCGCGCAGGGCCTGATCAACGCCGGCGCGCTGCCGCAGCAGATCGACGCGGCGCTGCAGGCCTTCGGCATGGCCATGGGGCCGTTCCGCATGGGCGACCTGGCCGGGCTGGACATCGGCTGGGCGACACGCAAGCGCAAGGCCGCCGAGGCCGGCGTCGAGATGAAACCCAGCGTCGCCGACAAGCTGTGCGAGGCCGGCCGCTACGGCCAGAAGACGGGTGCCGGCTGGTACCGCTACGAGACCGGCAAACGCGACCCGCTGCCCGACCCGGTGACCGAGCAGCTGATCGCCGACTTCCGCGCCAGCCACGGCATCACGCCGCGGCAGGTGAGCGACGCCGAAGTCGTCGAACGCTGCATCTACGCGCTGGTCAACGAAGGCGCACGCATCCTGGCCGAGGGCATCGCGGCGCGCGCCTCGGACATCGACCTCGTCTACCTCAACGGCTACGGTTTCCCGCTCAGGCGCGGCGGGCCGATGCTCTATGCCGACCAGGTGGGGCTGCCCAGCGTCGTGCGCGCCCTGCGGCGCTTTGCCGCCGAGCCCGGTGCCGACGCGTCGTGGCAGCCGGCGCCGCTGCTGCTGCAACTGGCCGCCGAGGGCAGGACCTTCAACTGAAGCACTGTCGCCAAGGCGATGGCCCGCTTGGGTTCGAACCTCCACAATGTCTCGGCCGCCGGCACGGCAGCACCGCCCAAGGAGCACAGCGTGGATTTCGAGCATTCCCCCAAGGTCCGGGACCTGCAGGCGCGCGTCGGCGCCTTCATGCAGCAGCATGTCTACCCCGCCGAGGCGCGTTTCGAGACCGAGATGAACGCCGCCCGCGCCGCCGGCAACGCCTGGCAGCCGGCGCCGGTGATGGAGGAGCTGAAGTCGCGCGCCAAGGCCGAAGGCCTGTGGAACCTGTTCCTGCCCGAGTCGCAGTACGGCGCAGGCCTGACGAACCTGGAATACGCGCCGCTGGCCGAGATCATGGGCCGCTCGCCGATCGGCGCCGAGGTGTTCAACTGCTCGGCGCCCGACACCGGCAACATGGAGACGCTGGTCCGCTACGCCACACCCGAACAGCAGCGGCAGTGGCTGCTGCCGCTGCTCGACGGCAGCATCCGATCGGGCTTCGCGATGACCGAGCCCGCCGTGGCCTCGTCGGACGCCACCAACATCGCGGCGCGCATCGAACGCGACGGCGACCACTACGTCGTCAACGGCCGCAAATGGTGGACCTCCGGCGCCAACGACCCGCGCTGCAAGGTGCTGATCTTCATGGGCAAGACCGACCCGCAGCACGTCAACCGCCACCAGCAGCAGTCGATGATCCTGGTGCCGATGGACACGCCGGGCGTCACGGTGCTGCGCCACCTGCCGGTGTTCGGCTACGACGACGCGCCGCACGGCCACGCCGAGGTCGACTTCAGCAACGTGCGCGTGCCGGTGGACAACATGCTGCTCGGCGAAGGCCGCGGCTTCGAGATCGCGCAGGGCCGGCTCGGCCCCGGCCGCATCCACCACTGCATGCGCACCATCGGCCGCGCCGAACGCGCGCTGGAAGACATGTGCCAGCGGGCGCTGCAGCGCACCGCCTTCGGCCGCAAGCTGGCCGACCAGGGCGTGACGCGCGAACGCATCGCCAACGCCCGCATCCTCATCGACCAGGCGCGTTTCCTGGTGCTGCACGCCGCCTGGAAGATGGACAAGGCGGGCAACAAGGGCGCGCGCCAGGAGATCGCGATGATCAAGGTCGCGGCGCCGGCGATGGCGCTGCAGGTCATCGACTGGGCGATGCAGGTGCACGGCGGCGCCGGCATGAGCGAGGACTTCGGCCTGGCGCGCGCCTACGCCGGCATTCGCACGCTGCGTTTTGCCGACGGCCCCGACGAGGTGCACCGCAACGCCATCGCCAAGATCGAACTCGGCCGCCACCTGCCCGGCGCCTGAACCCCTTCCTTCCGGGAGCTTCGATGACACGTACCGCCCAGGCCGTGGTCGCCCGCACGCGCGGGGGACCGGTGACGGTCGAGACGATCCAGGTCGCGCCGCCGCAGCGCGACGAAGTCACGCTGCGCATGGAAGCCTGCGGCGTGTGCCACAGCGACCTGTCGGCTGTCGACGGCACGATCGCGATGTCGCTGCCGCTGGTGCTGGGCCACGAAGCCGCAGGCATCGTCGTCGAAGTCGGCGAAGGGGTGAGCGAATTCGCGCTCGGCGACCGCGTCATCAGCTCCTTCGTCAGCATGTGCGGGCGCTGCCGCTGGTGCGCCAGCGGCCGGCCGCAGCTGTGCGACCAGGCCGGCAAGGCCATCACCACGCTGCCCGACGGCACGGTGCGCACGCACGACGCGCAGGGCCAGCCGCTGTCGGTGTTCTCGGGCTGCGGCGTGATGGCCGAATACGCGACGCTGCATGTCGGCAACGTCGTCAAGGCGGTGCCCGACGTGGCGCCCGAGTGCTGTGCGCTGGTGAGCTGCGGCGTCATGACCGGCGTCGGCGCGGTGCTCAACACGGCCAAGGTGGAGGCGGGATCGACGGCCATCGTCTTCGGCGCCGGCGGCGTGGGTCTGAACGCGATCCAGGGCTGCGCCATCGCCGGCGCGACGATGATCGTCGCCGTCGACCGCGTCGACAGCAAGCTCGAGCTGGCGCGCCTGTTCGGCGCCACCCACACCGTCAACGCCAGCGGCGACGACAACCTGGTGAAGACACTGAAGAAGCTCACCGGCGGCGGCGCCGACTACGCCTTCGAATGCATCGGCCTGGGCAGCATCGCGGCACAGGCCTACGGCGCCTTGCGCAAGGGCGGCACCGCGGTCGTCGTCGGCGTCGCCGGCCTGCAGGACACGACCAGCGTGCGCACCGCCAGCCTGACCTTCGATGAGAAGACGCTCACCGGCAGCAACTTCGGCTCGGCGCGACCGCGCGACGACTTCCCGCGCCTGATGGACCTGTACCGCGCCGGCCGCCTGAAGCTCGACGAGCTGATCACGCACCGCTACGGCATCGCCGAAGCCGCGCAGGCCTTCGACGACCTGGCCGCAGGCCGGAATGCGCGCGGCATGATCGTCTTCGGCAGCACCGGCGCGTGATGCCAGTTTGCCGTCAGTCGACAAGAACCGACCGACGGCGAGTGGCAACTGGCATTCGCGCTGAATCCGCTCCAGTCGCGCGCATCCGCGCGGCAAAGGCGAGCGCGGGCAGGCCGCAGCGCTTCACTGAGACGGTCGTCGCTGCGCGCCGACCGCCACAGCATGAGCCCCCGCCGGGTGCCGCCTGCCGCGAGGCGCTGCCGGCATAGGCGCGCCGCCCGGGCCGCGGGCTATTCGACGCCGCCGAGCGGCCCGCGCCAGTACTTGAAGGTGCCCTGTGCGCTGGCCACCAGGCGGCCTTCGGCGTCGCGAACGACGGCCTCGCAGCTGCACAGCGAACCGCCGGCATGCAGCACGCGGCCCTCGGCGCTGAGGGGGCCGCGGGCCGGCCGGACGAAGCGGCTGGACATCTCGACCGTCACCACCGTGCTCGCCGCCGCGCCGGGCTGCGAAGTGGCGGCGCGCGCCATCGCCACGTCCAGCAGCGTCATCACGATGCCGCCGTGCGCGGCCGGCAGCAGGTTGCAGAACTCGGGCCGCAGCTCGGGCAGCACGAGCCGCGAGCAACCGGGTTCGCTGGCCTCCTGCTGCAGGCCGAGCAGGCCGAGGAAGGGGATCTGGCCGATCGGCGTCTGCGCCGCGGCGGCAGGCGGCACGCTCACGCCGCCTCGCGGATCATGTTGCGCGCGATGATGAGCTGCTGGATCTGCGTCGTGCCCTCGTACAGGCGGAACAGCCGCACGTCGCGGTAGAAGCGTTCGATGCCGTAGTCGGCCACGTAGCCGGCGCCGCCGAGGATCTGCACGGCGCGGTCGGCGACGCGGCCGCACATCTCGGAGGCGAAGAGCTTGCAGCACGAGGCTTCGGTCGACACCGGAAGCCCGTCGTCGCGCCGACGCGCGGCGTCCAGCACCATGCAGCGTGCGGCGTAGAGCTCGGTGCGGCTGTCGGCCAGCATGGCCTGCACGAGCTGGAACTCGGCGATCGGCTGCCCGAACTGCTTGCGCTGCATCGCGTAGCGCAGCGCGTCGTCGAGGATGCGCTGCGCCACGCCCACGCACACCGCCGAGATGTGGATGCGGCCCTTGTCCAGCACCTTCATCGCGGTCTTGAAACCGCGGCCTTCGTGGCCGCCGATCAGGTTGGCCGCCGGCACGCGGCAGTTGTCGAAGACGACGTCGCAGGTGTGGGCGCCCTTCTGCCCCATCTTGCGGTCGAGGCGGCCGTAGCTGATGCCCGGCGTGCGCGTGTCGACGATGAAGGCCGAGATGCCGCCGGCACCCTTGTCGGCCGGGTCGGTGCGCGCCATCAGCGTCAGCACGGCCGCTTGCGGGGCGTTGGTGATGTAGCGCTTGGTGCCGTTGACGACATAGTCGTCGCCGTCGCGCACGGCGCTGGTGCGCAGCGACGCGGCGTCGGAGCCGGCGTCGGGCTCGGTCAGCGCGAACGAGGCGACGAGCTCGCCGCTGGCCATGCGCGGCAGGTACCTGGCCTTCTGCTCGGGCGTGCCGTCCATCAGGATGCCCTGCGAACCGATGCCCACCGTCGAGCCGAAAACCGAACGGAAGGCCGGCGAGGTCTGACAGAACTCGAACAGCACGCGCACCTCCTCCTCCATCGTCAGCTCCAGGCCGCCGTAGGCCTCGGGGATGGTCAGGCCGAACAGGCCGAGTTCGCGCATCTCCTGCACGATGGCCGCCGGGATCTCGTCGCTCTCGGCGACTTCGTCCTCGGCCGGCACCAGGCGTTCGCGCACGAAGCGGCGCACGCTGTCCAGCAGCGCATCCAGGGTTTCGGGGTCACGGATCATGGGCTCGTCCTCCGGGTCCGCAAGTATCGGGCCTCTGTCACCGCGTTCGCCCGCCGGCGCGCCGCGTTCTTTGCATCGTCTTGATGCGCCGCCCAGATCTCTCTACACCACCTTGACGCCGCGGTCCCTACGCTGCATGGCATTGCACATCGCCTTCGTGAGGGGTCCATGGACATCCTGTTTCTGGGTGCAGCCGCGCTGATGCTGGTTGCCATCGTCGGCGGGGTGCTGGGCTGCGACAAGCTGGGAGCGCGCCAATGATCTGGCTCTATGGGCTTGCCGGCGCGGCCGCCGTAGGCCTGCTCGTGTACCTGGCCTATGCCTTGCTGAAGGCGGAGGAGTTCTGATGAACGCCCCGGCCTGGTTCCTGCTCGCCGCCTACCTGGGTGTTCTGCTGCTGCTGGCGTGGCCGCTCGGCCAGTGGCTGGCGGCCGTGGCCGAAGGCCAACTGCCGCGCTGGATGGCGCCGTTCGCAGCGGCCGAACGGGGCCTGTACCGGCTGGCCGGCATCGACCCGGCCGCCGGCATGGGCTGGCGCCAGTACGCCATCGCGCTCGTCGTCTTCAACTTCCTGGGCGTGATCGCGGTCTACGCACTGCAGCGCTTGCAGGGCGTGCTGCCGCTGAACCCGCAAGGGTTGGCGGGGGTCGGTGCCGACTCGTCGTTCAACACCGCGATCAGCTTCGTCACCAACACCAACTGGCAGGGTTATGGCGGCGAAGCCACGATGAGCACCCTGACGCAGATGCTGGCGCTGGCGGTGCAGAACTTCCTCTCCGCCGCCACCGGCATCGTGGTCGCGGTAGCGCTGGTACGCGGCTTCGCGGCCCGTTCTGCAAGCTCCATCGGCAATTTCTGGGTCGACATCACGCGTGTCACCGCCTATGTGCTATTGCCGCTGTCGCTGCTGTTCGCCTTGTTCCTGGTCAGCCAGGGCGTGATCCAGAACTTCTCGCCCTACCAGGAGGTCACGACACTGGACACGACCACCTACCAGCAGCCGAAGACCGGCCCCGACGGCCAGCCGCTGAAGGACGACAAGGGCGCGCCGGTGATGGAGGACGTCAAGACCGACAGGCAAACGCTGGCCATGGGCCCGGTCGCTTCGCAGGAGGCGATCAAGATGCTCGGCACCAACGGCGGCGGCTTCTTCAACGCCAACTCGGCGCACCCCTACGAAAACCCGACGGCGTTGACGAACTTCGTCCAGATGCTGGCCATCTTCCTGATCCCGGCGGCGCTGGTCTTCATGTTCGGCCACAGGGTCGGTGACGCGCGCCAGGGCTGGGCGGTGCTGGCCGCGATCACGGCGATCTTCGTCGTTGCCGTGGTGGTGGTGATCGCGCAGGAACAGCAGGGCAACCCGCTGCTCGCCGCGCTGGGCGCCGACCAGACGGCCAGTGCCACCCAGCCCGGCGGCAACATGGAAGGCAAGGAAGCGCGCTTCGGCATCGCCGCCACGGGGCTGTTCGCCGCCATCACCACCGCGGCCTCGTGCGGCGCCGTCATCGGCATGCACGATTCGTTCACGCCGCTCGGCGGCGCCGTGCCGCTGGTGCTGATGCAGCTCGGCGAGGTGGTCTTCGGCGGCGTCGGCACGGGCCTGTACGGCATGCTGGTCTTCGCCATCCTGGCGGTCTTCATCGCCGGGCTGATGATCGGCCGCACGCCCGAGTACCTGGGCAAGAAGATCGAGACCTACGAGATGAAGATGGTGTCCGTCGCCATCCTCGTCACGCCCATCCTGGTGCTGGCAGGCACGGCCGTCGCGGTGCTGGCGGACGCCGGCAAGGTCGGCATCGCCAACCCGGGCGCACACGGCTACTCCGAGATCCTGTACGCCTTCACCTCGGCCGGCAACAACAACGGCAGCGCCTTCGCCGGCCTGTCGGCCAACACGCCCTTCTACAACACGATGCTGGCCGTCGCGATGTGGTTCGGCCGCTTCGGCGTCATCGTGCCCGTGCTGGCGATCGCCGGCTCGCTGGCGGCGAAGAAGCGCATGGCGGTGACCGGCGGCACCTTGCCGACCCACGGCCCGCTGTTCGTCGTGCTGCTGATCGTCACCGTGTTGCTGGTCGGCCTGCTGAACTACGTGCCCGCGCTGGCCCTGGGGCCGGTGGTCGAGCACTTGATGTTGTGGTCGCCGAAGTGATCCACGACCGGACAAGACCATGACGAGCGCCAAGACCTTCTCCTTGCTCGACCCGGCGCTCGTCAAGCCAGCCATCGTCTCCGCGTTCGGCAAGCTCGACCCGCGCGTGCAGTGGCGCAACCCGGTGATGTTCGTCGTCTACGTCGGCAGCATCCTCACCACGCTCCTGTGGGCGCAGGCCCTGGGCGGCCAGGGCGAGGCACCCCAGGGTTTCATCCTGGCCATCACCGTCTGGCTGTGGTTCACCGTGCTGTTCGCCAACTTCGCCGAGGCGATGGCCGAGGGCCGCAGCAAGGCGCAGGCGTCGTCGCTGCGCGGCATGAAGAAGAAGGTCATCGCCAAGAAGCTGGAGCAGCCGCGGCATGGCTCGTCCTGGCACCCGCAGGAAGCCGACGAACTGCGCAAGGGCGCGGTCGTGCTGGTCGAGGCCGGTGACGTGATTGCGCTCGACGGCGAGGTGATCGAAGGCGTGGCCTCGGTCGACGAGAGCGCGATCACCGGCGAATCGGCCCCGGTGATCCGCGAGTCCGGCGGCGACTTCGCCTCGGTCACCGGCGGCACCCGGGTGCTGTCGGACTGGCTGGTGGTGCGCATCGGCGTCAACCCGGGCGAGTCGTTCCTCGACCGCATGATCGCGATGGTCGAGGGAGCCAAGCGCAAGAAGACACCCAACGAGATCGCGCTGACCATCCTGCTGGTGGCCTTGACCATCGTCTTCCTGGTCGTCACCGTGACCTTGCTGCCGTACTCGATCTTCAGCGCGAGCGTTGCAGGTGAGGCCGCCCAGCTCGGCACGCCGGTGACCCTCACCGCGCTGGTTGCGCTGCTGGTGTGCCTGATCCCCACCACCATCGGGGCGCTGTTGTCGGCCATCGGTGTCGCCGGCATGAGCCGCATGATGGCGGCCAACGTCATCGCCACCTCGGGCCGCGCGGTCGAAGCCGCCGGCGACGTGAACGTGCTGCTGATGGACAAGACCGGCACCATCACGCTGGGGAACCGCCAGGCGTCGGCCTTCGTTCCCGCCAAGGGCGTGACCGAGCAGGCGCTGGCCGACGTGGCGCAGTTCGCGTCGATGGCCGACGAGACGCCCGAAGGCCGCAGCATCACGGTGCTGGCCAAGCAGAAGTTCAAGTTGCGCGAACGCGAGCTGTCGAGCCTGAGGACCCAGTTCGTGCCCTTCACCGCCCACACGCGCATGAGCGGCGTCGACATCGAAGCCGCCGACGGCAGCGTGCGGCAACTGCGCAAGGGCGCCGGCGATGCCATCCGCAAGCATGTGCAGGCGCTGGGCGGCCACTTCCCGGCCGACGTGCAGGCGGCCACCGAGGACGTGGCGCGCAAGGGCAGCACGCCGCTGGTGGTGGCCGACGGCGCCCGCGTCCTGGGCGTGGTCGAGCTCAAGGACATCGTCAAGGGCGGCATCAAGGAACGTTTCGCCGAGCTGCGCCGCATGGGCATACGGACGGTGATGATCACCGGCGACAACCGTCTCACCGCCGCAGCCATCGCGGCCGAGGCCGGCGTCGACGACTTCCTGGCCGAGGCCACCCCCGAGGCCAAGCTGAAGATGATCCGCGACTACCAGGCCGAAGGCCGGCTGGTGGCGATGACCGGCGACGGCACCAACGATGCGCCGGCGCTGGCGCAGGCCGACGTGGCGGTGGCGATGAACACCGGCACCCAGGCAGCCAAGGAAGCCGGCAACATGGTCGACCTGGACAGCAACCCGACCAAGCTGCTGGAGATCGTCGAGACCGGCAAGCAGTTGCTGATGACGCGAGGCTCGCTCACCACCTTCTCGATCGCCAACGACGTGGCGAAGTATTTCGCGATCATTCCCGCGATCTTCGTCACCACCTACCCGCAGCTCGGTGCGCTGAACGTGATGGGGCTGGCCAGCCCGTCGTCGGCCATCCTGTCGGCGGTGATCTTCAACGCCATCGTCATCGTGTTCCTGATCCCGCTGGCGCTCAAGGGCGTGAAGTACCGCGCCATCGGCGCCGCCGCCTTGCTGCGGCGCAACGTGCTCGTCTACGGCGTCGGCGGGCTGATCGTGCCCTTCGTCGGCATCAAGGTCATCGACCTGTTGCTGTCGACCCTGAATCTGGTCTGAAGGACCGTCATGACCTCCACCCTGCGTCCCGCCCTGGTCCTGTTCGCGCTGTTGACCGCGCTCACCGGGATCGTGTACCCGCTGATCGTCACCGCCATCGCCCAAGTCGCCTTCCCGCAGCAGGCGGCGGGCAGCCTGGTCGTGCGTGAAGGCAAACCGGTCGGCTCGTCGCTGATCGGGCAGAACTTCAGCGACCCGAAGTACCTCTGGGGCCGCCCGTCGGCAACCGGCCCGATGCCCAACAACGCCAGCGCCTCCGGCGGCTCCAACCAGGGCCCCTTGAACCCGGCGCTGGCCGATGCCGTCAAGGGCCGCATCGACTCACTGCGCGCGGCCGACCCGGGCAACACGGCGCCGGTGCCCGTCGACCTGGTCACCGCGTCGGGCAGTGGCCTGGACCCGCACATCAGCGTCGCCGCCGCCCGGTACCAGGCCGCGCGAGTCGCCAAACAGCGTGGCCTGCCGCTGGCCCAGCTGCAGCAGCTGATCGACGGCTACACCGAGGGTCGCCTGCTCGGCGTCATCGGCGAGCCGCGCATCAACGTGCTGCGGCTCAACCTGGCCTTGGACGCCGCGAGCCCTTGACCTGCCTGGCCCGCACCACCGTGGGCCCTGCTTGCGCGGGCCGGCTGTGACAATGCGGCAGCGCGATGACCGACGACCCCCGCCCCGACCCCGACGCCCTGCTGGCGCAGATCCGTCAAGAGGAGCAGCGGGCGCAACGTGGCCGCCTGCGCATCTACTTCGGATCGTGCGCCGGCGTGGGCAAGACCTACGCCATGCTGCTGGCGGCGCGCAAGCTGCACGCCGATGGCGTGGACGTGGTCGCCGGGATCGTCGAGACGCACGGGCGCAGCGAGACGGCCGCGCTGCTGGAAGGCCTGCCGACGCTGCCGCCGGCGCAGATCGCGTACCGCGGCAGGGTGCTCGCTGAATTCGATCTCGACGCCGCACTGGCACGCCAGCCGGGCCTGGTCCTGGTCGACGAACTCGCGCATTCGAACGTCGCCGGGTCGCGCCATCCCAAGCGCTGGCAGGACGTCGAGGAGCTGCTCGCCGCCGGCATCGACGTCTACAGCACGCTCAACGTGCAGCACCTGGAGAGCCTGAACGACGTCGTCGGCGGCATCACGGGCATCGCGGTGCACGAGACGCTGCCCGACACCTTCTTCGACAAGGCCGACGAGGTGGTGCTGGTCGACACGCCTGCCGACGAACTGATCGAACGTCTGGCCGCCGGCAAGGTGTATCTGCCGGCACAGGCCGAGCGCGCGGCGAGGAACTTCTTCCGCAAGGGCAACCTGATGGCGCTGCGCGAACTCGCCTTGCGCCGCACCGCCGACCGTGTGGAAGAGGATGTCCAGGCCTACCGCACCGACCGTTCGATCGCCCCGGTGTGGAAGACCGAAGGCGCGCTCCTGTGCTGCATCGGTCCGCACGAGGGTGCCGAGCACGTGGTGCGCAGCGCGGCACAGCTGGCCCGACAGCTGGCGGTGAGCTGGCATGCCGTGTACATCGAGACGCCTGCGCTGCAGCGCCTGGACAGGACCCGCCGCGACGGCATCCTGCAGGCCGTGAAACTCGCCCAGGCACTGGGCGCCAGCACGGCGGTGTTGTCGGCGCAGGGTGTGGTGCAGGCGCTGGTGGACTACGCGCGCAGCCACAACCTGTCCAAGCTGGTGCTTGGCAACAGCCGCGCCGCGGCGTGGTGGCCACGGCGCAGACTGGGGCAGGCCATTGCATCGGTGGCACCCGACATCGACCGCATCGAGGTCGGTCGGCCGCCGAAGTCGCGGCCGGCACCGGCGCCCCGGTTCGCCGCGGCACAGGCCGATGCCGAGCTGGCGCGCCGCTGGCGGCGTTATGCCCTCGCGCTCGCTGCCTGCGCCGGCACCACCGCGGTCACGCATCTGCTGGCACCGTACTTCGACCTGGCCAACATCGTGATGGTGTTCCTGCTGTCGGTGGTGGGCGTGGCGGTGTGGCTGGGCCGTGGGCCGGCGGTACTGGCGGCATTCGTCAACGTGGCGGCCTTCGACGTCTTCTTCGTTCCGCCTCGGCTGTCGTTCGCCGTCGCCGACGTGCAGTACCTGCTGACCTTCGCCGTGATGCTGGTGGTCGGCCTGGTTACCGGGCAGCTGACGGCGGGGCTGCGTTTCCAGGCGCGGGTGGCGACGCACCGCGAGGTGCGTTCGCAGGCGCTGTTCGAGGCCGCGCGCGACCTGTCCAACACACTGAGCAACGGGCAGGTGGTCGAAGTCGCGCAGGCGGTGATCGGCCGTGAATTCCGCGCCCGGGTGGCCATCTATGTGCTGGATGCGAACGACCGCCTGCAGCCGCCGCGCAGCGACGACACCGGCCTGGACCCGGGCACCGCGCAATGGGTGCTGGACCACGACGTGCCGGCCGGCCTGGGCACCGACACGCTGGCCGGCAGCGCCTGGCTGTACCTGCCGCTGAAGGCGACGATGCGCACTCGCGGCGTGCTGGCGGTACAGCCCGAGGAACCGCGCTTCCTGCTGGTGCCCGAACAGCGGCAGCAGCTGGAGACCTTCGCGGCCCTGACGGCGATGGCGCTCGAGCGCGTGCACTACGTCGAAGTGGCGCAGGGCGCCACGGTGCAGATGGAGTCCGAGCGCCTGCGCAACTCCCTGCTGGCGGCGCTGTCGCACGACCTGCGCACGCCGCTGGCCGCGCTGGTCGCCATGGCCGAGATGCTGGCGGCGAGCCAGCCCCCCTTGAGCGGCCCGCAGCAGGGCCTGGCTGCGGCCATCGGCGAGAAGTCGCGGCGCATGACCGGCATGGTGGCCAAGCTGCTGGACATGGCGCGCATCCAGAGCGGCCAGATTCGGCTGCGCATCGAATGGCAGTCGATCGAGGAGATCATCGGCGGCGCCCTGAAGTCCGCCCACGGCAGCCTGGGCGAGCGCCGTGTCACCGTGCACATCGAGCCCGGCGTGCCTTTGGTGCAATGCGATGCGGTGTTGATCGAACGGGTGCTGGCCAACCTGCTGGAGAACGCGGGCAAATACACGCCTGCCACCTCGCCGGTCGAGATCCTGGCGAGCGCCGTCGACGATCGACTGCAGGTCGGCGTGCGCGATCACGGCCCGGGCGTTGCGCCCGGCCAGGAAGAGGCCATCTTCGAGAAGTTCACACGCGGCCAGGCCGAGTCGGTCACGCCCGGGGTCGGGCTGGGCCTGGCCATCTGCCGCGCGATCGTCGAGGCCCATCGCGGCCGCATTTGGGTCGAAGCGACCCATCCGCAGGGCGCGACCTTCACGTTCAGCCTGCCGCTGGGCACGCCGCCGGCTGTCGATGCGGAAGCACCGCTGGCGGCCGACACCGAGGATCGCTGATGTCCAACCCGCCCCCCGTTGCACTGGTGCTCGAGGACGAACGCGAGATCCGCCACTTCGTGCGCATCTCGCTCGAGGCCGAAGGCTGGCAGGTCTTCGAGGCGGGGACCCTCAAGCAGGGTCTGGTCGAAACCGGCACGCGTCGGCCGGACCTCGTCATCGCTGACCTGGGCTTGCCCGATGGCGACGGCGTGGACTTCATCCGCGAGGTGCGCACCTGGTCCGGCGTGCCGATCATCGTGCTGTCCGCGCGCACCCATGAGAGCGAGAAAGTCGCCGCGCTGGACGCCGGCGCCGACGACTTCATCACCAAGCCCTTCGGCGTGGCCGAGTTGCTGGCACGCACGCGCGCCAACCTGCGCCGCGCTCGCGCCGGTCGAAGCACGACGGACGCGGTCTTTCGCTTCGGTGATGTCGAGGTCGACCTGGCCGCGCGCGTCGTGCGCAAGGCCGGTGTCGAAGTGCACCTGACGCCCATCGAGTACCGGCTGCTCGGTGTCTTGATCGCCAACGCGGGCCGCGTGCTGACGCATCGCCATCTGCTGCGCGAGGTGTGGGGACCGACCCATTCCGAGCACACGCACTACCTGCGCGTCTACATGGGCAATCTGCGGCAGAAGCTCGAAGACGACTCGGCGCAACCCCGGCACATCGTCACCGAGACCGGCGTCGGGTATCGGCTGCTGGCCGAGTAGGCGGGGCGGCAGATGAGACGATGTGTGATGCCCGGTCCAGGCAACCGCATGGACGGGGCGATCGAGCGCTGCCGTGAGCCCTATGCCAGCCACGGAGGCATGCTGGAACGGCTGCCGACGCAGCCCTGCATCGACACTCGCCGAGTTGCGCCGGGCGCTTCACCACGCGCCGGCCCGCGGCCGCGCATGCGTGAGGCGGTGCTCGGCCCGCGCGTCGTCGCCTAGGAGTCCGCGCGGCAGAACCGGGTAGTTCCTGACATCGGGTGGCACGG
>CAYJOA010000037.1:0-13570 GCA_964371495.1 uncultured Rubrivivax sp.
TTCGGGCAGAACGCGCTCGAGGTCATCCACAACCTGAAGGCCAAGGTCGACGAGATCTCGGCCGGCCTGCCCGCAGGCGTCAGTATCGAAGCCGTCTACGACCGCTCGGACCTCATCCACCGCGCGATCGAGAACCTCAGCGTGACGCTGATCGAGGAGAGCGTCATCGTCGCCGTCGTCTGCGTCGTCTTCCTGATGCACGTGCGCTCGGCGCTGGTGGCGATCCTGATGCTGCCGGTGGGCGTGCTGATCTCATTCATCGCCATGCGCCTGCTGGGCATGAACTCCAACATCATGAGCCTGGGCGGCATCGCGATCGCCATCGGCGCCATGGTCGACGCGGCCATCGTGATGATCGAGAACGCGCACAAGCACCTGGAGCGGCTGAAACCCGACCACACCGTGAAGGACCGCGCCGACGCCATGCTGGCCGCCTGCAAGGAAGTCGGGCCGGCGCTCTTCTTCTCGCTGCTCATCATCACGGTGTCGTTCCTGCCCGTGTTCACGCTCGAATCACAGGAAGGGCGGCTGTTCTCGCCGCTGGCCTACACCAAGACCTTCGCGATGGCCGGCTCGGCGCTGCTGTCGGTGACGCTGGTGCCGGTGCTGATGATGCTGTTCATCCGCGGCCGCATCATGCCGGAGGCGAAGAACCCGGTGAACCGCTTCCTGATCTGGGTCTACCGCCCGATCATCGAAGCCGTGATGCGCTGGAAGTCGCTGACCATCGCGCTGGCACTGATCGCGATGGCCGCGACCTGGTACCCGGCATCCAGGCTCGGCAGCGAATTCATGCCCACGCTCAACGAAGGCACGCTGCTGTATATGCCGACCTCGCTGCCGGGCATGTCGATCACCAAGGCCGCCGAGGTGCTGCAGACGCAGAACAAGATCATCAAGAGCTTCCCGGAAGTGAGTTCGGTCTACGGCAAGGCCGGCCGTGCCAACACCGCCACCGACCCGGCGCCGACCGAGATGTTCGAGACCGTCATCAACCTGAAGCCGCAGGAAGAGTGGCGCGCGGGCATGACCACCGACAAGCTGATCGCCGAAATGGACCGGGCGCTGCAGTTTCCCGGCATCTCCAACGCCTGGACGATGCCGATCAAGGCGCGCATCGACATGCTGTCGACCGGCATCCGCACGCCGATCGGCATCAAGGTCTTCGGCAAGGACCTGGGCGAGATGGAAAAGCTGGCCAAGGAAATCGAGACCGTGGTCAAGACCGTGCCCGGCACGACATCGGCATTTGCCGAGCGCCTGACCGGCGGCAGCTACATCGACATCCTGCCCGACCGCCAGGCGCTGGCGCGCTACGGCCTGTCGGTCGGCGAACTGCTGGACGTGATCGGCACCGCGCTCGGCGGCGAAATGGTCACCACCACGGTGGAAGGCCGCGAACGTTTCGGCGTCACGGTGCGCTACCCGCGTGAACTGCGGTCCCACCCGCAGCAGATCGAACGCGAGGTGCTGGTGCCGATCATGGGCGGCGCGATGGTGCCACTGGGCCAGGTCGCAAAGGTCGTGGTGGCACGCGGCACGCCGGGCATCCGCACCGAGAACGCGCTGCTGTCGGCGTACATCTTCGTCGACATCCGCGGCCGCGACATCGGCAGCTACGTGGCCGACGCGCGCAGGGCCGTCAACGAGCAGGTCAAGTTCCCGGCCGGCTACTACATCACCTGGAGCGGCCAGTTCGAGGCCATGGAACGTGCGATCGAGAAGATGAAGATCGTCGTTCCGGTGACGCTGCTGCTGATCTTCCTGCTGCTGTACCTGAACTTCAGGCGCCTGACCGAAACCTTCATCGTCATGCTGTCGGTGCCCTTCGCGCTGGTGGGCGGCGTCTGGCTGATGTGGTGGCTCGACTACAACCTGTCGGTGGCGGTGGCGGTCGGCTTCATCGCGCTGGCCGGCGTGGCCGCCGAGACCGGGGTGGTGATGCTGATCTACCTGGACCACGCCTGGGAAGAGGCGAAGGAGCGTTGCCGCGTCGAGGGCCGCCGACCGGGCGCGACCGACCTCTATGCGGCGGTCATGGAAGGCGCGGTCGAGCGCGTGCGCCCGAAGATGATGACGGTGGTGGCCATCATGGCCGGCCTGCTGCCCATCATGTGGAGCACCGGCACCGGTTCGGAGGTGATGAGCCGCATCGCCGCGCCGATGGTCGGCGGCATGATCTCGTCGACGGTGCTCACGCTCGGTGTCATCCCGGCGCTGTATGCGCTGGTCAAGCAGTGGCAGCTGCGGCGTGAACAGCGGTTGCCGCCTGTACGCCTGGCGGGGGCGACGATGGAGGCCGGGGTCGCCGACTGATGCGTGGGGCTACATCCGGACCAGCTGCACGACGAGCTGGGCAGGCGCGGCCGACTTGTTGGTCCACATCCAGCAATAGTCCTGCGCGACATCGACGGCCAGTCGGCCTCTCGAGCGGCGCACCTGTTCCATCCGCGACGGATAGTGCACGTCCTTGCCGACGTGGTAGTGGATATTGAAGTTCAGCTCACCGTCGGCTTCGAAGGACCAGTTCACCGTCTTGCCGACGACCAATTCGCCGCAGAGTTCGGCGAACTTGCCCGGCGCCACCGTCAGGGTGCGGTCGAAGCGACTGCCTTCCTTCCAGACGATGTCGACGACCTCGCCTTGCGCAGGCAGGACTGCCAGCGACAGCCCGGCAGCCACCAGGGCCGCAGCGGCAAGGCCGGCGCGCCGGTCATTCCTGCCGAGCCGTGATGTACAGGCTGTCATGGCGCAGGACGGATGTCGGTCACCACCAAGCCGGTGGCAGCCTGCTCGACGACGAAGCGGATCTTGTCGCCGGCCTTTACCTGGTCGAGCATCGCGCCGTCCTTGACCTGGAAGACCATGGTCATCGGCGGCATGTCCAGGTTCTTGATCTCGCCGTGTTTGATGGTGAGTTTGCGGGCCCCCTTGTCGACCTTGCGGACCTCGCCTTCGGTCATCTCGGCGGCCTTGGCGGCAGCTACGGCGTGATGCGCGGCGTGGTCGTCGGCCTTGGGCTGCGCCAGTGCCGGCGCCGCGACGAACGATGCCAGCAGGAGGGCGGTGACGGAAGTCTTCATTGGGTTTCCTCTGTGTTGGTGGCGTGGCGTTTTCATCGGGCGGCTATTCGGACCTTGCCGACCATGCCGGCCTGGTAGTGGCCGGGGATCAGGCAGGCGAAGTCGAACTCGCCGGCGCGGTTGAAGGTCCAGACGATCTCGCCCGTCTTGCCGGGGCCGACATGCGCCATGTGCGGCTCGTCGTGTTCCATGTTCGGAAACCTGAGCATCAGTGCGGCGTGTTCGTCGAGCGCCTGCTTCGTGCCGAGCACGAACTCGTGCATGACCCTGCCGCCGTTGCGATGCACCAGGCGCACCGTCTCGCCTTCGCGCACATCGATCCTGTCGGGCGTGAACCGCATCTTGTCGTCCATGCGGATCTCGATCGTGCGCGTGGCCTTGCCGGCATCACCGGCAATGCCCCAGGCCATCTGCTCCTTCCTGGCCGGCTCGCCGGTCGTCTTGTGGCCGGCCTCGCCGTGTGCGCCGGCCACGCCCGCGGCAAGGGCGAAGGCCAGCCCGGCGGCAAGGTGGAGGGTCGTTCGATTCATCGTCTCTTCCTTTCGTCCGTGGCTGTGTCAACCTTGTCCGTCAATGACCCGAGTGGCCGCCGGCCGGCTTGCGCACCTTGACCTCGACCTCGCTGGCCGGCCGCGCCAGCGGCGCCATCGACCCCGTGCCTTCGGCCTTCACGCGCGCCGGCTCGGCCAGCGCGCCGGCCCACTCGTAGGCCACGGTGCCGGGCGGATGTCTGTACCAACCGGGGTCGCTGTAGTCGCCGGGCTTCTGGTCCCTGCGCACCTTCAGCACCGAGAACATGCCGCCCATGCCGACGGCGCCGAAGGGCCCCTGCCCGGCCATCATCGCCGCCGTGTTGTCGGGCAGCGGCATCTCCATTTCGGTCATGTCCTTCATGCCGCGCTCGCCCATCACCATGTAGTCGGGGATCAGCTGCGTGATCTGGCGCACGACGCGGCGGTGGTCGACGCCGATCATGGTCGGCACGCCGTGCCCCATCGCGTTCATCGTGTGGTGGCTCTTGTGGCAGTGAAAGGCCCAGTCGCCCTCCTCGTCGGCCAGGAAGTCGATCTGCCGCATCTGGCCCACCGCGACGTCGGTGGTCACCTCGTACTGGCGCGCGCTCTTCGGCGTCGGCCCGCCGTCGGTGCCGGTGACGAGGAACTCGTGGCCGTGCAGGTGGATCGGGTGGTTGGTCATCGTCAGGTTGCCGATGCGGATGCGCACCTTGTCGTTCTTCCTCACCACCAGCGCGTCGATGCCGGGGAAGATGCGGCTGTTCCAGCTCCACAGGTTGAAGTCGAGCATGGTCATGATCTTCGGCGTGTAGCTGCCGGGGTCGATGTCGTAGGCGTTGAGCAGGAACACGAAGTCGCGGTCGACCTCGTCGATGAGCGGGTGCCTCGCCTTCGGGTGCGTGATCCAGAAGCCCATCATGCCCATCGCCATCTGCACCATCTCGTCGGCGTGCGGGTGGTACATGAAGGTGCCGGGCCGCCGCGCCATGAATTCGTAGACGACGGTCTTGCCCGGCGGGATGCCGGGCTGGGTGAGGCCGGTGACACCGTCCATGCCATTGGGCAGGCGCTGGCCGTGCCAGTGCACGCTGGTCAGCTCGCCCAGCCGGTTGGTGACGAAGATGCGAACGCGGTCGCCTTCGACGACCTCGATCGTCGGCCCCGGGCTCTGGCCGTTGTAGCCCCACAGGTGGGCCTTGAAGCCGGGGGTCATCTCGCGCACCACGGGTTCGGCGACGAGGTGGAATTCCTTCACGCCGTTGTTCATGCGCCAGGGCAGCGTCCAGCCATTGAGCGTGACGACCGGGTTGTAGGGGCGGCCGGTGTTGGGCACCAGCGGCGGCATCGTGTCGGGCCGGGTCTGGATCACCGGCTCGGGCAAGGCGGCCAGCGCCCCCTTGCCCACGGCCGCCGCCGACGCCGCCGTGGTGATGGCGCCGGCACGGCCCAGGAAACGTCTGCGGTTCAGCATGCGCGGGTCTTTCGTGTTCAGTGGCCGGCGCCACCGGTGTCGGCGGG
This sequence comes from uncultured Rubrivivax sp., assembly GCA_964371495.1. Lineage (GTDB taxonomy): Bacteria > Pseudomonadota > Gammaproteobacteria > Burkholderiales > Burkholderiaceae_C > Rubrivivax. The sequence goes on from CAYJOA010000037.1 coordinate 5,117, forward strand.
CATCGAAGGCGCCGCTCCGACGGCGGGGGTACCCAGGCCGGGCCTGCCGACGAGCGCCATGTCGAGGTCGGCCCGCGCGATCCAGAAGTCGCGCAGCGCGGCGATGGCGCCGTTGACGCTGGCGATCTGCACACGTGCGTCGGCGAGCAGTTCGAAAACGCCGATCAGCATGCCGTTGTAGCGCAGCAGGTTCTCCTCGGCGACGAGTTTGCGCAGCGGCACGATCTCCTCGGCATAGTGGTGCGCGATGTCCCAGGCCGAGCGGTAGTTGCCGTAGGCCTCGCGCACTTCCGAGCGCGCGTTGATGGCCGTGCCGGCCGCGCTGTGCAGGGCCTGCATGTACACCGCTTCGGCCCTCGCCACGCGCGCGCCGCCCCAGTCGAACAAGGGCAGTTCGAAGCCGACCTCCCAGCCACGCTGGGTGGGCGCCTCGTTCGACGAATTGCGCAGCAGTCCCAGCTCGAGCACGTTGACGAAGCGCGTCGTTCGCGTCAGGCCGAGGTTCTTCGCCGTCTGCTCGGCCGCCGCCTTGGCGGCCTGCACGTCGAGCCGCTGCGCCAGCGCCACACGCTCGATGTCGGGCTCGTCCAGCGGCGCAGCGGGCAGTCCGGGCAGGCGTTCGGGCAGCGTGAACTGCGCCTGCTCGCCCCACAGCCCCAGCAGCCGCGTCAGGCGCTCGCGGTGGGCGCGCTGGGCCTGCTGCGCCTGCGCCAGCTGGAGCGCGGCATCGGCGTAGAAGCCCTGCTCGCGTGCGCGCTGCAGCTTGTTGAAGTTGCCCACCGCCGCCATGCGGCGCGCCAGTTCGGCGCTGGCTTCGGCCGCCTGCATGACCTGCCGCGTGTAGTGCACCGTCTCGTCGGCGGCAACGGCCTGGATCCAGGCCTTGCGCGTGTCGGCGGCCAGCGCCAGCACGCGCATCGCCACGGCAGCGCGGGTCTGCTCGAAGCGCCTTTCCTCCACCTGGCGGATGAGCGGCATGGCCAGCAGCCGCGCCAGGTTGAAGTGCAGGCCGCGTTCGAGTTCGACCTCGTCGCCCCGCGTCATGCGGCCGAAGCTGAAGCCCGGGTTGGGCAGGCGGCCGGCCTGCACCACATCGGCCGCGGTGATGCCGAGGTCCTGGAATGTCGCCTGCAGGCCGCGGTTGTTCAGCAACGCCAGCTGCACCGCATCGTCGGCAGACAACGGCCGGGCCAGCAGTTCGGCGACGCGGCGGTCGATGCTGGCCTGGTCCTCGTCGGACCGCGCAAGAACGAGGTCCTTGCCGAGCTGGTCGCGCGCCGTCTGCTGGACGCTGCCGAAACCGGCGTCGGGAGTGACGGATGCGCAGGCGCCCAGCAGTGCGGCCGCCGCCAGCGCGGCGACCAGCGCTGCGCGGCGGCGCAGGCCGCTGCGCTGCGTCGGGGTCGGGTTCATGTGACGGCCCTCATTTCGACGGCGGGTCGCGGTGCTTGCGTTGGCCGGGAGAACTGGCCGGCGCCTCGGGCTGGTTCGCTTCGCGCGTGTAGGCGCGCCAGCCGCCGATGCGCGTGACGGTTTCGTTGGCCTCGCGCCAGGATCCGACCGGCACCTCGACGAAGCGGCGGAACGACGCCAGCGCCGAGCTGTGCACCGACGGCGGCACGACGGAGCGGGCGTCCAGGGGGTCCGGCCCCCGGGCCGGCCCGGGGGTGTGCGCGGCCCGCGCGGCCGCCGCGGCCGTCAGCGCCATTGCCCACAGTACCGCCGGCAGCCGCGGCCATGGTTGCCAGACAGCGCGTGCGACGTGTCCTGTGCAGGGGTGTGCAGTGTGGGGGACCATGCTGTCCTCGGTGCAGCCTATGGGATGCAGCGTCGCCGGCGTCTGCCAGGCGGCGCTGCCTTCGCCCCACGATCGCGGGGCGGGCGCGGTGTGCGCGCTAGGCTCTGGGCGGGCGCTCGAGCCCGCGGCCGACGATGCTGGCGACGCCGCTGTCCGGCGCGCAAAGCTCCGGCGGGGCCAGGTCGACGCGGGCCAGCGTGCGCGCTGAACTCGGCAGCGCAGCGCCGGCGCAGCAGGCGCTGCAGGCACTGCAGCTGTCGTCGGCGGGATGCGAAGACGCACCGCCCTCCTGCGCATCGGTGCCCGCTGCAGCGGCGCCGCCGAGTGCGCCGTGATGGGCATGACCGGCGTCGACGAAGCCGCCCGCCGCGGCGGACGGTGGCCCGTGGTGTGCGTGCCCGGCCGGCTCGCCATGAACGCCTGCCGAAGGCGGCGCCGGGTGGTGGCCGGGCGCGCATAGCAAGCCACCGGCCGCTGCCATGCCCTGCAGCGGCAGCAGCATCGCCATGATCCAGACCAGCAAGGTACGCGCGAACTCGCCCATGGCGGCACTGTATCGCAGCGGCGGCGAACCCGCTGCCTGCAGGCTCGGCGGCCCACGCGACCCAGGGCCTCATAAGCTCAGAGCATTTGATTCTTTGCCTGCCTGTCGGAGTCTGGTCACACTCGAGGTCACGCGCAGCCAAGGAGCACACCATGACCCGGATCTTCGAAGACAACTCGCTGTCCATCGGCCGCACGCCGCTGGTGCGCCTGAACCGCATCACCGACGGCGCGCCGGCCACCGTGCTGGCCAAGGTGGAGGGCCGCAACCCGGCCTATTCGGTGAAGTGCCGCATCGGCGCGGCAATGATCTGGGACGCCGAGAAGCGCGGCCTGCTCGGGCCCGGCAAGGAACTGGTCGAACCCACCAGCGGCAATACCGGCATCGCACTGGCTTTCGTGGCTGCGGCGCGCGGCATCCCGTTGACGCTGACGATGCCCGAGACCATGAGCATCGAGCGCCGCAAGCTGCTGCTGGCCTACGGTGCCAGGCTGGTGCTGACCGAGGGCGCGAAGGGCATGAACGGGGCCATCGCCAAGGCCGAGGAGATTGCCGCCGGCGACCCCAAGTTCGTGCTGCTGCAGCAGTTCAAGAACCCGGCCAACCCGGCCATCCACGAAGCCACGACCGGCCCCGAGATCTGGCAGGACACGGGCGGCGCCATCGACATCTTCGTCTGCGGCGTCGGCACCGGCGGCACCATCACCGGCGTCTCGCGCTACATCAAGCACACGCGCGGCAAGGCCATCGTCTCGGTGGCGGTGGAGCCCACGGCCAGCCCGGTGCTGACGCAGACACGGCAGGGCCTGCCGGTGCAGCCCGGGCCGCACAAGATCCAGGGCATCGGTGCGGGCTTCGTGCCGCAGGTGCTGGACCTGTCCCTCGTCGACGCCATCGAGCAGGTGAGCAACGACGACGCCGTGCACTACGCCCGCCGCCTGGCGCGCGAGGAAGGCATCCTGTCCGGCATCTCCTGCGGCGCCGCGGTGGCGGCGGCCGTGCGCTGGGCGCACAAGCCAGAGAATGCCCACCGGACCATCGTCGTGCTGCTGCCCGACTCGGGTGAACGCTACCTGAGTTCGGTGCTCTTCGAAGGCCTGTTCGACGCCGCCGGCCTGCCGCCGGCACCCGCTGGGGCGCCGGCGGCCTGAAGGGCAGCGCGAAGCCCAGATCGCCGCTCACCGCGATCACCCTGCGGCAGCCAGATAGATGCCCAGGCCGACCATCACGACGCCGCTGATCAGCTTCAGCCAGCGGCCTTCCTTTTCCTGCAGCCGGCGGTGCGACAGCGTGGTGACGCCGATGGCGAGCACGACGACGTCGTCCAGCATGTACGCCGCGTTGTACAGCAGCAGGTAGCCGTAGTAGCTGGCGGTGTCGAGCTGGCGCAGCGTCAGGATGCGGGTGAAGAGCGCCGGAAAGCCCGAGGTGCAGAGGAACTCGACGACCTGCACCAGCAGCGCGAGCACGATCACGCCGACGATCGCAGCGGGCATGCTCTTGGCGTGCAGGATGGCCCGCATGCGCGCGTAGATGCCCGGCTTGGCCTGGTCCGAAATCGACAGCGATGGGCCCCGGCCGGGCGCCCAGAAGTCCTTCATGTTGATGAGGCCGGCCGCGATGGCGATGGCGGCGATGACGAGCTGGGAAGCCCGCGACAGGCCGATCAGCAGGAACAGGTTCAGCCATGCCGCCATGAACACGAAGTAGGCGACGCCCTCGACGAGCACGAAAGTCCCGGCAATGGCGAGCATGCGCTTGCGGTCGTTCAGCGTCGACAACAACGAGATCATCAGGATCAGCACCCACATCGAACACGGGTTCAAGCCGTCCAGCAGCCCCATCACGAACGTGAAGGCCGGCAGGCCGACGTCGTCGAGTGCGACCGTCTGCCCGAACAGGGAGACTTCGAAGTCGCCGCCATCCGGCGCCTTCAGGTCCTCTTCCTTCCTGCAGGTGGAGTCCTCCTGTGCCGCGCAGCTCAGCCCGTCTGCCGTGGCCGCCGCGGGCCCGCGCTGGATGCCCTGGAGTGCACCGCGGATCAGCTTGTCGGTGGAGGCCTCCTCCGAATAGCCGAAGATCAGTTGTCCGCCGACGAAGAACGCCGGCACGCGCGCGCTGCCGGTGTCGTGCTGTCGGGCAAGGTCCTGCAGGCGTTGCAGGGCGGCAGGTTCAGCGACGACATCGCGGATGACGATGCGGATGTCTGGACGTTCCTTGGCCAGGCCTTCGAGAAACAGCTCGGCCTTGGCGCAATGCGGACAGCCGGCGCGGACGAACACCTCGATCTGCGGCTGGACGACCTGCGCCCCCGCCCCCGACGCTGGCTGCGACGCCGGCTGCACGGGCTGGGCCAGCGCGGCCGCGGGGGCCGCCAGCGCTGCGCACAGCAGCAGCAGGGCGAGCGCCGAAGCCCGTGCGCCGGCCGCCCCGCTGCGGCGGGCCTTGAAGATGCGGCGCCACATCAGTAGACGCTCTGCAGTGTTTCGCGGACGAGGTTCTGCAACTGCTGCCTGCCGAAGCTCTGCATCTGGCGGCCGTTGACGAAGTACTCGGGCGTCTTGGTGACGTTCAAGGCCGCGGCGTCGCCGATGTCCTGCTGGATGCGCTGGGTGACCTCCGGCGCGTGCATGTCGGCCGCCAGTTGTTCGAGGTTCAGGCCGATGCCGGCTATCGCCTGCCGCGCCAGGCCCGGCTGCGCGGTGTGATGCGGCGCCCACTGGGCCTGCGTCGAGAGCAGCGTCTCCAGCGTCTGCCAGTACTTGCCCTGCTTGCGGCTGGCTTCCAGGAACCTGACCACGTCCTCGGACCCCTGGTGGAAAGGCACGTGGCGGATCGAAAGACGGATCCGGTTCGGGTTGTCCGCCATGATCTGCTTGATCAAGGGGTAGAACGCGGCACAGGTTTCGCAGGCCGGATCGAGAAACTCGACGATGTGGACCTTGGCGAGCGCGTCACCGAGCGTGGGCGCGTGGGCGCTCGCCAGCCCGGGTCGCTGGGCGGCAGCCGCCGCCGACGACGACCGCGCGCCCTTGTAGACCAGCGCCCCCGCAGCGCCGGCCAGCAGCAGGGCGACCCCGGAAGCGACGACGATGCCCCTGCGTCCAAGGCCGCCCGACCGCGGCGCCTGGTGCGATTGCGGCGCCCGTGGCTCGGCGCTGGCTTGACTGGTCTTGTTGTTTCGACTCATGGAGAACTCCTGCGACGTGCCGCCAGCGGCAGCACGATCAAACTCTTGAAAAGGTGGTGCAGGCCTGGCGCCGTCGGCGCATCGCGACCCACCACACCGTGCGGTCTGCTCGGCAGGGCCGGTGCGTGCCCCAAGGGCCGAGGCCCTCGACGGCGAGGCGGGGCGCGGCCCCGCGGGCCCCTCAGGCGAACGGCACGGACGGCGGTCGCAGGGGGTCGTCCGGGACGTGATCCGGGACGTGGCGGACATAGCCGCTGGCGCCCGCGCTGCCCGCAGCGGAGGCCAGGGCGGCCGGCCGGCCGATCAGGGCCACCAGCCCTTGGCCTTGGCAGCTGCAGTCCGCGTCGCATGCGCGGTCGGCCGCGGCACCTGAAGCGTCGCCAACGGCGTCATCGGCGAGGCCGTCGGCCGCTGCGTGTTCGGCGCCGTGCAGCGCGAGATGCTGCGTCGCGCAGCCACCTTGGTGCCGGCAGACGCTGGCCGTCGCTGCCCAGGACCACTGCACGGGCAGGATCAGCAACAGGCAGACGAGGACCAGCCGACGCATGATGCGCAGAGTGTAGCGTGAAGATTAGGGTTTACCATGACCCGGTGTCTCGAATCGTGCTCACGCAGACCGATGGCCTGCATGCCGTCGCGCCCCGCCGCGGGCGCCGGCACCCTGGCAGACTGTGGGTCTGGAACCGGACACAGGGTGCTCGGGCCCGCAGCTGCCGACGGGCAGCGGCCGCCGCGCCCGCGCACAGACGAGACACCGCATGAATCCGCCCATCCCCCTGCCCGCCTGCACGCCGCGCGGTGCCGCCGTCGCACTGCTGGTGCTGACCCTCGCCGCTTGCGCGCCACACGGCGATGACGCGGCGATGACGGGTTACGCCGAAGCCGAACTCGTCTACGTCGCGGCCACCAGCGCCGGGGTGCTGGACCAGGTCGCGGTGCAGCGCGGCGACAAGGTCACGCGCGGGCAGCTGCTGTTCACGCTGGACGCCGATGCCGAGACGCTGGCCAGCGGCGCCGCACAGGCGCGCAGCGAACGCGCCCTTGCGCAGGCCGACAACCTGCGCAAGGGCCGGCGCGTGCCGGAACTGCAGGCGCTGGACGAACAGCTGGCGCAGGCCCGCGCCGCGGCGTCGGCGTCGGCGGTCGCCCTGCAGCGGCAACAGCGCCTGGTCGAGCAAGGTTTCGTCGCTGCCTTGCGCCTGGACGAGCTGGTGGCCAGCCGCGACCGCGACGCGGCGCGCGTGCGCGAACTGCAGGCGCAACGCGCGCTGGCCGCCACGGCCACCGGGCGCAGCGACGAGATCGCCGCGGCCGCCGCCGAGGCCCGCGGCAGCGCCGCCGACCTCGCGCTGGCGCAGTGGCGCCAGTCGCAGCGCCAGCGCCTGGCGCCGGCCGACGCGGTGGTCTACGACGTCGTGCACCGCAGCGGCGAGTGGGTCGCCGCCGGTGCACCGGTGATGGCGCTGCTGCCGCCGGCGGCGCTGAAGGTGCGCTTCTTCGTGCCCGAGCCCGAACTGGCGCGCGCCGTCGTGGGCACCCAGGTGGCCGTGTCGTGCAGCGGCTGCCCGGCAGGCTCGAGCGCGCGCATCCGCTGGGTGTCGCCGCAGGCCGAGTTCACGCCGCCAGTGATCTACAGCGCCGGCAGCCGCAGCAAGCTGGTCTTCATGGTCGAGGCCGACCCCAGCGATCCGGGCCAGCTCAAGCCCGGCCAGCCGCTGGACGTGCGCTTCGCCCGCGCCGCTTCATGAACGACGCCGCGGCCGCCATCGACGTGCGCGGCCTGAGCAAACGCTTCGGCGAGCGCACGGTGGTCGATGCGCTCACGCTGCGCGTCGCGCGCGGCGAGATCTGCGGTTTTCTGGGCCCCAACGGCAGCGGCAAGACGACCACCATCCGCATGCTCTGCGGCCTGCTCGAACCCGACGCCGGCGAGGGTCAGTGCCTGGGCCACGACATCCGCCGCGACGCCCGCCGCATCAAGCGCCGCGTCGGCTACATGACGCAGCGCTTCGGCCTCTACGAAGACCTCTCGATCGAGGAGAACCTGGACTTCGTGGCGCGCGTCTACGGCATGCGGCAACGGCGCGCGGTCGTCGATGGCGCACTGCAGCGCCTGGGGCTGCAGAGCCGCCGGCAGCAGCTGGCCGGGTCGCTGTCGGGCGGCTGGAAGCAGCGCCTGGCACTAGCCGCGTGCCTGCTGCACGAGCCGGAACTGCTCTTGCTCGACGAGCCGACGGCCGGTGTCGACCCGAAGGCGCGGCGCGACTTCTGGCAGCAGATCCACGGCCTGGCCGCGCAGGGCCTGACCGTGCTCGTGAGCACGCATTACATGGACGAGGCCGAGCGCTGCCACCGGCTGGTCTACATCTCCTACGGCCGCCTGCTGGCCGCCGGCACGGCGGCCGAGGTCATCGCGCAGGCCGCGCTGCACACCTGGGAACTGCACGGCGACGGCCTGGCCGAGGCCGCGACGCTGCTGCAGCAGGATCCGCGCTGGATGGTCGTGCCCTTCGGTGCCGCGCTGCACGTCAGCGCGAGCGCCGGCAACGACCTGCCGGCCTGGCTGGCGACGCGCGCGCCCGCGGCCGGCTGGTCGCTGCGGCCCATCGCCACCGGGCTCGAAGACGTCTTCATCGCCCTCACCCAGGATGCCCGCGACAACGTCGAATAGCTGGGGCCGCATCGTCGCCGTGCTGCTCAAGGAACTGGTGCAGCTGCGGCGCGACCGCCTGACCTTCGCGATGCTGATCGGCGTGCCGATCCTGCAGCTGGTGCTGTTCGGCTACGCCATCAACGGCGACCCGCGCCAGCTGCCGACGGTGGTGGTGGCGTCCGACAACGGCCCGCTGGTGCGCAGCATCGTGCGCGCGGCCGAGAACACCGGCTACTTCCGCGTCGTGGCCGAGGTGGGCGGCGCCGCGG
>CAYJOA010000037.1:13580-32361 GCA_964371495.1 uncultured Rubrivivax sp.
GGGGGGCGGGCCCACCACCCCCGCCCCCCGCCGGGGGCGGCCCGGGGGGCCCCCCCCCCCGAGGCCGAGCGGCTGATCGCGCGCGGCGAAGTGCAGTTCGCGCTCGTCTTCCCGGCCGATTTCTCGCGCCGCCTGCTGCGCGGCGAACGGCCGGCGCTGGCGGTCTACGCCGACGCCACCGACCCTGCCGCCACCGGCCCCGCGGTCGCCGCGCTGCAGTCGCTGCCGGCGCTGGCGCTGGCCACCGAGCTGAAAGGCGCGCTGGCGCCGCTGCGGCCCGGCGCGACGCCATTCGAGCTGCGACTGCACCGCCGCTACAACCCCGAGGGCGTGACCGCCTACAACGTCGTGCCCGGGCTGATGGGCGTCATCCTGACGATGACGATGGTCATGATGACGGCGATGGCGATGACGCGCGAGCGCGAGCGCGGCACGCTGGAAACCCTGCTCGCCACGCCGGTGCGGCCGCTGGAGATGATGGCCGGCAAGATCCTGCCCTACGTGGGGATCGGCTACCTGCAGGTGCTGATCGTCTTCGCCGCCGCGCGGCTGCTGTTCGCGGTGCCGATGGCCGGCAGCTTCGTGCTGCTGTCGGCGATGGTGCTGCTGTTCATCGTCGCCACGCTGACGGTGGGCTACACGTTCTCGACGATCGCGCGCTCGCAGATGCAGAGCATGCAGATGACACTGTTCTACTTCCTGCCCAACATCCTGCTGTCGGGCTTCATGTTTCCCTTCCGCGGCATGCCCGGCTGGGCCCAGGTGCTGGGCGAGGTGCTGCCGCTGACGCACTTCCTGCGCATCGTGCGCGGCATCATGCTCAAGGGCGCCGGCTGGGCCGACCTGTGGCCGCAGGCCGCCGCCATGGCCGTCTTCCTGGTCGTCGTCGGCGCCGTCGCGATGCGGCGCTACCGGCAGACCATCGAGTGACGGGGGGTGCCCACGAAGTGCCCGACGACGGCCGTCGCCGCAGCCGCCACGGGAGTGCCGAGGCTCAGCGCTGCAGCTCGCGCAGCCTGATCTGGCCGGGGTCGGGCGCCGGCGACGGGACGGCGCGGCCGACGGCGCGCGCCGACGGCGAGCCCAGCTCGGGCTGCATCTCGATCACCGAAGGCGCGAACTCGCCCAGCGCCGCGTAGGCGGCGGTCAGCGCGTCGTCGTCGGACGACGCCTGCGCGCCGTCGCCGGCCGGTTCGTCGGGGTCGGCGTCGAGCACGGCCGCGGTGCGGTAGGCGTCGGCCTCGGCATCGGGATCCATGTGCTCGCGCTCCATGATCGCCACCGACATCTTCGAGCGCAGGTTGGCCAGGCCCACCGGCGACCAGTTCGTGACCAGGCCCTCGAACTGCTCCAGGCCGCGCCGCATCACGTCCAGCGGCAGCTTGCGCAGCGCGCGCAGCCCCTTCTTCGCCAGCGCCTGCTCGACCGCCACCAGCGCGCGCATCGTGCGCCGTGTCTCGGGCAGCTCCGACAACAGGGCGCGCAACTGGTCCTGCATCAGCGCCAGCTCCGCCGCGTCTTTCTGCGCGGCCTGCTGTTCGGCGTTCGGGGGGCGCCGGCCGGCCGCTTGCGGCGACTTCGGTTCGAGCGCCAGCTCGAGCCCGCGCGCACCGCGGCGCACCGTGAGCTCGGCACGGAAGAACGTGGAGGCCGCCTGGCGCAGTGGATCGAGGAGTTGGAGCAGCGTACTCATGGCCCTTGAGGCGGTTGGCGGCCGGAACACCCGGCCCTTCGTGTAAGTTCGACCGCCGGCGCCTCGGGTTGAGCGCTCATTTGCAACAAGCCGTTGGCGCTTCACCCGCGGGCGCCTGCCGTCGACGGCACCGGCACCGGCGACGGCCTGTGCGGGCCTCAGGCCATGCAGGTGCGGTTCTTGCCCGTGCGCTTTGCTTCGTACAGCGCCTCGTCGGCGCGCTCGAGCGCCGTTTCCAGCGTCTCGCCCGGCCGCCAGGCCGTGACACCGGCCGAGAAGGTGACGAAGACCTCGCGGCCCTCGTAAAGGAACAGCGCTTCGGTCAGGCTGCGCTGCAGCCGCGTCAGCGTCTGTTGCGCTTCCGGCGTGTCGGTGCGCGGCAGCAGCACCACGAATTCCTCGCCACCGAAGCGCGCCAACTGGTCCCCCGGGCGCAGCCGCTCGCGCACCGATGCCACCAGCGACTTCAGCGCCACGTCGCCGGCGGCGTGGCCCAGGCTGTCGTTGAGCTTCTTGAAGTTGTCGATGTCGATCAGGCCCACCGCCAGCGTGCCGCCCTCGCGCTCGGAGCGCGCCACCTCGCCGTCGAAGGCCTTCATGAGGCCACGGCGGTTGGCCACCTGCGTCAGGGCATCGGTGGAGACCTCCTCCGACAGCCGGCGCGACTCGGCCTCCAGCTCCTGCACACGCTGCTCCAAGCCGCTGGCCCGTGCACTGTCGACCTGCAGCCGCTCCTGCGAGCCGCGCACCGCGGAGTGCATGGCGCGGCTGTCGGCGAGCATCGCCTGCACGATGCCGGCCAGGCCTTCCAGCGTGTCGGCCGACTCGATGGCACTGACATGCTGTTCGGTCGCCGTCTGCATGCGACCGGTCTGCTCCCCGAGCTCTGCCACCTCGACCAGCATCGAATGCATCAGCTGCTTGAGTCCGTCGCGGGCGGTCTGCCGTTCCAGGCGGACACGCCGCTGTCGCTCGCGGGTTTCGGCCAGCAGCACGCTGGCCGCGCGCACGCCGCGTGCGCTCAGCCCTTCGGCCATGCGGGCCTGCAGGTTGGCGCACTGGCCGCGGGCCCAGCTGTCGTCCTCGGCCAGTTCGGTCAGGCCCTGCGTGAGCTCGTGGCACAGACCACCGAGCTGAGCCACCAGTTCATGGCGGTGGGCGAACAGCCGTCGCGTGCGCTGGGCCAGTTCCTCGAGCTCGTCCAGCCGTGCCGCGCCGGGGCCTTCGGCGCCCAGTGCGGCCACCACGGCCGCCAGCTGCGGCGCCAGTTCGGCGGCGCGCGGCTCGTCGGGCGGCAAGGCCGCGCGCACGGTGTTCTCCAGCACCGTCAGCACGGGCTTCCAGGCCGCCGCGCTGGCTGCCGGGCTGGCCGCTGCCGGCAGCGCCGCCAGCTCCACCAGCGGGTCGTCGAAGCCCGTGTCGGCGGCGTCGGCCGGAACGTCGTCGTCCCACGCCGTCATCAGCACCTGCAGCCTTTGCAGCAGGCGTGGCGCGTCGCTGCGGCTGCTCTCGAAGAGCCGGCGCAGGCTTTCCTTGCGCCGCGCTGCCGTCCACTGGACGCCGCGGCGGTCCAGGCTCCGGGCCAGGCGCTCGACCAGCGCCGCCCAGGCGCCGGCCTGGGCGCGCGGGTCCACCACGGCGGCCGGATGGCCGGCTTCCTCGGCGTACGCGCGGGCGTAGTTCTCGGGCGTCGGCTCGAGGTGCGCCTGTGCCAGGCGGTGCAGCGCGCCACGCGCCAGCGCGGCCGTCGAGGGGGCGGTGCGATGTGTTTCGACCATGATCAGAGCCTGCCCCCGGCGACGCGTGCGGCGTCCACTTCGGGATCCTTGTCGCTCGCCGGGCCGATCCAGGGCGCCTTGCGCGGCAGCACGGTGTTTTCGAGCCAGTGCTGCAGCTCGTCGGGCGGCAAGGCGCGGCTGAAGAGAAAACCCTGCATCAGGCCGCAGCCCAGGCGGTGCAGCACCTCCATCTGGCGCAGCGTCTCCACGCCCTCGGCGATGACGCGCAGACCCAGCGAGCGCGCCAGCGCGATGATGGCGGTGACGACCGCCGAGCTCTGCGGCGTGATGCCGAGGTCGCGCACGAAGCTGCGGTCGATCTTCACCTCCGAGATCGGCAGCGTGGTCAGGTAGGCCAGCGAGGAATAGCCGGTGCCGAAGTCGTCGATCGAGATCTCGACGCCGATCTCGTTGAGGCGGTGCAGCGCCGGAATCACGTTCTGCAGCTCCTTCATCAAGTTGTCCTCGGTGATCTCGAGCTGGATCATGCGGTGCGGCACGCTCACGGCCGTGACGCACTGGTGGATGTGTTCGACGAGGTCGCTGCGCTCGAACAGCCGGCTCGGCATGTTGACGGCGATCGAATCGGCGAAGCCGAAGGCGCGCTGCCAGGCGCTGGCCTGCTTGGCGGTCTCGCGCAGCGCCCACTCCGACAGCGGCACGATCAGCCCGGTGTCCTCGGCCAGCGGGATGAAGTCCGCCGGCGGCACCAGCCGGCCGCCGCGCTGCCAGCGCATCAGCGCCTCGGCGCCCACCATGCGCGAGGCGCGCACGTCGATCTTGGGCTGGTAGTGCAGCACCAGTTCGTCGCGTTCGATGGCCTTGTGCAGGGCCGTTTCGAGCTCCAGCTTCTCGCGCCCGCGGCCGGCCAGCTGCGGGCTGTAGATGGCCGACGCGTTCTTGCCCTGCAACTTGACCGAGTACATGGCGACGTCGGAGTTGCGCAACAGGTCGACCACCGAAGCGCCGTCGCGCGGATAGAGCGCGACGCCGACGCTGGCGGTGACGAAACACTCCTGGCCGCCGGCGATGATCGGCTCGCGCAATGCCTCCAGCACGCGCTCGGCAACGCGCGCGGCGTCGTCCTCGCTCGCCACCTCCGGCAGCAGCGCCACGAACTCGTCGCCACCGAGCCGGCCGATGGCTTCCAGCGCGCGGTGCGAGCGCAGGCCGGCGGTCTCGAGCGCGCCTTCCATGAGCTGGTCGCTGTGGCGCACGCAGGCGCGCAGGCGGCGCCCCGCCTCCACCAGGGCTTCGTCGCCGGCACCGTGGCCGAGCGTGTCGTTGATGACCTTGAAGCGGTCGAGGTCGATCAGCAGCAGCGCGAACTGGTGGCCCATGCGGCGCGCCTGCTCCAGCGCGCGCTCGGCCCGCCAGATCAGCTGGCGCCGGTTGGGCAGGCCGGTGAGGGCGTCGAAGTTGGCCAGCTGGCGGATCTTGTCTTCGGCAACGCGGCGCTCGGTCACGTCCTGCACGATGCCGGTGTAGCCGGCGCCGTGGCCGTGTTCGTTGAACTCGGGCTCGGCCTCGACGTGGATGATGCGCTGGCGGCCGTCGAACAGCACGATGGGCACGTCGGTGGCCACCACCGCGGCATGACGCAGCGCCTCGTGCAGCTGGCGCAGGAAGCTCAGGCGGTCGTCCTGCGGCACCATGCGCAGCAGGCCGCGCAGCGACACCGCTTCGTGCGGCCCGCAGCCGAACACGCGCAGCGCCTCGGGCGACATCAGCAGGCCGCCGGTCTTGCCCTGATCGGTGCGCCACCAGTCGAAGCTGCCCATGCGGGCCAGATCCTGGGCGCGCGCCAGCTTGGACTTGCTGCGCTCGAGCTCCAGCCGCGTACGCGAGGCGCGCAACAGGTACTGCAGCCGCCCGGCGAGCAGGCTCCACTGCGTGGACTTGACGAAGAAGTCGGTGGCCCCGGCCTGGTAGGCGCGGGTGATCGAAGCGTCGTCGTCCAGGCCGGTCAGCATCAGCACCGGCACGTTCTCGTGGCCGGGCAGGCGGCGCAGGGCGCGGCAGGTCTCGAAGCCGTCGAGCCCGGGCATCAGCGCGTCGAGCACGACGATGTCGGGCGTGTGCCCCTGCAGCAGGGCCAGCGCCTGCTCGCCGCTGGAGGCGCAGACGAGCTTGAAGCCGCGCTCGTGCAGCGCCAGCTCGGTGAGCAGCAGGCTCACGTCGTCGTCGTCGACGAGCAGCACCTCGGGCAGGGCCGGCAGGCCGGCGTCGAAGTTCGGGTGCGCGGCTGTCATCGTCGCCCAGGCCTCAGGGCCGCAGCGCGGCGCCGACCGCCTGCAGGGCCGCTTCGCCGTCGACCCGCAGGCGCTGCACGTCGGCGTGCAGGTCGTCGACGGCACCGGCGCGCAGCCGGTGCTCGACGTCGGCGCAGTTGGCCGCCAGCGCCAGCGCGCCGACGCTGGCCGAAGAGGACTTCAGCGTGTGCGCGATGCCGGCGACGAGCGCCGGGTCGCGGACGCAATCGTCGTCGCGCAGCTGCCCGAGCAAGCGCTTCAGCGACGTTTCGTAGGCCTCCAGCACGCGGTTCACGACGCCCAGGCGGCCGTCGGGGTCGAGTTCGCGCAAACGGGCCAGCGCGGCGGCATCCAACGCCACCGCGGGCGCGCCTGAGTGGGGGACGTCGACGCTCATGGGCCGGGATGGTACGCAGCCGCGGCGCCCTGTGGTGCCCGGGCGAACGCCAGCGTCGGCCGGCCGCTCACGACGGCCCGTCCCGCCGAGCGAAGGATCTTCGGGCTGTCGTCGGGCGCACGCATCATGATCTCCTGAGGGCTGGGCAGCAGTCACGCCGAGGACCGGACCGGCCTGCGCCGCGCTGACCAAGCAAGGCCAGAGCCCGGAGTTTCGGCCGCTGCGGCCCGAACTTGAGCCGCCTTCCTGCGTGTTTACCCCGCATTGTGCGCGTGCCACGGCGCCGAGCGCGAGCGGCCGCGGCCGTGCCGCGGGCCTAGCCGAGGAAGTCGAACAGCGACATGCGCTGCACCATCGAGTACGTCTTCAGGGCCGCCTCGTAGCCGGTCTGGCGGCTCTGGAAGTCCGAGATGGCCTGCACCATGTCCAGGTCCTCGGCCTCGGAACGCGCTTCCAGCGCTTCGAGCTTGTCCTGGCTCAGCCGCGCGCCCAGGGTGTCCAGGCGGTTCAGCGTCTCGCCGGCGCGCGAGCGCCAGGCCGACAGGTTGGCCGCGCTGGCGTCGAGCTCGGCGAGGCCGCGGCTGACGGTCTGCGCCACGTCGACCGGGGTGCGGCCGGGGGTGGCGAGTTCGACGACCAGGCGGTCCATGACATCGAAGACCGACAGCGGCAGACCGACGTTCGCCGGGTCGCTGGCCTGCAGCCAGACGGCGCGACCGTCCGCCGACAGCGGCGTGGCGCTGCCCGCCGCGCCCTGGGCCTGGCCGGCGATGCCGTCGAAGTAGACGACACCGGCGCCGTCCTCGAGCAGCGGCGGGCCGTCGCTGCTCTGGCCGCCGAAGAGATAGCGGCCGCCGCCGTCGCTGCGGTTGGCCACCGCGAACAGATCGCCGCGCAGGCCGCGCAGCCGCTCGGCCAGGTCGAGCCGCTCGGCGTCGGTGTAGGTGGTGTTGCCGGCGGCGACGACCAGTTCGCGTGCCAGCTGCAGCGACTCGCCGGCCTCGCCCAGCGCGCTCTCGGTAAGCTGCATCGCGAAGCGGCTGGCCTCGAGCGCGCGCTTCTGCGCATCGCTGCGCGCCGCGGCGGCCAGCGCCCGCTCGGCCACCGCCGCAGCGGCCGGGTCGTCGCTGGGGCGCAGCACGCGCTTGCCACTGGTGAGTTGCTGCTGCGCCTCAGTCAGCTGCTGCTGGCGTCTTTGCAGGCTGGCCAGCGAGGCGTCGAAGGCTTGGGCGGTGGCGATGCGCATGGGGCTTCACTTTCAGCGGCTGGCAGCGACCTGCAGCAGGGTATCGAACAGCGATTGCGCCACCTGCAGCACCTTGGCCGCCGCCTGGTAGCTCTGCTGGTACTGGATCAGGCGCGCGGCCTCTTCGTCGAGGTTGACGCCGGCCTGCGAGCTGCGTGCCTGCTCGGCCTGGCCGGCCACCGCGGTGGAGATGTCGGCCGACGCGCGCGCGCTCTGCACGCGCACGCCGATGTCGGCGATGGCCTGCGACCAGGCCTCGACGACGGTGCGGCCGTCGGCCAGGCCGGCGTCGCGCAGCGCCAGCAGCGCCACGGCGTTGCCGTTGTTGGTGGCCATCGCCGAGGCCGGCGTCGGCTCCACGGTGAGGATGTCGCCGCTGCGCGGCACACCGCTCAACTGCAGCGTGTAGCCGTTGATGTCCAGCGGCGGCGTCGGCACCGCCTGCCCGGCCTGCCAGGTGCCGGCACCGTTGGAAAGCAGGTTGTTGGCCGCGTCGAACAGTTCCCAGGTGTAGCCGCCGCTGTTGTCGGTGAAGGTGAAACGCGTCGTCGCCCCGGGCTCGGGCAAGGGCGCGGTGTGGACCTGCAACTGGGCCACGCCGACGCTGCCGAGGTTGGCCACGCCGCGGATGGCCACCAGCGGCGCTGCCGCAGCCAGGCTGCGCGGGTCGTCCAGCAGCGTCGACATGCCGTTGGCGGCGCGCGTCACCGGCTGCAGCAGGAAGCGGTCGCCGGCCTGCGGGGGCGGCGCGCCGAAGTCGATGCGCATGCCGTCGACGACATCGCCGTCGGCGACGGCGCTGACCGTGCCGTCGAGCAGGCGCGTCAGCTGCCAGGCGCCGGGCACGGCCGGGTTCTCGCGCAGGTCGTAGTCGCTGGGCTGCAGCGCCGAGGAATCGGTGATCGTCAGCGCGACGCTGCCGATCGGGTTGCCGCCGGCGTCACGTGCATTGATGGCGTTGGGCAGGGCTCGCGCCGGCCCCATCGCGAACAGGTTGATGCCCGCGCCCTGCCCCAGCGGCGGCTGCAGGTTCAGGCCCAGCCGCTGCTGGTCGTTGACGGCGCCGCCCACGGCGGCGGCCAGCCGCCCCACCAGGTTGCGCGCATCGCTCAGGTCCTGGTTCTGGAATCGCAGCAGCCCGGCGATCGCGCCGCCGCCCAGGCCGTCTTCGGTGAGCGCGCGCATGGTGCCGTTGTCGACGATCGCCACCGCCGAGCGCGAGCCGTCGGCACCGTCGGCAACGACCTGCAGCTTCGCCGCCTCGGTGCCCAGCACGAGGCGCTGGCCGCCGCCGATGAAGATCGCCATCGAACCGTCGTCGGCGTCGACGCGGCTGACCTTGACATGCTGCGAGAGCTCGAACACGAGGCGTTCGCGCTCGTCGAGCAGGTCGTTCGGCAGCTGGCCGATGCCGCGCAGCGCGGCGATGCGCTGGTTGACCTCGGCGATGCTCTGCGCCAGGCCGTTGACCGCCGCCACGGTGGCCTTGAGCTCTCCGGTGACGGCGTACTGCGACTCGTCGAGCGTGGCGCCGGCTTCGCTGAAGCGGGTCGCCAGGTCGCCGGCGCGCGCCAGCACCACCTGCCGGGCGGCGAGGTCGGCGGGGCGACTGACCATGTCGACCATGGCGTTGAGGAACTCGCTGCTGGCGTGTCCCAGACCGGACTCGCCCGTTGCGAACACGCTCTCGACGCGGCGCAGCTGCTCGAGCCGGGCGCTGTCCATGCCGGCCAGTGCATTGGCACTGGCGGCTTCGCGGGTCAGGAATTCATTGTGCGAGCGGGTCACCGCGACCACGTCGACACCCTTGCCGAAAAAACCGGCGCCGCTGAACTGGCCCTGCGCCGTGGCCAGCTCGACCTGCTGGCGCGAGTAGCCGGCGACATTGGCGTTGGCGATGTTGTGGCTGGTGGTCTGCAGCGCCGCGTAGTTGGCCGTCATGGCCTTGACGCCGATCGACATCAGTGGCGAGACACCCATGGCCGGACCTTAAGCGAGTGAACGCTGCAGGCGCAGCGTGGTGTTGATGACGCGCGTGAGCTTGTCGGCGTAGGCCGGATCGGTGGCGTAGCCGGCGCGCTGCAGACCCTGCGCGAAGCCAACAGCAGCATCGGCGCCCTTGGCCGCGCCGGCCAGGCCGGCGACCTTGTCGACCATGCCCGCGTAGCGCGGGCTCTTGGTCATGAGCCGCGCATAGTCGGCAAACGATTCGGCGTAGCTGCCGTAGGCGCGGAACTTCGCCACCACCTTCTTCGCCTGGCCATTCACGTATTCGGTCGTCGTCACCTCGGCCACCGGGCCGCGCCAGCCGGCGCCGGCCTTGATGCCGAAGAGGTTGAAGGCCGGCGCACCGTCGGCATGGCGGATCTCCTTGCGGCCCCAGCCCGTCTCGTGCGCCGCCTGCGCCACCATGAAGGCCGCCGGGATGCCGGTCGCGGCCTCGGCTTCGCGCGCCGCGGCGCTGTGCTGCTGCACGAAGCCGGCGGCGCCGGCCTGCGGCACACGCGTCGGCACCGGCTTGGCGGAAAGCGGCTGCGGCGTGTCGTTGGCCGAACGCGTGCTGGGTATGGGGCCGGGGGACAGCCCCATCTGCCGCTCCAGGTGGCGGGTGATGGCTTCCGACAGGCCGCCCGCCATGCCGCTGAGCTGGCTGGCGTACTGGGTGTCGAGCATCTCGGTGCCCATCTTGGCCCCGGCGCCGTCGTCGCCGCCGAGGCCGGCGACACCGCCGCCGGCCAGCGTGGTGCTGCGCATGCTCTTCATCAGTTCCTGCATGAACAGCGCCTCGAACTGGCGCGCGGTCTCGCGCAAGGCCGCCTTCGGGTCGCTGGCGGCGCGGCTGCGCAGCGCGTCCAGCGAGCGGGCGTCGAAGGCCAGCGAGTTGTTGACGGGGATGGCGGCCATCGGGGGTTCAGATGACTTCGAGCTCGGCGTGCAGGGCGCCGGCGCTCTTCATCGCCTGCAGGATGGCGAGCAGGTCCATCGGCGTGGCGCCCAGCGCGTTGAGCGCCTTGACGACGTCGGTCAGGCGCACGCCGGCGGCCATGTTGACCAGCGCCCCGGCCTGCTGCGTGATGGCAATGTCGGACTTCTCGGCCTGCACCGTCTGGCCCTGGCCGAAGGCGTTGGGCTGGCTGACCACCGGCGTGCTGCTGATCGTCACCGACAGGCTGCCGTGCGCCACCGCGCAGGCGCCCAGCGTCACGGCCTCGTTCATGACCACCGACCCGGTGCGCGCGTTGAGCACGACGCGCGCCGCCGGACGCGCCAGCTCCAGTGCCAGGTTCTCGATGTCGGCGAGAAAGGCCACGCGCTCGCCGCTGCCGGCGGGCACACGCACGCGGACCGTGCGGCCATCGACGGCCGCCGCGGTGTCGGCGCCCTTGGCGGCGTTGATGGCCACCGCCACCGCACGCGCGGTGGTGTAGTCGTTGGCGGTCAGGCCGAGCTGCAGCGTGTCGCCGTCCATCAGCGGCGTGGCCACGGCGCGCTCGACACTGGCGCCTTCGGGGATGCGGCCGGCCGACAGGTGGTTGATCTGCACCTTGGAGCCGCCGGCGGCGGCACCGGCACCGCCGACGATGAGGTTGCCCTGCGCCAGCGCATAGACCTGGCCATCGGCGCCTTTCAGCGGCGTGGCGATCAGCGTGCCGCCGCGCAGGCTCTTGGCATTGCCCACCGACGAGACGTTGACGTCGATGGTCTGCCCCGGCGACGCGAAAGGCGGCAGCTGCGCCGTCACCAGCACCGCCGCGACGTTGCGCAGCTGCATGGCGGCGCCGGCGGCCACCGTGACGCCCATCTGCTGCAGCAGGGCATTCAGGCTCTGCGTCGTGAACGGCGTCTGCGTGGTCTGGTCGCCGGTGCCGTCCAGTCCGACCACCAAGCCGTAGCCGACCAGCTGGTTGTTGCGCACGCCCTGCACGGCGGCCACTTCCTTGATGCGCACCGAGGCCGCGGCCGGGTGCGGCCACCACAGTGCGCTGCTGGCGGCCGCGAAGGCCAGGACGACGGACCAGCGCAGGAGACGTTCGGGTGAGAGGTTCACGGCAGCACGGTCAGATGGGCAAGACGCTGAGGAAGACGCGCGACAGCCAGCCGATGGCCTGCGCCTCGGCTTGCGCGCCGCGCCCGCGGTGCTCCAGCCTCACGTTGGCAATGGCGGCGCTGGGCACGGCGTTGCCGGGCTGGATGGCGCGCGGGTCGACCTGGCCCGAGAAGCGCAGGACGTCGACATTGTTGTTGACGCCGATCTGCTTCTCGCCGCCGACCAGCAGGTGGCCGTTGGGCAGCACCTGGCGCACGATCACGGTGATGGTGCCGTTGAAGTCGTTGCTGCTCTCGGTGGCGCCCTTGCCGGCAAAGGTGTTGGCCGAGGTGCCGGCGGCACCGGCACGAGCGAAATCGGCCGGGCGGATGCCGGGCAGCGCCGTCACCGACGCCGACAGGCTGCCGCCCTTGTCGATGGAGCTGGTGGATTTCTGGCTGGCGCTGACCTTCTCGACGATCTGCACCGTCAGCGTGTCGCCGACCAGGCGTGCACGGTGGTCCTCGAACAGCGGGCGGTAGCTGGCGGACTGGAAGATCGAGCCGGTGGCCGGACCGGCCGGCGCCACCACCGCCGGCGGCGGCACGGGCGCGGTGTCGGCGACCTCCACGCGCGGGAACAGCAGGCTGCAGCCCGGCAGCAAGGCTGCCGCGAGCAGGCACGAGGCGTGGCGCATCCAGGTGTGCATGGCGCCCTCGATCACAGCTGGCTCAGGCGCTGCAGCATCTGGTCGCTGGTCTGGATGGCCTTGGAGTTGAGTTCGTAGGCGCGCTGCGTGGCGATCATCGCCACCAGCTCTTCCACCACATTGACGTTGCTGCCTTCGACGAAACCCTGCTGCAGCGAGCCCAGGCCACCGGTGCCGGGCGCGCCGGCGTTGGGCGTGCCCGAGGCGCCGGTTTCGGCGTACAGGTTGCTGCCGCGCGGCTCGAGCCCGGCCGGATTCACGAACGAGGCCAGCTGCAGCTGCCCCAGCGACTGCGCTGCCGTCTGGTTGGGCAGCGTGACGTTGATGGTGCCGTCGGGCGCGATGGTCACGCTCTGCGCGTTGGCCGGGATCGTGACGCCGGGCTGCACCACGTAACCCGCGCTGGTGACGAGCTGGCCGTTGGTGTCGACCTGGAAACCGCCGTCGCGCGTGTAGCCGGTGCTGCCGTCGGGCAGCTGGATCTGGAAGAAGCCCTGGCCCTTGATCGCCACGTCGAGGTTGCCCCCGGTCTGCTGCAGGCTGCCCTGGCCGAAGTTGCGCGTGCTGGCGGCGGCGCGTACGCCCAGCCCGACCTGCAGCCCGGTGGGCAGCTGGCTCTGCTCGGAACTGGCCGCCCCTGCCGAGCGCAGGTTCTGGTACATCAGGTCCTCGAACACCACGCCGGCGCGTTTGTAGCCGTTGGTGCCGACGTTGGCCAGGTTGTTGGCGATCGTGTCCAGCTTGGTCTGCTGGCCTTCCATGCCGGTCTTGGCGATCCAGAGTGAGCGGATCATGGTGTGCGGGTCCTCCGAGGGATAGATCCGATCTTGGACCCGGCTTGAGGGTGTCTAGCGGCGGAAAAGAGGCCGAGGTGCCGGCCTTCTCTGCGGCCGCTCAGCGGCCGCCCGGCGTCATTGCGGCGCCAGCAGGCGCGAGGCCGTCTGCTCGCGCTGTTCGGCGCCTTGCAGCACCTTCATCTGCTGTTCGAACTGGCGCGCCGCGGCGATCATGGCCACCATGGTCTCGATCGGGCTGACGTTGGAGCCTTCCAGCGCCCCCGGCTGCAGCCGCGCCGTCGGGCTGCTCGGCAGTTCGCCGTCGGCGGCACGGAACAGGCCGTCCTCGCCACGCGCCAGCGGCGCCTCGGGCTCCACCAGCTTCAGCCGCCCGGCCTGCTGCGGACGGCCGTTGCCGACCGTCGTGGTGACGATGCCGTCGGCCGCGACGTCGACCGCGGCATTGATCGGCAGCGTGATCGGCCCACCGTCGCCCAGTACCGGCAGACCGGCGGGCGTGACGAGCAGGCCTTCGGCGCTGACCTGCAGGGCCCCGGCCCGCGTGTAGGCTTCGCTGCCGTCCAGTGACTGCACGGCGAGCCAGGCCTGGCCTTGCAGGGCCACGTCGAGCGAACGCCCGGTGGCCTGCACCGGGCCGGAGCGGTTGTCGTGGCCGACCGTCGATTCCAGCGCGTAGACGCGCGTGCTGGCGCCGTCGCCGATCACCGGCACGGCACGAAACGCCTGCAGCTCGGCGCGGAAGCCGTTGGTCGACGCATTGGCCAGGTTGTTGGCCAGGACTTCCTGGCGTTGCATGGTGGCCTTGGCGCCGGCCATCGCCAGGTAGATTTGGCGGTCCATGGCTCAGACCGCCGCGGCGTGTGACGCGTGCCGGGGCCGCGGCAGCGGTGCGGGGCGCATGGTCGGCATCAACGCAGGTTGAGCAGCGTCTGCAGCACCTGGTCCTGCGTCTTGATGGTCTGCGCGTTGGCCTGGTAGGAGCGCTGCGCGGTGATCATGTTGACGAGCTCGCCGGTGAGGTCGACGTTGGACTCCTCCAGCGCGCCGGCCTGCAGCTTGCCGAGCGCACCGTCGCCGGGAACCCCGGCCACCGGGTCGCCCGAGGCGTAGGTGCGCGCCCAGGCATTGCCGCCGACCGTCTGCAGGCCCTGCGGGTTGCGGAAGTTGGCGATCTCGATCTGCCCGGCAGGGCGCGAGCGGCCGTTGGAGTAGCGGGCGGTGACGACGCCGTCGCTCTCGACGGTGATCGCGGTCAGCAGTCCGGCCGAGAAACCGTCCTGGCGCAGGTCGGTGACGCCGAAGGCCGAGCCGAACTGGGTCGCCTTCGTCAGGTCCAGCATGACGCCGTTGATGGCCAGCGTGTCCGCGCCCTGCGCGTTGGTGCTGGCCGGCACGTCGAACGACACCGGGCCCGCCGGCAGCAGCGGCGCGCTGCCGTCGGCCGGGAACTCGATCGTCGTCACTGGCTCCGGCAACGGCGGAGTGCCGCCGTCATCCTTGACGGACACGCCATTGGCAGTGGCGTAGACGTTCCAGGTGTCGGTGGCCGACTTCTGGAAGAAGTAGGTGAGCGCCACTTCCTGGCCCTTGGCGTCGTGCACGGTCAGCGAGGTGGCGTTGTTGTACGTCTCGGCATCGGCAAAGTCGATCATCGGTGCCGCCGCGGGCGCGGTGATGGCACGCCGCGAATCGAGGTTCATCTCCAGCAGCACCTCGGTCGTCGGCGAAGGGCTGACGCCGGAGGTGGGCAGCTTCAGCTCCACGGCCTGGCCGGGCTGGATGATGCCTTGTTCGTCGGCGCGGTAGCCCATCAGTCGCAGGCTGGCGTTGTTGACGATGTAACCGTCGCGGTCGACCTTGAACTGGCCGTTGCGGGTGAACAGCGGCGGGCTCTGCCCATCGGTGACCTGGAAGAAGCCGGCTCCGCTGATCGCAAGGTCCATCGGGTTCTCCGTCGTCGAGATGTTGCCTTGGGTGAACTGCTGCGCCACCGACGACAGGGTCGTGCCGATGCCGATGGCCTGCGATCCGGCGCCGTTCAGCGCCGCGGCGTAGACGTCGGAGAACTCGGCCCGCGCCGCCTTGCTGCCGTAGGTGCTGGCGTTGGCGATGTTGTTGCCGATGATGTTCAGGTTCTGGGCGGTGGCGTTCAGCCCCGAGAGGCCTTGCTGGAAGCTCATGGAAGGTCCTTGTGTGGTCGCGGAAAGACGCGGGGTGTCAGGGGGTGGGTCAGTTGAAGGCCTTGACGTCGCCGTAGGCGACGCTGCCACTGTTGCGGGTCTCGAGCATCAGCTTGTCGCCGAAGGTGCTGACGGCGAGCACGCGGTCGCGCATCAGCGGCGTTGCCGGCACCTCGATGGGGCCGGCCTTGGCGACGACGCGGAAGCGATAGGGGGCGTCGTCGGGCAGGGTCTGCGCCGGCCAGGCGAAGCCGTGATTGCCGGCGTTGAGCGTGCCCAGGTCGAGCGTGTCGACGACATGCCCCGACGGCGCCAGGATCTCGACCTTGACGCTGTCGGCGGTGCTGGACAGCTCGAAGCCGCCGACGCCGCTGCCCTGCGCCACCGCGAGGTGGTCGCCCTTGAGCGTCACGTCGTGGCCGACCAGCGCCGCGCCCTGCAGCGTCTGCATCTGCACGAACTGGCTGCTCAGGCCTTCGACCGTGGAGTTGAGCTGCGTGATGCCGTCGACGGTGCTGATCTGCGCCATCTGGCTCGTGATCTGCGCGTTGTCCATCGGGTTGAGCGGGTCCTGGCTCTGCATCTGCGCCACCAGCAGCTTCAGGAAGCGGTCGGCGCTGCCGGCTTCGTTGCTGGTGACGCTCTTGGTTCCGGCACCGGCGGTCGAACTCGCCAGCACGTCGATGGTCGTGCTCATGCGGGCACCCTGCGCGCTGCGCGCGGTCCCGCCAGGCGGGAATTCGCCGTCGGTGTGGCCGCGGCGCTCACTGGTGTACCTTCGTGCTGCGCACTCCGGTATTCGCCCTTGGGACGGCCCGGCGCGCTCATGACTGCCCGATCTGCAAAGTCTTGAGCAACAGGCTGCGCGCAGTGTTCATGACTTCGACGTTGTTCTGGTAGGACCGTGACGCAGAGATCATGTTGACCATCTCCTCCACCGGGTTGACGTTGCTGTAGGTGACGTAGCCCTCGGCGTCGGCGCCGGGGTGCTTGGGGTCGTGCTGGCGGCGGCCGGGGCGGGTGTCCTCCGAGATCGTCGACACGCGCACGCCGGCACTGGCGTCGTTCTGGCCGGCCGGGCCCATGAGCGCGGTCTGGAACACCACCTGGCGCGCCCGGTAGGCGCTGCCGTCGGGGCCGGCCACGGTGTCGGCGTTGGCCAGGTTGGAGGCCACCACGTTCAGCCGCTGGCTCTGCGCGCTGACCGCGCTGCCGGCGATATCGAAGATGCGCAACATGCTCATGACAGACCCTCGTGCTTATGCCTGGTGGTGGCTCTTCATGGCGTCGAGCATGGTGCGCACGCTGCCGTTGATGAAGCGCAGGGTGGACTCGTACTTGACGGCGTTGTCGGCAAAGGCGCTGCGTTCGCGGTCCATGTCGACGGTGTTGCTGTCCAGGTTGGTCTGCGTCGGCACCACGTAACGCAGCGCCGTGTTCGGGCGCCCGCCCGGCTGCATCACGTCGGCGGCGATGCCGCCGCCGTTGCCGGTGGCCGCACGCAGCGCCGTGGCGAAGTCGAAGTCCCGCGCCTGGTAGCCCGGGGTGTCGGCATTGGCGATGTTGCTGGCGATCAGACGCTGGCGCTCGGCCCGCAACATCAGGGCCTGGCTGTGGAAGTCCAGCGATTCGGTGAGGCGGGCAATCATGCGGTGCTCCTTCGGGCCCGGTCGACCAGACCCGGGTTCGTGCGGCCATTCTGGGCAGACCGGTGCGCGACATGAGCGCGAATAGAGGGCTCTAGGGCGGCCAATTCGAGCCCCGGCGCACGGGCCGCGTCGCTACATTGCTGTTGTGAACCTGCGCCCTGCCCTGACCCGCGTTGCCGCCGCCACCAGGCGAGCGATGGCCATCGCCGCCCTGCCGGCCTGCCTGCTCGCCGCCGCCGTGCCGGCGGCCGCGCAATTGACGCCGCAGACCGTGGCCGAGGCGGTGGCGCTGGCCACCGACGCCGCAGCGGCGCTGGCGCCGCCGGGCGCACGCGTGCTGGCCAGCGCCGGCAGACTCGACGCCCGCCTGCAGCTGGCGCCCTGCGCGCTCGTCACGACCTACCTGCCGGCCGGCTCGCCGCCCTGGGGCCGCACGCGCATCGGCGTGCGCTGCAACCAGGGTGCGACGCTGTGGAATGTCTACCTGCCCGTCACCGTGCAGGTGCTGGCGCCTGCCGTCGTGGTGGCGTCGGCCCTGCCGGCCGGTGCCCAGCTCGACCCCAGCCAGCTCGGCCAGTCCGAGGTCGACTGGGCCGCTGCGCCGACCCCCCCCTACACCGCTGCCGAAGCGCTGAACGGCCGTGTGCTGGCCCGCCCCGTTGCCGCCGGCCAGGCGCTGCGCTCCAGTGACCTGCAGCCGCGGCGCTGGTTCGCCGTCGGCGACACGGTGCGCATCACGGCGCGCGGCGCCGGCTTCGCGATCACCTCCGAGGGCCAGGCGCTGACCCCCGGCCACGAAGGCCAGCCGGCGCGCGTGCGCACCGACAGCGGCCGCATCGTCGTCGGCCGACCGGTCGGCGAACGGCGGCTGGAGCTGAGCCTGTGACGCCGTCGTTGCCGCCCGCGAACCCCCGCATTCGAGGGGGTCGTGAAAAAAAGTCCTCGCCTGCCCTAAAGTCCGCTGGCCGGCGTACCGATAGTGCCTTCATGGTCATGGGTCATCACGGTCGCCGTACCCCGGGCAGGAGTCCATCATGAAAATCGGTCCTATCGAATCCGGTCCCATCGGGACACCCACCACCGAGCGCAAGGGGCAAGCCGCGCCGGCACCCGCCCGCAGCGAGCCCAGCGCGCAGGTAGCGCTGTCGCAGGCTGCCGCGGTGCTGGCCGGCGTCAGTGCCGACCCGACGTTCGACGCCGCCAAGGTGGAGCGCATCGCTCAGGCCATCCGCGACGGCAAGTTCACGATCAACGCCGACGCCATTGCCGACAAGCTGATCGTCAACGCCGAAGAACTGCTCAGCCGCAGGCTGATCTGATCCGGCGGCGACGAACGCATGATGTCTACGCATGAAGGACGGCAACCCTTGCTGCAGGCCGCCGAACTCGAACCCCCCTTGCTGAGCGTCGAACGACAGCTCAGCGCCCTCGGCCATGCCCTGGGTGGCCGCGACGCCACCGCGGTGGACCGTGCCGCGGCTGAACTGCACGCGGCGCTGGCGCATGCGGTCGACGATTTCAGGCGTGCCGCGCGCACCGGCGTCGTGCCGCCGGCACAGCGCCAGCGGCGGGCCCAGGCCCGCGGCCACGTGGCCGCGCCGCGCGCCGCGCGGGCCCGCGCCACCGCGTCACTGGACCGCGCGATCGACGTGCTGATCCCCGGCATGGCGACACCGAGCCTGTATTCCGAAGCCGGCACCGCCGGTCGCAACGGACGACAAGGCGCCAGCCTGCGGGCCTGAGTTAGCCCCGGACGCGGTCGCGAGACCCGCTCGCGCTGCCGACCTGCCACGCCGGGTCCGAACCTCAGTTCGGCTTGCCCCCTATCCTCCTCGTGGGCGGGGGCGTTTGCGCATTCCTTGACGCCGCGGCGAGGCGGGCGTCTCCGATCGAATTGCATTCAACCGAACGGCAGTGGGTTGCCCGCTCGCGGCCCGTTGCGGACCTTGCCGGGTGTCCGCTTACCGCGCTCGACGTCTTGCGCGGTTCGCGGCAGGGGGTGGCGGTCGCGGAGAACCACCACTGCCTGACGCAAAGGGGTGTGGGGGCGGGG
>CAYJOA010000038.1:0-12395 GCA_964371495.1 uncultured Rubrivivax sp.
GGGGGGGGGCCGCCGCGCCGTCGGCCCCCCCGCGGGGGGCGGCCTCGCGGGCGGCGGCCCCACCCGAAGGGCCGCGGCATCCCAGGGTGCTGGGCCGCGTTGCGCCGCTTGCCCATGCCAGCAGGCATGGGCTGCACGGTGCGCCTTGCCCAGCGCCCTGGGATGCCGCGGCGCGGGCACGTTGATTACGTCTACACCCTCTGAGACCCGTGGCCGAGGAAGCCGAAGCGCACCTGCTCGAGCGCCGCGTCGGCGGCACCACGCTGCTCAGCGGCGGTTTTCTCGAAGTGCGTCGCGACGACGTGCTGCTGCCCGACGGCAGCGCCGCCACGCGTGAATACATCCTGCACCCGGGCGCGGTGGCGGTGGTGCCGGTGCTCGACGACGGCCGGCTGGTGTTGGTGCGCCAGTACCGCTACCCGGTGGCCAAGGTGCTGCTCGAGTGGCCCGCCGGCAAGCGCGACGCCGGCGAGACGACGCTGGCCTGCGCGATGCGCGAACTGCAGGAGGAAACCGGCTACACCGCGCGTGAGTGGGCCTACGGCGGCGAGATCCACAACGCCGCGGCGTATTCCAGCGAGAGCATCTGGATCTGGTTCGCGCGCGGACTGGTGGCCGGCCCGCAGCGCCTGGACAGTGGCGAGTTCGTCGAGATGGTGGTCTTGACCGAGGCCGAACTCGACGCCGTCGCCGGCCGCGGCGAACTGCCCGACGTAAAGACGCTCATCGGCCTGCAATGGCTGCAGCGCTGGCGCGCCGGCACGCGTGAATTGGCCTGGCACGGCGCCGCCCAGGCCGCCGCCCTATGATGAGGGCACGATGAAAGTGCTCAACCTGCGCTGCGCCAACGGCCACGGCTTCGAGGGCTGGTTCGCGTCCGACGAGGACTTCATGGGCCAGAACGGCCGCGGCCTGATCGAATGTCCGCTGTGCGCCGACAAGGTGGTCACGCGCCTGCCGGCGGCGCCGCGGCTGAACCTGTCGGGCGCACGCGAGCCGCAGGCGCTGCCCGACACGAAGCCCACGGTCGATGCGCGGCCGGCCGACCTGCAGGCCGCCTGGCTGCAGACCGTGCGCCACCTGATGGCCAGCACCGAAGACGTGGGTGAGCGTTTTGCCGAGGAGGCGCGCCGCATCCACTACGGCGAAGAGCCGCAACGCGGCATCCGCGGCCAGGCCACGCCCGAGGAACGGCACGCGCTGCTGGAAGAGGGCATCGAGACGATCTCGGTGCCGCTGCCGACGGCGCTCAAGGGCCCGGTGCAGTAGCGCTCGCCACTCGCGCCCCTGATGCGGCGTCAGGCCGGCGCGCGGCCTACAGCACGCGCCCCGGGTTCAGGATCCCCAGCGGGTCCAGCGCGGCCTTGATACCCCGCATCATCTGCAGCGCCACCGGCGACTTGCGCTGCGCCAGTTCGTCGCGCTTCAGGGCCCCGATGCCGTGTTCGGCCGAGAACGATCCGCCGTAGGGCGCCAGCGCGTCGAAGACCAGCGTGTTGATGGTGTGTTCGTGTTCGTCCAGGAAACGCTGCCCGTCGCTGCCGGCCGGGGCTTGCACGTTGTAGTGCAGGTTGCCGTCGCCGAGGTGGCCGAAGTTGACCAGGCGCACGCCGGGAAAGTACCGCGCCAGCAGCGCGTCGGTGGCAGCGACGAATTCGGGTATCGCCGACACCGGCAGCGAGATGTCGTGCTTGACGTTCAGGCCCTCCTCGGCCTGCGCCAGCGGAATCGACTCGCGCAGCTGCCACAGGGCCTGCGACTGCGCCAGGCTCTCGGCCACCACGGCGTCACCGGCGACGCCGGCCTCCAGCGCCGCGCCCAGCAGCGACTCGAAGCGTTCGCGCGCCTGCGCCGGGCCTTCGGTGTCGCTCTGCTCCAGCAGCACGGTCCAGGGCGTGGCCGGCAGCGGCTGCGGCAGCGCCGGGAAGTGGCGCGCGACGAGGTCCAGCGCGAAGCGGCCCATGACTTCGAATCCGGTCAGCCCGGCACCGAGGCGGCGGCGTGCCAGCTGCAGCAGCGACACGCACTGCGCCAGGCTGTCGCAGGCCGCCAGCGCGGTGCCGGTGGCCGCCGGCAGCGGCGCCAGCTTCATCGTCGCCGCGGTGATGATGCCCAGCGTGCCTTCGCTGCCGATCATCAGGTTGCGCAGGTCGTAGCCGGTGTTGTCCTTGCGCAGTCCGCTCAGGCCGTCCCACACCTGGCCGGCGGCGGTCACGACCTCCAGCCCCAGGCAGAGCTCGCGCGCGTTGCCCCAGCGCAGCACCTGCGTGCCGCCGGCGTTGGTGGCCAGGTTGCCGCCGAGCGTGCAGCTGCCTTCGGCGGCCAGGCTCAGCGGCAGCAGCAGGCCACGCGCCTGCGCCGCCTCCTGCAGTGCCTGCAGCACGCAGCCGGCGTCGGCGGTGAGCGTGAGATTGGCTTCGTCGATGGCGCGCAGGCGATTCAGCCGCTGCAGGCTCAGCAGCACCTGGGTGCCGCTGGCATCGGGAACGCCGCCGCCCACCAGGCCGGTGTTGCCGCCCTGCGGCACGACGGCCACGCGCGCTGCGGCGCAGGCGCGCACCACCGCGGCCACTTCGGCGGTGCTGCCCGGCCGCACCACGGCCAGCGCGCGGCCGCGCCAGCGGCGGCGCCAGTCCAGCTCCCACGCCGTCAGGTCGCCTGCGGTGAGCACGTGGGCGGCGCCGACGGCACCGCGCAGCGTTTCCAGCAGTTCGGTGGCCGCCACCTGCGCGGCCTCAGACCGCGGCCCGCGCCGCAGGGCGCAGCCGCCGGCGCACATACAGCGCACAGGCGGTGAACAGCAGCAGGCACAGTGCGATCTCGGCCAGTGCCAGGGCCTGTGACCAGCCCTGCTCGGTGGTGGCGCGCACCACGCCTTCCATGAGGTACAGCCAGACCAGCAGGCTCAGCCAGCGGAAGGTGACCATGCGGTGGCGCAGCAGGCCCAGCACGCACAGGGCCAGCGGAACGACCTTGATCGCCAGCGTGCCGCTGCCGGTGGGCGCCAGCCACAGTTCCCAGGCCAGGCCGAGTGCGATCAGACCCAGCAGGCCAGCCAGCGCCAGCGCACGGGCCGCGCGCACCACCGCATCGGGCTGCCCGCGCGGGGCGGGCATGGCGGGGTCGGCGTGTCCAGGCATGCTGGCATGATAGCCAGCATGAGCACGCTACTCGATCTGGGGGGCAAGGTCGGGCAGCAGTTGGCGTCGTTGCTGGAGACCTTGCGCAACTGGCCCTGGTACGCGACCCTGCGCACCTTGCTGCAGCGTTTTCGCGAAGACCGCCTGGGCCTGACCGCCGGCAGCCTGACCTTCACGACGCTGATCGCGCTGGTGCCGCTGTTCACCGTGATGCTGGCGGTGTTCACGGCCTTCCCGATGTTCGCCAACGTCCAGGCCGACCTGGAACGTTACTTCCTGAACAGCCTGGTGCCCGACAACATCGCGCGGCCGGTGCTGCGCGCGCTGACCGATTTCGCCGGCAAGGCGCGCAGCATGGGCAGCGCCGGTCTGGTGGTGCTGCTGGTCACGGCGCTGGCGCTGATGCTGACCATCGACCGCACGCTGAACGCCATCTGGCGCGTGCGACGCAAGCGGCCGTTCGCGCAGCGCGTGCTGGTGTACTGGGCGGCCGTGACGCTGGGGCCGCTGGCGCTGGGCATGAGCCTGTCGCTGACTTCGTACGCGCTGTCGGCGCCGCGCGGGCTGGTCACCGTGCTGCCCGGTGGCGTGGCCTTCGCACTCAACGCGCTGCAGTTCATGCTGCTGGCTGCCGCCATGGCCGGCTTGTTCCACTACGTGCCCAACGTCTCGGTGCGCTGGCGCCATGCCTGGGCCGGTGGCCTGTTCGTCGCCGTCGCCTTCGAGGGCACGCAGAAGGCACTGGTCTGGTACGTGGCCAAGGTGCCCACCTACTCGGCGGTTTACGGCGCCTTCGCCACGACGCCGATCCTGCTGTTGTGGATCTACCTCGGCTGGGTCATCGTGCTGCTCGGCGCGGTCATCGCCGCCTACGCGCCGAGCCTGCAGATGCGCGTGTCGACGATGGCGCCCACCGCCGGCTGGCGCTTCGAGCTGGCGCTGACGGTGCTGAGTCGGCTCGACGCGGCACGGCGCGCGGGGCGCCATGGCCTGTCGCTGGCGGCCATGGCCGAGTCGCTGCGCGCCGATCCGCTGCAGCTCGAGCCGGTGGTCGAGCTGCTGACCGAACTGGACTGGGTGTCGCGGCTGGACGAGGGCGGTGACGCGCGGCACGTGCTGCTGTGCGA
Organism: uncultured Rubrivivax sp.; assembly: GCA_964371495.1. GTDB lineage: Bacteria > Pseudomonadota > Gammaproteobacteria > Burkholderiales > Burkholderiaceae_C > Rubrivivax. The sequence goes on from CAYJOA010000038.1 coordinate 4,268, forward strand.
CCCGGCCGTCACCCCGCTGGCGCCGCTGATCGACCGCACGCTGCTCGAGCGCCGCGCCGCGTCGGCGGCCTTCCGCGCGGCCGCCGACCTGGATCGCCTGACGCTGGCCGACGCCCTGGCGAGTCAGCGTCAGACCGGCCCGAGCTGAGCGCTCCGGCGCTTCAGGCGAGGGCGGCGCGCAGCGCCGCGAGCGTGGCGTCGGGAGCCTCGGTCATCAGGTTGTGGCCGGCGGGTACCACGTGCACCCGCGCCTGCAGCGCCGCGGCGATCTCGCGTGCCGCCTTGGGCACCGTCATCTGGTCGTTTTCGCCCAGGACGAAGTGCACCGGGCATCTCACCCGGGCGGCCGCGGCCTCGCCACCTCGGTAGCGGTCGCAAATCGAGAACTCGTGGTGGAACAGGTTCAGGTCGCGGCAGCCCGCCTGCATGCGGCGCATCAGCGCGCGATTGCTGCCGTGCAACCACATGCCAGGGCCGGGAAACGAGGGCTTGGCGGCAGTCGATGAATACGACCACGCGGTGACCATGTCGATGGCCCGCAGCGGGTCGGCCTGGGCGGTGGACAGCAGCGCCGCGGACACCTGCATCGGGTAGGCGGTGCCCATCATCACCAGATGCGTCGCGCGTTCTGGCGCCCGGCCCGCGGCTTGCAGTGCGATCAGCGATCCCATGCTGTGGCCGACCAGCGCAGCCCTGGCCACCCCGGCGGCATCCAGCAGCGCGAGCAGCCAGTCGGCGAGGGCCTCCACGTCGGTTTGCGGTGGGCCTGCGCTGCCGCCGTGCGCGGGCAGGTCGACGGCCAGCACCCCCCAGCCGTGGTGCGCGCACCAGCGCGCCAGCAAGGTCCAGCAGCTGTGGTCGTGCAGCGCCCCATGCACGAACACGACGCAGGGCAACGCCGGGTCGAAGGGTTTGCCGCCGGTGTAGGCGTAGGCCTCGCGGCCGCCGACGATGAGCTTCATGCCGCCTTCTCCGCCGTCTTGAAGGCGCGCTTGAGGTCGTCGATGAGGTCGTCGGCGTCCTCCAGCCCGATGCTCAGCCGTATCGTCCCCGGCGTGATGCCGGCCGCCGCCAGCGCCGCGTCGTCCATGCGGAAGTGCGTCGTGCTCGCCGGGTGGATGACGAGCGAGCGGCAGTCGCCGACGTTGGCCAGGTGCGAGAAGATCTTCAGCGCCTCGATGAAGGCCTGGCCCTGCTGGCGCGAGCCCGTCATGTCGAAGCTGAAGACGCTGCCGCAGCCGCGTGGCAGCAGCCGTTGCGCCAGGGCGTGGCTCGCGTGGCCCTCGAGCTCGGGGTAGCCGACCTTGGCCACCAGCGCGTGCGCGGCCAGGAAGGCCACCACCTTGCGCGTGTTCTCGACATGGCGCGCCATGCGCAGCGGCAGCGTCTCGATGCCCTGCAGGATCAGCCACGCGGTGTGCGGGCTCATGCAGGCGCCGAAGTCGCGCAGGCCCTCGCGGCGCGCGCGCAGCAGGAAGGCGCCGACCGTGCTCTCCTCGCTGAACACCATGCCGTGGAAACCGGCGTAGGGCTCGGTCAGCTCGGGGAAGCGGCCCGAGTGCGCCCAGTCGAACGAGCCGCTGTCGACGAGCACGCCGCCGACCACCGTGCCGTGTCCCGACAGGAACTTGGTGGCCGAGTGGAAGACGAGGTCGGCGCCGAAGTCGAAGGGCTTCATCAGCCACGGCGTGGTGAAGGTGCTGTCCACCAGCAGCGGCAAGCCGGCGTCGTGCGCGATGGCACTCACGGTGGGGATGTCGAGCACGTCCAGCCCCGGGTTGCCCAGCGTCTCGCCGAACAACAGTTTCGTCTGCGGCCGGACCGCCGCGCGCCAGCCGTCGATGTCACCCGGCCGCACGAAGGTGGTGGTGATGCCGAAGCGCGCCAGCGTGTAGCTCAGCAGGTTGTGGCTGCCGCCGTACAGCGCGCTGCTGGCGACGACGTGGCTGCCGGCGCCGGCCAGCGTGGCCACCGCCAGGTGCAGCGCCGCCTGGCCGCTGGCGGTGGCGATCGCGCCGCTGCCGCCTTCGAGCGCCGCCACGCGCTCTTCCAGCACCGCGTTGGTGGGGTTGCTGATGCGGCTGTAGACATGGCCCGAGCGCTCCATGTTGAACAGGCTCGCGGCGTGTTCGCTGTTCTCGAACACGAAGCTCGTCGTCAGATGGATGGGCACCGCGCGGGCGCCGGTGGCCGGGTCGGGCTGGCTGCCGGCGTGCAGCGCCAGGGTGTCGAATCCGGGGTCGGAAGAGCCGGCCATCGCTGTTCACCAGGGCTGTGGGACGGCCACGATTGTGGGCTATATTGATCCGCGAACCGCCGCCGCCGAGGGCCAGCCATGAAAGTCACCGACATCCTGCGTGTCAAGGGCAACACGCTCTACACCGCGCACCCCGACCAGCCGCTGGCCGCCGCCGTGCAGACCATGGCCGACATGGACATCGGCTCGCTGGTGGTCATGGAGCACGGTGACCTGGTGGGCATGCTGACCTTCCGCGAGGTCATCGCCGCCATCGTGGCCAACGGCGGCAGCCTGGGCAACCGCCACGTGCGCTCGGTGATGGACGACGCGCCGCTGACCTGCACGCCCGAGACCGAAATCGACGAGGTGCGCCGCATGATGCTGATGCGCCACGCCCGCTACATGCCGGTGCTCGACCACCGCACGCTGATGGGCGTGATCTCGTTCTACGACGTGGCCAAGACCGTGGTCGACGCGCAGGACTTCGAGAACCGCATGCTCAAGGCCTACATCCGCGACTGGCCCGAAGACGCCGGCCAGCCGCCGGCGGCCACGCCGGCCGGCTGAAACTGCGGCCGTCAGGCCGCGACGGGATCGAGCCGGAACACCGACACCGCCTCGGCGAGCCGGGTCGCCTGCTCGCTCAGGCTGGCCGCCGCTGCAGCGCCCTGCTCCACCAGAGCGGCGTTCTGCTGCGTCATCTGGTCGAGCTGCGCCACCGCCTGGTTGACCTGGCCGATGCCGCTGCTCTGCTCCTGCGCCGCGCCGGTGATCTCGCCAACCAGGTCGGTGACGCGCTGCACCTCGTCGACGATGCGGCCCATGGTCTGGCCGGCCTCGGTCACCAGACGGCTGCCGCTGTCGACACTGTCGACGTTGGCCGCGATCAGCGTCTTGATCTCGCGTGCCGCCTGCGCGCTGCGCTGCGCCAGGCTGCGCACCTCGCTGGCCACGACCGCGAAGCCGCGGCCCTGGTCGCCGGCGCGAGCCGCCTCGACGGCCGCGTTCAAGGCCAGGATGTTGGTCTGGAAGGCGATGCTGTCGACGACGCCGATGATGTCGGCGATGCGGCGCGAACTGGCGTTGATTTCGTCCATCGTCGTCACCACCCGCTTGACGATCTCGCCGCCCTGGCGCGCCACGTCGGTGGCCGCGCTGGCCAGCTGGTTGGCGGTGCGCGCGGAGTCGGCGGTCTGGTTCACCGTGCCGGTGAGCTGTTCCATCGAACTGGCAGTCTGCTGCAGCGAGCTCGCAGCCTCCTCGGTGCGTTGGCTGAGGTCGGTGTTGCCGACCGAGACCTCGGCGCTGGCGGTCTGGATGCTGTCGGCGGACTGCCGGATGCCGCCCACCAGTTGGGCCAGCGCGGACTGCATGTCGCGCAGCGCGCCGAACAGTTCACCGACCTCGTCCTGGCCGCGGTGGTCGAAGCGCACCGAGAGGTCGCCGCCGGCAATGGCGCGGGCGCCCTGCGAGGCCGAGCGCAACGCGGCGATCACGCTGCGCGTGGTGAACCACATCAACGCCGTCACGGCAACGATCATCGCCGCCGCCCCGGCCATGGCCACGATGGTGAGCCGACGGCTCTCGGTGCGGGCGCCGCTGATGCTGGCGGCGCTGGCGGTTTCCTGGCTGGCCTCCAGGGCGTTCAGCGGCCGCACGAAAGTCTTGTGCAGCCGTGCCCAGTCGCCTTGCAGGATGTCGTCGAGCTTGGTCTTGTCGCCCGCGGCGTAGGCCTTGTCCAGCGCCTCGAGCAAGGCCTGCAGCCGCGGATGACCTTCTTTCATGGCCGTCAGCGCGGCCGCCGCTTCGTCGTTGGCCGGCGTCTGCGCGGCGACCACTTTCCAGCTCTCCTGGATGACCTGGCGCGTCTCCTTCAGGTGATTCGCGGTGCCGGCAACCGGAAAGTGGTCGAGCAGCACGCCGGCCGCACGGAAGCGGATGGCGCCCAGCGAACTGTCGATGCGCTGCGCCGCCATCAGCGGCTTGAGGTTGTCTTCGACGACCATCTCCAGCGCTGCCGCCCCGCGCTGGCCGGACAGCACCGCCATGGCGGCCAGCAGGACAGCGCCCAGCACGGCTGCCGCCGCGGCGAAGAGAAGTCGGTTGCGGATGCTGAGGTTGCGCATGATGTCGGCTGGGCTCGTGGTCGGGGTCGGTGTCGTGCAGGCGCGTCGCGCCTGTGTTTACTGCGTCGGCAGGCCCTTGGTGTTCCACTCCGGCATGCCGCCGCGGAACCAGGCCACCTGCTTGTAGCCGGCGTCACGTGCCACCACTGCGGCCTTGTAGCTCTTCCAGCAGGTGCCGGAGTTGCAGAAGAAGATGACCGGCGCGCCCTTGTCGGCGGGCAGCTTGGCGAGGTCGAACTTGTCGGCCGACTTGTCGAACTTGGCGTCCTTGGCACTCTTCTCGCCGTAGGCGACGTGGATCGCACCCTTGACGGTCTTCTCGGCGTACTCGTTGGCGGTGCGCGTGTCGACGAGCGCGGCACCCTTGGCACCGAGGTCGCGCGCCTGCTCGGCGGTGACGATGCGAACGCCGTCCAGCGACGGCGGTGTTTCCTGGGCCAGCGCGGGTTGGGCAAAGAGTGCGGCAGTGGCCACGCAGGCGGCGAAGAGGAAGGGTTTCATGGTCCGGGCTCCGATGATGGGTTCTGCAGCGCCGGGCAGTGCCCCCGTGGCACCGCTCAATGCGACAAGCAGTCAGCGACTATCGACAGCCGCCCCCGGGACTTGACGGTCCCCCAGGTCGATCAAGGGAAAACCCTGAGTGACGAACCGCTCGGTTCGCGGCTTGGTGCCGCCGCCTGCGGCCGGCCGTGCCGGCGCCAGGGAGCCCGGCAGACTCCTAGAATCCCCGGCTGATCTCTCGGCGGCTGCCGCCGCTCCTGCCCATGTCCGGCTCCACCTTCGGCGAACTCTTTCGCGTCACCAATTTCGGCGAGAGCCACGGCCCGGCCATCGGTTGCGTGATCGACGGCTGCCCCCCTGGCCTGGCGCTCAGCGTTGCCGACATCCAGCCCGAGCTCGACCGCCGTCGCCCCGGCACCAGCCGCCACGTCACGCAGCGCAGCGAGGCCGACGCGGTGCAAATCCTGTCCGGCGTCTACGAGGGCCAGACCACCGGCACGCCGATCTGCCTGCTGATCCGCAACACCGACCAGCGCAGCCAGGACTACGGCAACCTGCTCGACACCTTCCGCCCCGGCCACGCCGACTACACCTACTGGCGCAAGTACGGCCTGCGCGACCCGCGCGGCGGCGGCCGCGCCTCGGCGCGCCTCACCGCGCCGATGGTCGGCGCCGGCGCGGTGGCGCGCAAATGGCTGCGCGAAAAGCACGGCACCACCTTCAGCGGCTGGATGAGTGCACTGGGCGAGATCGAGATCCCCTTCGAGAGCGCCGAGCACATCGCGCACAACCCCTTCTTCGCGCCCAATGCCGGCATCGTCGAGCGCCTGGAAGCGCACATGGACGCGCTGCGCAAGGCCGGTGACTCGTGCGGCGCGCGCATCGAGGTCCGCGCCCGGGGCATGCCGGTGGGCCTGGGCGAACCGCTGTTCGACAAGCTCGACGCCGACATCGCCTACGCCATGATGGGCATCAACGCCGTCAAGGGCGTCGAGATCGGCAGCGGCTTCGGCGTCGTCGGCGAGCGCGGCAGCGAGCACGGCGACGAGCTCAGCCCGGCCGGTTTTCGCGGCAACCGATCGGGCGGCGTGCTCGGCGGCATCTCCACCGGGCAGGACCTGGTGGTGCGCATCGCCATCAAGCCGACGAGTTCGATCCGCCTGCCGCGCGGCTCGATCGACCGCAGCGGCGCGCCGACGACGGTGGCCACGCACGGCCGCCACGACCCCTGCGTGGGCATCCGCGCCACGCCCATCGCCGAGGCCATGCTGGCCCTGGTGGTGATGGACCACGCGCTGCGCCACCGCGCGCAGTGCGGCGACGTCGCGCTGCCCGTGCCGGCGCTGCCGGCAGCCGCGCCTTGAGCCCCTTGCTCAGCGACAGCGGTCCGTGACCGCGCCGCTGCTGCGCTACGCCGCGCTGTCGTTCACGTATTTCGCGGCGATCGGGCTCTTCAACCCGTATGCGCCGCTGTGGTTCCAGTCGCTCGGCTACTCGACGCTCGTCATCGGCTCGATCGCCGCGCTGCAGAGCTGGACGCGTGTGCTCGGGCCCTATGCCTGGGGCTGGTTCGGCGACCACAGCGGGCGCCGCGTCGAGCTGATCCGCATCGCTGCGGCCGGCTCGGTGCTGGCGGCGGCCGGTCTGCTGGGCGTGCGCGAGGCGGTGCCGGTGGCGCTGGTGACGGCGCTGCTGTTCGTCGCCAACGGCGGTGTCGTGCCGCTGTACGAAGCGACGCTGGCGCAACTGCTCAACACCGGCGCCGGTGTCGACCCGGCGCGCTACGGACGCGTGCGGGTGTGGGGCTCGGTGGGCTTCATCGCCGCGGTCACAGCCTTCGGTGCCTTGCTCGACCGCTTCGGCATCGGCGTCTTCCCGGGCTTCGTGCTGGCCATGAACACACTGATGCTGGTGGCCGCGATGCGCCTGCCCGCCAACCGCGAAGACGTCGTTCACGACGCGCCCGCGCCGCCGGTGCTGCCGCTGCTGCGCCGGCCCGAGGTGGCCTGGTTCTTCGGTTCGATCTTCTTCACCGTGCTGGCGCACACCAGTCTGTATGCCTTCTTCTCGCTCTACCTGGTGTCGCTGGGCTACGGCAAGGCGGCCGTCGGTGCCCTGTGGGCGGCGGCGATCGCGCTGGAGATCGTCTTCTTCTGGATGCAGGGCCGCTGGTTCGCGCTGCTGACGCCGCCGCGCTGGCTGCAGTGGGTGGCGGTGTTGACGGCGCTGCGCTTTGCCGCGGTGGCCAAGGCCGACGCCTGGCCGCTGCTGCTGGTGCTGGCGCAACTCGTGCACGCCGTGACCTTTGCCGCACACCACGCGGCGTGCATCACCTTGGTACACCAGTTCTTCCCGGGACGCCTGCGCGGACGCGGCCAGGCCCTGTACACGACGCTGGGTTACGGCTTCTCCGGTGTGCTGGGCGGCATCGGCGGCGGCTGGGTGATCTCGAACCTGGGTTTTGCCGCGCTGTACTGGGCCGCCGCTGCCTGCGGTTTGGCGGCTTGGGTGTGCGCCACCCGCATGGCGCTGCATCTGCGGCAACTCTGACGCAGGGTTGCCGGCGTGACCGGCCCGGGCCCCTACAGACCCGGGCGGCGCCGACCGATAAGGCTGGGGGGGCGGTCCCACAGCGTGTTGTGCTGGCCGTGCCGCAGGAAGCCCGCATCCATGGCCGAAACCAGCCCGCTGCCAACGCCACCGCCGCCCGTGCGCGCCGGCATGGGCGTTGCCATGGGTCAGGCCCTGCGCCGGCTGCGCCTGGCGTTGCTGCTGGCCTTCGCCGTGCTGGCGCTGGCCGTGCTGGTGCTGGGCGACCAGTTGCTGCGGCTGGACAGCTCGCGCGCAGCCGACTCGGACCTCATGGCGCGCGCCGCCACCCAGCACACGCTGTCGCAGCAGATCGGCCGCGAGGCGGCGCTGCTGGTCGTCGAGCCGGTCGAACGCGGCCGCAGCGTGCCGGCGCTGGGCCTGCTGCTGAAGCAGGCACGCGACGAAGCGCTGGCGCTGGAGGGCTTGCTGGCGCGCCAGCAGGACCTGGCCGACGCCGGCACCGACGTGCGCGCCGCGCTGCCGGCCTGGCAGGCCGCGCGTGATCGCCTGTGGTCCCGCACCGACGCCCTGCTGCGCCAGGCCAGCGTTGGCGCAGGCAGCGAGCTGCTGGCGGACGTGCTGGCCGTGCAGGCCGAGGTCGTGCCGGCGCTGGCCGCTGTGCAGCGCCTGTCGGCGGCGCTGCGCAGCGCCCGCCAGGCGCAGCGGCGCA
>CAYJOA010000038.1:12405-31747 GCA_964371495.1 uncultured Rubrivivax sp.
CGCGCGCGGCGGGCGGACGGGCGGGCGGGGCAGGCCGCGGGCGGGCCGGCGCCGGCGGCGGCGCCGCGCTCGGCGGCGGCGGCGGGCGGCGCCGCCGAGCGCCGCGCCGACCTGCAGCAGCGGGCGCAGCGGCTGGGCACCGCGGCCGTGCTGCTGGTGCTGCTGTTGCTCGCCCTGGCCGTGGTGGCACCGGGCATGCGTGCGCTGCGCCGCCACGCCGTCGTGCTGCAGGAGCGCGCAACGGCGCTGCAGCGGCTGGCGCTGGTGGCCGAGCGCACGTCGGCGCTGGTGCTCATCAGCGACCGCGACGACCGCGTGGTCTGGGTCAACGACGCCTTCACGCAGGCCGCCGGCTGGCCCCTGGCCGACGCCGCCGGCCACCGCCCCGGTGTGCTGCTGGACAGCCCGCACGCCGACGCCAAGGTGCTGGCGCGTGTGCAGGCGGCCGTGCAGCAGGGCCGCGGCGCGCACCACGAGTGGCTGCACCGCACGCGTGACGGCGCCGACCTCTGGCTCGACGTCGACCTGTGCCCGCTGCACGACGACGACGGCCGGACTGCCGGCTTCGTGCGCGTGTGCACCGACGTCACGGTGCGCGTGCAGCAGCAGGACAAGTTGCAGGCGCTGTGGAAGGCGCTGCCCGCGGGCGTCGTGGTGCAGGGGGCCGACGGCCGCATCGTCGAGGCCAACCGCGCCGCCGAGCGGCTGCTCGGCCTGTCGATGGCACAGCTGCAGGGGCGCACTTCGACCGACCCGCGCTGGCGTGCCCTGCGCGAGGACGGCAGCGACTACCCGGCCGCGGAGCACCCGCCGATGCGCACGCTGGCCAGCGGCCGCGCGCTGCGCAGCCAGACCATGGGCCTGCGCACGCCCAAGGGCGAGGCGCGCTGGCTGCTCGTCAACACCGAGCCGCTGCGCGACGCCATGGGGCAGATCACGGGTGTCGTCTCGTGTTTCGACGACATCACCGACAGCCGCCTGCTGCAGCAGCGGCTGTCCAACAGCGCGCGCACCGACGCGCTGACGCAGCTGCCCAACCGGGCGGTGGTGATGGAGCGGCTGGAACGCGCCATCGACCACGCCCGCCGCCACCCGGGCTACGGCTTCGCCGTGCTGTTCATGGACTTCGACCGCTTCAAGCAGGTCAACGACACCCTGGGCCACGGCGCCGGCGACGAGCTGTTGCGCCAGGTCGCTGCAAGGCTGCAGCTGACGCTGCGCCCGGGCGACGCGGTGGCGCGCCTGGACGACGACACGCGGGTGGCGGCGCGGCTGGGCGGCGACGAGTTCGTCGTCGTGCTCGAGGGCGTTCACGCCGCGCACACCGTCGGCGTCATCGCCGACCGCCTGCTCAAGGAGCTGGCCGAGCCCTACCTGCTGGGCTCGACGCCGGTGCAGTCCGGTGTCAGCCTGGGCGTGGTGCTGCACAGCGGCGGCGACACCAGCGCCGACAAGGTGCTGCGCAACGCCGACACCGCCATGTACGAGGCCAAACGCGCCGGCCGCGGCCGCTGGGTGATGTTCGACGACTCGATGCACGAGCGCGTGGTGCGCGCGCTGGCAATGGAGACCGACCTGCGCCGGGCACTCAAGGAAGACGAGCTGTTCGTCGTTTACCAGCCGGTGCTGGACCTGGCGACGCGCCGGCCGCTGGGCGTCGAGGCCCTGGTGCGCTGGCGCCACCCGACGCGCGGCCTGGTGCCGCCGGTGGAGTTCATCGGCATCGCCGAGGAGGCGGGACTCATCGACGCCGTCGGCTCGCGGGTGCTGCGCGCCGCGTGCCTGCAGTTCGTGCGCTGGCAGCGCGAACTCGGCGCGCTGGCGCCCGGGCACCTGGCCGTCAACCTGTCGCGGGCGCAGCTCAAGCGTGGCGACCTGGTGCACGAGGTGCAGGCGCTGCTGTCGGAGACGGGGCTGCAGCCGGTGCAACTGCAACTGGAGATCACCGAGAGTCTGGCCGCGCAGGACGAGCGCGTGCAGACGACGCTGCGTGAACTCAAGCTGCTGGGCGTGAGGCTGGCGCTGGACGATTTCGGCACCGGCTATTCGTCATTGGCCTGCCTGCACCAGATGCCGGTGGACACGGTGAAGATCGACCGCTCCTTCGTCCGCCACGCCGAGACGGTGGAGTACCACCACGTGCTGATCGAGGCCACGATCCGCGTTGCCCGCACGCTGGGCATGACGACGGTGGCGGAAGGCATCGAGACCGAAGACCAGGCGGCGCTGATGCTGCGGCTGGAGTGCGACCGTGGCCAGGGTTTCCTGTACAGCCCGCCGCTGGAGGCGGCCGACCTGGAGGCCTGGCTGCGGCACGAAACGGCGTCGCTGGCGCTGGGCTGATCAGGCGCCGACGCCGCGGTCGCGGCTGGCCCGTCAGCGGCAGACGGCGGGCCCGGCGGCCGGCGTCGGCACGCGCGACAAGATCAGCGGCCCGAACACGACGGTGCCGTCGGCCTGCCGCAACGTCACCCGCAGCGCGCCGCCCTGGCCGGGCACGGTGTCGACCGCCAGCGTCGCCGCCACGGGCGGCGGTGCCGCCGCCGTGCCGTAGCTGCCGAAGAAGCGTGCTTCGCCGGTCGCGGCGACGCCCCAGTCGCCGTCGAAGCGCAGCCCCAGGCAAGGCGCTTCGAGATGCGCGCTGTTGCCCGTGATGGCGAGGTCGGTCGCGCCGCCGCTCGCGCGGTCGGTGAAGTGGGCCACCGCGGTGCCCGTGCCCGGTGCAGAAGCCGGTGGCTCGACGCCTGCGGGCGTGTCGGCACACGACAGCGTGCTGCCCAGGGGCGACGTGCAGACGTTGCTGGCGCTGGCCCCGAAGACCTCGAGGTAGAGCGAGCTGGTTTCGCCGCTGCCGGTGCCGCCGGTGCCCGGGCCGCACGCGGCCAGCCAGCAGGCCAGCCAGGCCGTGCAGAGCAGTGAACGGAGGGGTCTCATTTCTGCCCTGCTTCCTTGTCGCTGAAGAAGTAGACACCGAAACGCGCCCGGTGCCGGCGTGCGTTCGGGTCGGCGAGCGTGGCGTCGTGGTCGAAGCGTGCCTGGGCTGCACCCATGACGCTGCGAAAGGCCTGTTTCCAGGCCTGCACCGAGACCTTCTGCAGCTGCTCTGCAGAGGCCTGCGAGATGTCGTCGACGAAGATCGACTGCTCGAGGAAGTTGCCCTCGCCCAGCAGGTTCAGCGCCGCCGCGCTGGCGTGGTCGTGCAGGTTGTCGGCGAACAGCCACGACATCTCCTGGAAGCCCCGGCGCGGTGAGAAGCTGCCGGCCAGCAGCCTGACGGTGTCGCCCTCCTCGCTGACGGCGCCCAGGCGTTTCAGCTCGTCGAGCATGGCGCGCGGACGCACGTCGCTGCTGACGCCGGCCATCAGCGTGTCGAAGGTGTGGCCCTCGGCGCCGCGGGCGAGCGGCCGCGGCCGGCCCTCGGCGTCGTGAAAGGCGGGGTCCAGCATCCAGCGCCCGACCAGCTGCGTGGCCAGGCTGAAGGGCTGGCTGTGCGCCGCTGCCGACGCCGGCGCAGCGTCGGGCCGGGACCGCAGCAGCGTGCGCACGTCGCGCCGGTGCACGCCGCTGAGCAGGGTCAGCGCACTGTCGGTGCGTGCCATGCCGCGCGACTCGAGTTCCTGCTGCGCGGCCGCCAGGAACACGCGCTTCAGCGCGGCGGCAAAGGCCGGGTAGCTGACGCCCTGGCGCAGCAACAGGCGCACCAGCGGCTGCATCACCCGCAGCACGCTGTCGAGAACGATGTTCGACCGCGCCGTCATGCCCGCGCCCTTGTCGGCCAGCAGCGGCCGGCGCGCGGGTCGCGCCGCGCGCCAGGCGGGCGCCGCAGTCGCCGGCTGATCACCGTGGGCTCGACGGGCGGCAAGGAGGTTGACATCGCATGGGCTCTTGTGGGATATTTTCCCACACATTGGATTTCTAGGGCAAGCCCCTTGGGGAAGGACAAGATGAATGCGTCGATGGGCCTGCGTGTCGCCGCCGCCGCGGTGCTGGTCATGGGTCTGCTCGCCGGCTGCGGCGGTGGCGCGGAAACGACCGCGCCGGTGACCCAGCCGTCGGCGCCTGCCGGCGCGCTGATGGCGTCGCAGCCCGGCGAGTTGCTGGCTTTTGTGCAGGGCAAGCTGCGTGATCGCCAGGCCCAGCGCAAGCTGGCTCCCGAGCTGGTGTTCGCCTCGCCGGTGACCGCCGAGGTGCAGTTCGACAGCGCGACCGGTGCACCGACGACGTCCACCGGAGCCGCCCGCTCGGGCACCACGGTGCAGGAGCAGGGCGTCGACGAGGACGACCTCGTCAAGAGCGACGGCACCTCGATCTACACCTTGTTGCGGCCGTGGGATGCCGTCACGGGCAAGGTGCAGATGCACCGGCGCCGCGCCGACGGCCGCCTCGACGCCGTCGGCACGGTGGAATTGCCCACCGATGCCGCCGACCGTTATTACGCGCTGGGCATGTACCTGGCGCCAGCGGCGCAGCGGCTGGCGGTGCTGAGCGCGAGCCAGTCCTACTACACGCTGGACATCTGCGCGCCGGGGCTGGATTGCCCGGCGATCAGCGTCACGTCGTTCGCGCCCATGGCCACCCGGAGCCAGGTCGCGCTGGACCTGCTGAACGTGTCGAACCCGGCCACGGCCGCGGTCACCGACAGCGTGCGCATCGAGGGCCGCATCGTCGGCAGCCGGCTCGTCGGCAACGCGCTGGTGCTGGTCACGCAGCACACGCCGCAACTGGCGCTGGAGGCCTTGCCCGCGAGCGTTCCCGACAGCGAGCGCGAGGCGCTGATCGCCAAGGTCCGGGCCAGCGAACTGCTGCCCACGGTGCGCATCAACGGCGCTGCGGCACAGCCGCTGGTGACCGATACCGACTGCTACGTGCAGCCGAAGAACGCGTCCTATGGCATCGAGATCACCACCATCACGGTGTTCGACCTGCAGTCACCGACCCTGCAGCGCCGCAGCCGCTGTTTCGTCGGCGGCACCGAGGCCGTCTACATGGCGCCGGCCAGCCTGTATCTCGCCACCAGCCGCTACGCCTACGAGTCGACGGGCGCCGTCGTGCGCTTTGCGCCGCGGGCCAGCACCGACGTGCACAAGTTCGCCATCGACGGCCAGAAGTTCGCGCAGGCCGACGCGCCGGTCATCGACTACCGCGGCTCGGCCGAAGTGCCGGGGCACCTGGGCTGGGACGCGCAGAAGAACAGCTACCGCATGAGCGAATGGAACGGTGACCTGCGTCTTCTGAGCTTCACCGGCGAAACCGGCTGGGGCCTGGTGGCCGAAGATGCCAAGGCACCATCGCCGGCGACGCTGACGATCCTGCGCGAACGCAGCGCCGACCGGACCCTGCAGATCGTCGGCCAGCTGCCCAACGCGCAGCGCCCGCAGCCCCTGGGCAAAGCCGGCGAACAGGTCTACGGCGTGCGCTTCCTGGGCGATCGCGGCTATCTCGTGACTTTCCGTCGCATCGACCCCCTGTACGTGCTCGACCTGAGCAACCCGGCCGACCCCAGGACCGTGGGTGAGTTGCTGGCGCCGGGCTATTCCGACTACCTGTTCCCGGTCGGCGATGGCTTGTTGCTCGGCGTTGGCAAGGACGCCAGCGACAGCGGCCAGGTCACGGGTGTGCGCGTCGCCCTGTTCGACGTCGCCGATCCCGCGCAGCCCCGGCAGCTGCAGGCCTTGACCTTCGGCAGCGCGGGCAGCTCGTCGGGCCTGGACTACTCGCGCCACGGCATCGACCTCTACACGCGGGGCCGGATCACGCGCGTGGCCTTGCCGCTGGCGGTGGCCAAGGACTTCTTCGCGGACTGGGTCTCGGGCCTGCAGCGGCTGGAGGTCGACGCGGCCGCCAGGACGCTGACGGCCAAGTCGATGATCCCCTCGCCCAGCGGCACCGGCCACGACCTGGGCAGCGACCGTGCGCTGCAGATCGACGACCATGTCTACTACTTCAGCGGCGGGCAGCTGTCGGCCAACGACTGGTAGGCCGGGCTCCGCAAGCCGTCAAGGAACCCGGCGTGCCGGGTTCCTTGCACCTGCTCATGAACCGAGCAGCTCGCCGATCGGCTTGAGGCCGTCGACGCGGTCGCACACCGCCTTCACGGTGGTCAGGATCGGCACCCCGAGCAGCAGCCCCCACACGCCCCACAACCAGCCGAAGGCGAGCACGCCGACGAACACGGTCACCGCGTTCATGCGGTTGGCCCGGCTCGTGAGCCAGGGTGCCAGCAGGTTGCCCGACACGGTGTGCACGAGCAGCCCCACGCCGGCCACGAGCAGGGTCATCTCGATGCTGCCGAACTGCACGAAGGCGACCAGCGACGAGCCCGCAGTGAACGCGATCGAGCCGAGGTAGGGGATGAAGTTGAGCACGCAGGCGACGACGCCCCACACCGCCGCGTGCTCCAGGCCGATGGCCAGGAAGGACAACCAGGTCACGATGCCCACGAGCACGCTCGTGAAGGCCTGCACCAGAAGGTAGCGCTGGATCTGGTCGGTGATCTCGTCGAGCGCCTGCACCGTGATGCGCTTCTGGGCAAAGCCGGGGCCGGCGATGCGCACCACCTTGCGACGAAAGCTGTTGCCCGAAGCGAGCAGGAAGAAGGTGATGAAGACCACCACCACGGCCTGGCCGATGGACGCGGCCACGCCCAGCGAGCCCGTCCACAGGTAGTCCTTGATGTCGAAACGCGGCTTCTCGATGCGCACGCGCGTGACGCCGCGTGTGGCCTCGGGCGGCGCTGCGGTTTCCTGCGCCGCCTGCTCGAGTTGCGTCGCTGCCCGCTGCACCTTGTCGATCGTGCTTTCCGACTGGCGGCGCTGCGCGCGCACGGCCTGGCGCACCTTCTGCGTCGCCTCGGGCAGCGACTCGATGAGTGTCACCGCGTCGTCGCTCAGCGTGTACGCCGTCCAGCCCAGGCCTGCGCCCAGCGTGGCGATGAGCAGCCCGGCACCGATGGCGCGCGGCACATGCAGGCGTTCCAGCCGTTCGACGATGGGGCTCAGCGCGTAGCTGAACATCAGCCCCAGCATCAGCGGCACGAACACCGCGCTGGCCCACTTCAGCGCGAACAGCGTGCCCAGCACGGCGAGCACCGCCATCGACACGTTGCGCACGTCAACGGGCATGTGCAGGCGCGACAACTCGGTCCCCGACAGCACGCTCGGCGGCGGCGGTTCTTCACCGGCCGCGGCGGCGGGCGGAGGGTCGGGGTCGGCTGCGGGCAGGGTCTCGCTCATGGAGCAGCGTACCGCATCCGCGACCCCTGCACGCCGCGCCCGCCGGCCGACGCTGTCGACGCCGCCTGCGCGGCCTCGTGTCAGCGGCCCGGTGCGAGCGCCGCCGCCGTCACGCCCGCCAGCGCCGCCGCCAGCAAGACCCAGCCCTGCGCGGAGCCCATCGTCCACAGCGTCGCGGCGCTGACCGCACACCAGGTCAGCGCCGGCAGCCACAAGACCCGCCACAGCCATCGTGCGAGGCGGCCGGGCACGTCGACGGCAAGCAGGAAGGCCAGCGTCGCGATCACCGTGGGGTCGGGTGCCAGCGCGAAGAACTCGGCCTGCGTCCAGGGCCGGCCGAACGCCGGCGCCAGCAGCGGATGGCCCAGCAGTGCCCACAGGGCCAGCAGCCAGGCCGTGCGGCGGCGAGCGAGTGGCGTCGCGGCGCGCAGTCGGGTCGCCGCGGCCAGCGCGGCCAGTCCCAGCGCCTGGGCGAAGAAGACGCCGGCGAATGCCGACGCGGCCCAGTTGATCGGCGCGTAGCGCGGCAGCAGGAACGACCCCGCCACGAAGGCCCAGGCGGCCGCCAGACCGACCGCCCCGGCGCGCAGCGCGAGTTCGCCCTGGCGGGTTTGCGGCACCGTGCGCAGCGACCACCGCATCCAGACCAGCCCGGCCAGCCCGGCCAGCAGCAGCAGCGGCGGTGCCGGCCACCAGGCGCCGTTGTGCAGTTCGAACAGCCGCCAGTAGGTGCGCGGCGCGAACATCAGGAAGTCGGCGGGGCGGTAGGTCCACCACTCGCTCATCGCGGCCCCGCGTCGCCGTGGCCGGGAGCTGCCGGGTGCATCACGGCGGCGTCACAGCGCGGCGACCTCGGCGGCCATGCGCGTGCGCAAGGCCGCGTCGGGCAGGCGGCCGCGCGCCGCGCCCATGTTCTGGAGTACGTGCGCCAGCTGGCTGGTGGCCGGGATGGCGCAGGTCACGGCCGGGTGCGAGACGATGAACTTCAGCGCCACCTGGGCCCAGCTGTCGCAGTCGATCTCGACGGCCCAGGCCGGCAGGCGGTGGCGGCGCAGGGCCTCGAGCAGGGCGCCTTCGCGGAACGGGCGGTTGACGATGACCGCGATGCCACGCTGCTGCGCCAGCGGCAGCAGGCGCTGTTCGGCCTCGCGGTCCAGCAGGTTGTAGCTGAGCTGCACGAAGTCGATCGGCTGCGTGCGCATGACCTGCTCGAGCTCGGCGTGGCGCCGGCCTTCCGACGTGGTGATGCCGACGTAGCGCAGGCGGCCGGCGGCCTTCATCTCCAGCAGCCGCGGCAGATGGTCGCGCCAGGCGAGCAGGTTGTGCACCTGCATCAGGTCGAACTGCGGCACGCCCCAGTAGGCGCGCGAGGCTTCGATCTGCGCTGCGCCGCGCGCGGCGTCGCCGGTCCACACCTTCTCGGCCGAGAACAGCGCCGCCGGATGCCCGAGCCGCGCCAGCGCGTGGCCGATGGTCGGCTGCGACGAGCCGTACATCGGCGAGCTGTCGATGAGCCTGCCGCCGGCGCCGAAGAAGGCCCGCACGACGTCGGCACAGGCCTCGCGCGCCGTCGCGTCGCGGCCGACGTTGAAGGTGATCCAGCTGCCCAGCCCCACCACCGGCACCGCCGCGCCGCTGGCGGGTATGCGCCGGGCCGACCCGCCGGGGGCGGCCGCGCTGGCGCCGCCGGCCAGCAGCGCGATGCCGGCGGCGACGAAGGCCGCGGCCGACGCAGCCAGCCAGCGGCGGCGATCGGCCCTTGCGGCGTCGTGATGTCCGGTCTTCGCAGCTGTCATGGGGCCCGGCCTCCAGCGTGGCTCGACGACGAATATGACAGCGCGGTGCGCGGCGAGTTCCGGTGCTGGCGCCTGCGCCGTGCTCGGCGCAGCGCGCGGCCGTCGCGTGCGCGGCTCAGCGCGGCACGATGAAGGTCGACTTCTCGTGCTGCACCACGGCAGCACGGAAAGCATCGGCGTGCTTCGTGACTTCGAACACCACCGGCGCGGAGCGGCCGAGCAGCGTCTGCGCTGCGGGCTGCGGCAGCCGCAGGCGGGCCACGATGGACTGGATGCCGGCGGGAGCGATGGTCACCTCGGGGGCCGCAACGACGAGTCCGGCCGGGCCGCTGGCCGCCACGCGATAGGTCTGCGTCGACTCGGTGCGATTCATGATCTGGATCCGGTACACGTTCTCGACGGCGCCTTCGTCGACGATGCGGGCCAGCGTGCCGCGGTCCTTGATGACGTCGAACTGGAACGGGCTGCGCAACGCGACACTGGTCGCGAAGGCGGCGCTGGCGGCAGCCAGCACGGCGCCGTAGATCAGCACCCGCGGCCGCACCGCCCGCCTGAGCATCTGCAGCCGTGTCCAGCCGCCGGCGACGCCGTTCTCGGTGGCATAGCGAATCAGGCCCTTGGCGTAGCCCATCTTCTCCATCACGCCGTTGCAGACGTCGATGCAGGCGGCGCAGCCTATGCATTCGTTCTGCAGTCCGTCGCGGATGTCGATGCCGGTGGGGCAGACCTGCACGCACAGCGTGCAGGCGACGCAGTCGCCCAGCCCCTGCGCCGCGGCGCTGGTCTTGCGCGAGCGCGACCCGCGCGGTTCGCCGCGCGCGGCGTCGTAGGTGATGACCAGCGAGTCCTTGTCGATCAGCGCGCTCTGGAAGCGCGCATACGGGCACATGTACTTGCACATCTGCTCGCGCAGATAACCGGCGTTGCCGTAGGTGGCCAGGCCATAGAACAGGATCCAGAAGCCGTTCCACGGCGACACCGCCAGTGCCGCCACCGCCTGCGTGAGCTCGCGGATGGGGGTGAAGTAGCCGACGAAGCTGAAGCCGGTGAACAGGCTGATGGCCAGCCAGGCCACTTGCTTGGCGCCCTTGCGCGCGACCTTGTTGGCGCTCCACGGTGCCTGGTCGAGCCGCATGCGCGCGACGCGGTCGCCTTCGATGCGCCGCTCGACCCACATGAAGATCTCGGTGTAGACGGTCTGCGGGCAGGTGTAGCCGCACCATAGCCGCCCGGCCACGGCGGTGAAGAAGAACAGCGCCAGCGCACTGAGCACCAGCAGCGCGGCCAGGAAGATCAGGTCCTGCGGGTACAGCACCAGGCCCACGATGTAGAAGCGCTGCGCCTCCAAGTCGAACAGCACCGCCTGGCGGCCGTTCCATTGCAGCCACGGCAAGCCGTAGAACAGCAGCTGCGTGAGCCAGACGAAAGCCCAGCGCCAGCCGGCGAACCAGCCCTTGACCGCGCGTGGGTAGATGTCGGGCTGCTTCTGGTACATCGACACGAACTGCGTGTCGTCGCCGGCGGCCGCGCCGTCGGCGTGCGGCTGGATCGGGATGACGGGGAAACGCGGTGGCTTGCTCAATGGGGGACCCTCGATGGCCAGTGGAGGCTAGAAGAGGTCAGCCGTCCTTGCCGTCGAGGCGGGTGCGCATCAGCCACGGCGTGTAGACCCACAGGTAGATGCCGAAGGCGCTGCTCCAGGCCAGCGCGGCGGCCACCAGGGCCGCGCTGGGCGACGCGAAGAGGGGCACCAGCGAACGCAGCAGCGCCGCCGCCAGCACCAGCGCGTAGGCCACGACCTCGGCCTTCGACACGCGCAAGGGCCGGCCGGTGTGGCCGCGGGCGGTGCGCGTGATCATGCCGATGATCAGGCCGCCGGTGGCGCCGACCGCCAGTGCGTGCACGCCCGGCGACACGCCCACGATGCCCAGCTGGGCCAGCGCCAGCAAAGCCAGCCCGAGCGGAATCCAGGCATACGCCGCGTGCAGCACCCACAGGATCGGCCGGCCGCGCGTGACCCGGGGCTGCCAGCTCCACAGCCGGTAGGCGTGCAGCACGGCGGCGATGGCCAGCGCGGCGGCCGGCACGGGAGCTGCGGGCGCGAAGACCCAGCCAGCGAGCCCGATCGCCGTCGCCGCCAGGGTGATGCGCTCCAGGCCCGGGCGCGACTTCAGCTTCAGCCCGGGTGTGGCGCTCATCGTGAAGGCGGGGACGACGCGGCCGGCCATCACGCACTCGATCAGGATGATCAGGCCCAGGGCGGCGTGCAGCGCCGCCATCGGCGCCACGTCGACGATGCCCAGCGCAGCGAGGTGGAAGACGCCGTTGGCGCCGGCGAGCAGCACGAGGATCAGCACCAGCGGCAGGTTGCGCCGGTTGCCAGCGCGCAGCAGCACGGCCGCCAGCAGCCCGGCCACCAGTGGCAGCAGCAGCATGTCGAGCGCGGCGTACAGCGACGGCGGTGCCGCCAGTGCGGCCACCCGCGCCGACAGCCACAGCAGCGCCAGCGCGCCGAGCGTCGCGCCGCGCGGCGTGGCCAGCCCGGTCCAGGCCTTGCCGGCCGTCAGCAGGAAGCCCACGATGACCGCGACGGCAAAGCCGAACAGCATCTCGTGGGCGTGCCAAAGCAGCGGCGAGAGCGTCATCGGCATGCTGATCCGGCCCAGGATCCAGGCCACCCACAAGGGCACCGCCAAGGCCGCGAAGACCGCTGCGCCCAGGTAGAACGGACGAAAGCCCAGCCGCAGCAGGGGCATCCCGTGGGCCAGCGGTGCGCCGGCGTCGGCGGGCGCGGCATTGAGAACGGGCAGGGCGGTGCGAGTCATGGCGTGCGATATCCGGCCAGCGCATCGATCGCGAAGGCGGGCTCTAAGATGCATGTGTTATACATGTTATACCGCGCCGCCCGGTAAAGCAATACATTGCTGCCGCGGTGGATGCTTGCCCGGCCTGTCCAGGCCGCCCGCATTTCGTCACCCGCGAAACACCCTTTGTCGCAACCCTGTCCACCGGCGGCGCCGGCTCGTCGACACTCACGGCCCTGACCCTCAAGAGGGGTGAGGGCCTGTCTGGAGGAGCGGAGAATGCAAAAGAAGTGGCTGCTGGGCGGCGGCGTGGTGGTCGTCGTGCTGGTGGGGGCCGGCGTGGCGCTGACGAGCGGCGCGCTCAAGGGCCCGCTGGGCCTGGCGGTGGCCAAGAGCGAGGCCACGGCCGGCAAGGACGGCAAGAAGCCCGAGGTGCCGCTGGAGTTCGTGCCGCGCGAGGTGGTGCAGCCGGCGCTGGCGCGTTTGCCGTCGCTGGTGGAATTCTCCGGCCCGCTGGTGGCGCCGCAGACCTCGCTGGTGCGCGCCAAGGCGGCCGGCACTCTGGTGTCGATGAGCGCCGCCGAAGGCAGCCGGGTGCGGGCCGGGCAGGTCGTCGGCCGCATCGACATGGCCGAGACCGCCAGCCGCGTCGCCGAGCGCAGTGCCAACCTGGAGTCGGCGCGCGCCACGCTGGCGCAGGCCGAACGCACGCATGCCAGCAACGAGCGGCTGGCGGCGCAGCAGTTCATCAGCCCGATCGCGCTGGACAACTCGCGCGCCGCGGTCGACACCGCGCGTGCGGCGCTGCACGCCGCGCAGGCGGCGCTGGACACCACGCGCGTCGGCCTGCGTGACGCCAGCGTGCTGGCGCCGATTTCGGGCATCGTCGCCAAGCGCCATGTGCTGCCCGGCGAAAAGGTCAGCGTCGACCAGCAGGTGCTGACCATCGTCGACCTGGCGCGGCTCGAACTCGCCGGCAGCGTCGGCACGCACGAGGTCGCCCGCCTGGCCGCCGGCATGCCGGTGGAGGTGCGCGTGGAGGGGGTGGCGCAGCCCGTGGCCGGGCGCATCGCGCGCATCGCGCCGGCGGCCGAGCCCGGCACACGGTCGATCGGCGTCACGATCGAGCTGGCCAACCCCAGGGAAACGCTGCGCGCCGGCCAGTACGCGCTGGCCCGCGTCACCCTGGCCGACGACCAGGACCGGCTCACGCTGCCGGCCGGCGCGGTGGGCAACGCCGCCGGCCAGGACCATGTCTGGATGATCGAGAATGGCGTGCGGGCCCGCCGCGCCGGCGGCGGCGGCCGGCGCGACGAGCGCGCCGGCCGCGTCGAGATCCTGCAGGGCGTCGGCCCGGCCAGCCAGGTGCTGGCCGCGCGCTTCGACAACCTGCGCGAGGGCGCCAAGGCGCTGGTGGTGGCCAGCCGCGCAGCCGCCGTGGCCTCGTCCGCCTCGGCTTCGGCGCTGACCGTCGAGTAAGTCGGCGGAGGCCATCATGTGGATCACCCGCGTCTCGATCAACAACCCCGTCTTCGCCGCCATGGTCATGGTGGCGCTGTGCGTGCTGGGCCTGTTCAGCTACGCCAAGCTCGGCGTCGAGCAGATGCCCGACATCAGCTTCCCCGGCGCCTGGATGGAAGTGCAGTACCCGGGCGCCACGCCCGAGGCGCTGGAGCGCGAGGTGCTCAAGCCGCTGGAGGAAGCCGTCAACGGCGTCGCCGGCGTGCGCAAGATCATGGCCCGCGCCTTCGAAGGCCGCGCCGACCTGAGCGTCGAGTTCGGCCTCGACACCGACATGGACCGCGCCATGCAGGAGGTGCGCGACCGCGTCGCCGCGGTGCAGTCGCAGCTGCCGCGCGACGCGCGTGCGCCGACGCTGGCGCGCTGGAACAACGACAACAACGAGCCGGTGGTCACGCTGGCCATCCTGAGCCCGACGCGCAGCACGCGCGAGCTGTCGATGCTGGCCGAGAACGAGGTCGGCAAGCGGCTGCAGCGTGTCGAAGGCGTGGCCCGCGTCGACATCAACGGCCTCACCGAACGCGAGGTGCGCATCGACCTCGACCCGCTGCGGCTGCGCGCCTACGCCGTGACGCCGGCGCAGATCGCCGCCGCGCTGCGCGAGGCCAACGCCGACCAGCCGGTCGGGCTGCTGTCCGACAGCGCGCTGGACACGCTGGTGCGCGTCGAGGGCCGCGTGCGCGACCCCAGGGCCTTCGCCGAGCTGGTGGTGGCGCACCGCAACGGCCTGGCGCTGCGCCTGGGCGACCTCGGCACGCTGAGCGAGCGTGAACGCGAGCCCGACTCGATCGCGCGTGTCAACGGCCAGCGCGCCATCAACTTCAACGTCTTCAAGCAGCAGGACGCCAACATCGTGGCCACCGGCGACGCCGTGAAGAAGGCCATGGACGAGGTGCGCAAGACGCTGCCGCCCGACGTCGAACTGCGCCTCGTCAACGCCGGCAGCGACTGGGTCAAGGGCTCGCTCGACGGCCTGCGCAGCACGCTCATCGAAGGCGCGCTGCTGACGGTGGCCATCGTCTTCCTGTTCCTGCACAGCTGGCGCAGCACCATCATCACCGGGCTGACGCTGCCGATCGCGGTGATCAGCAGCTTCATCGCCGTCTACGCCTTCGGCTTCACGCTGAACTTCATGACGATGATGGCGCTCAGCCTGTGCATCGGCCTGCTCATCGACGACGCCATCGTCGTGCGCGAGAACATCGTTCGCCACGTGCACATGGGCAAGGACCACCACACCGCGGCGCGCGAAGGCACGCAGGAGATCGGCCTGGCGGTGATGGCCACCACCTTTGCCATCGTCGCCGTGTTCGCGCCGGTGGCCTTCATGGGCGGCATCATCGGCAAGTTCTTCTACCCCTTCGGCATCACCGTGGTGGTGGCGGTGCTGGTGAGCCTGTTCGTCAGCTTCACGCTCGACCCCATGCTGTCGTCGGTGTGGAAGGACCCGCCGTCGGCGCGGCTGAAGACGCTGCCGCTCATCGGCCACGCCCTGCGCGGCACCGACCGCCTGATGGACGCCTTGCACGCGGCCTACGGCCACGCCCTCGGCTGGATCTTCAGCCCGCGCCGCTGGCGCATCGGGCTGCCGGCCTACGGCCACGGCTTCGGCGCCGACGGCCGGCGCGACAAGGCGAGTCCGCGCCGCCTGCGCAGCGCCACCCTGACGCCGCGCGGCGTGGTCATGGCCGGCGGCACGGCCAGCTTCCTGGTCGCGCTGGCGCTGGCGCCGCTGGTCGGCAGCGAGTTCGTTCCCGAGACCGACCGCGGCTTCACGCAACTGGCGCTGAAGATGCCGGTGGGCAGCAGCCTGGAGCGCACCGACCTCAAGGTGGCGCAGATCGAGCAGATCGTGCAGGCCATGCCCGAGGTCAAGCACGTCTCGACCTGGGTCGGCGGCGCCGGCCAGCGCCACCAGGCGTGGCTGAATATCGCGCTGGTCGACCGCAAGGACCGCAAGCGTTCGCAGAAGGAACTGGAAAACGCCATGCGCGAGGCCATCGCCCGCGTCCCCGGCACCGACGCCAGCGTCGGCTTCAACCGGCCGATCTACGTCGCCATCCTGGGCAGCGACCCCGAAGGGCTGGCGCGGCTGGCCGGTGAATTCGCCGACAAGGTGAAGAAGATCCCCGGCGCGGTGGACGTGGAAACCTCGGTGCAGGCCGGCATGCCCGCCTACGCCGTGCGGCTGAAGCCCGGCGCGGTGCGCGAACTGGGGCTGACCGCGAACCAGGTCTCCAGCAGCCTGCGCGCCTACGTCAACGGCGAGACCGCGACCACCTGGACGACGCCCGACGGCGACCAGGTCGACGTCGTGCTGCGGCTGGACGAGAGCCGGCGCGAACGCATCGATCAGTTGCTCACGCTGCCCGTGGCCTTTGCCGCCGACGGCACGCCGATCACGTTGTCCAGCGTGGCCGAGATCGAGCCTGTCTTCAACCCGCAGAACATCCGGCGCCAGAACCTGCAGCGCCGCGAGGCCGTGTTCGCCGGCGTCAAGGACCGCAGCGCCGGCGACGTCGGTGCCGACGTGCAGAAGCTGATCAAGGACACCACGCTGCCGCCGGGCTACAGCTTCGACATCGGCGGCCAGATGCAGGAGCAGGCCGAGGCCTTCGGCGGCCTGCTCGGCGCCATGGCGCTGGCGGTGATCTTCATCTACATCGTGCTGGCCAGCCAGTTCGGCAGCTTCGTGCAGCCGATCGCCATCATGGCCAGCCTGCCGCTGGCGCTGATCGGCGTCATGCTGGCGCTGCTGTTGTGGCAGAGCACGCTGAACGTCTTCAGCATGATCGGCCTGGTGATGCTGATGGGCCTGGTGACGAAGAACGCGATCCTGCTCGTCGACTTCGCCAACCACGCGCGCAAGGCCGGCGCCACGGTGCACGAGGCGCTGCTGCAGGCCGGGCAGATCCGCATGCGGCCGATCATCATGACCACCGCGGCGATGATCTTCGGCATGCTGCCGCTGGCCCTGGCGCTCAACGACGGCGGCGAGATCCAGGCCCCGATGGGCCGCGCCATCATCGGCGGCCTGATCACGTCGACGCTGCTGACGCTGGTGGTGGTGCCGGTGCTCTACAGCTACCTGGTGCGCGAGAAACAGCCCCGCACGGCGCCGGTGCTCGGCGGCAGCGCCGCCGGGCCGCTGCCGATGCCGGCGGACCGCGACTGAACGCACCCTGCCGCGCGGGGCAGGGCGTCGTCACTGCGGCGGGTAGACCGCCTGCCCGCCGTTGTCCAGACCCCAGGGCTGGGTCGCGAAGTCCTTCTGGATCAAGACCTCCGGACAGCCGTAGGGGCAGGGCTGGCAGGCCCCCTTGCCGAAGGCGGCGAGTTCGCCGCGCATCATCGCGTAGGCGTTGCTGTAGGTCAGCACGCCGGTGCGCAGGCTGACGGCGCCCAGCAGCGCGCAGAGCTGCGAATTCGGGATCTGCGGCATGCCCGAGAGCACGGCACCGAGCACGTTGCCCACCAGATAAGCCGCCTGTGACGGCAGCGGGTCCAGCGCCTGGCGCTGCCACAGATCCCAGGCATGCGCGCCGGCCAGCTGCACCGAACGCGGCACGCCCAGCAGTTGCGCGACGACGCCGAACTCGATGTCGTTGTCGATGTGCGTCATCATGCATTGCCCGCACAGCGTGAAGGTCGACGTGAAGCCGATGCCGCGGCACTGCTGCGTCGGGCACACCGCGTTGCCCTGCGGGTCGCGCACCGCGCCGACCTCGAAGTCCATGTTGGTGCCGTTGCGGGCCAGGAACAGCGTGCCGTCGAACAGGCCCTTCTCGCTGTCCGGCAGCGCGGCGAGCCGCTGCACCATGACGCGCATGCGGTCGAAGAAGATGTCGGTGACGTCGGGGCCGCAGTATTCGGTGCCCGCCGGCACGCTGCCGGCAACCACCGAGGTCGGCGCTTCGGGGTCGGTGGCGACGATGGCGCCGAAGCCGCAGTTGCCGGGATGCGGGTCGGTGTAGGGACCGCTGCCGTCGATGGTGATCGAGCCGTGCAAGTGCTGGTGCGCGCACCCCGACTCCGCCGGGATGATGCGGCCACCCTGGATGCGCGACAGGGGGATGCGGTCGCCGGCGGCGTACGGGCCCACGGGATCGGTCAGCTCCACCGCCGGGACCTCGGTCGCCGTCGCCGATGCCGCGACCTTGCGCAGCGCGCGCGCCACGGCGGCGGCCGCGGGCTCGGCGGCGTAGTCCCAGATGCGTGTCACGAAGAACAGGTCGCGCGTCGGGTCGTGGGTCAAGGTGCCTTCGTACTTGGCGACGACGACGCCGCGGTGGTCGACGGCCTCGATCTCGGGGATCAGCGCCACCCCGGTGTCGCTGAGAAAGGTCGCCGGCGAGGGGTGGGCTTCGCACGACGGCGTCGCTTCGACGAGGCGGAAGCTGTCGGCAAGCGGGCCGGGGTCGAGCCGGACGCGGAACCAGCCCAGGCCCGGGGCGAAGACCAGCGGCAGGTCGATCGCGCCGGTGACCAAGCTGTAGCGTGCCAGGCGCGGCGCCGCCGCCGTCGTGCCGAGGTTGTCGCAGGCGTCGATGCCGGCGGTGTAGGGGTGCGTTTGCTGCGCCGCGCTGCCGGGGCCGAGCAGGACCAGCAGCCAGGCCAGCAATGGTGCGCGCCAGGAAGAGATCGCCGTCATGGCCGTGCCTCCTGCGGCCCTGACCAGGGCGCGTCGCCGCGCCTGAGGCGGACGATGCCGATGGGTCGCCGGGCGAGTCTAGACGTGCGCGCGCGCAGCCGCAAGCGCGGCTGCGGCGGCAGGCCACGCCTGCGGCCGGGCTGCCGATCGACGATCAGTCTTCGCTGGGCGGCAGTGTCTGCGCCACGTCCCCGCTGCGGCGCGCCGGCTGCGAGCGGCCGGCGGCCCGGCGCAGCCGCTGCAGCAGCCGGCCGGCTTCGTCGCGGCTGTTCGTCGTGCCTGGCGTGCCGGCGGCCATGGCCGCTTCCGGCGAATTCTCGGCCGCGTCGCGCTGACCAGCGGCATCGCCGAGCGGCCGCCGCGCGCGCGGCGGCAGCGCTATGCGGCCGACCAGCGCCACCGCCAGCAGTGCCAACACGGCGGTCAGCGCCAGCAGCATTTCGCGTTCGCGGCGGGTGCTGTCGACACGGTCGGCCAGCGTGCCGGCCATCAGGACGTGCGTCGTGTCCAGCAGTCGATAGTGCGCGCGCAGTGCCGCGGCGCCGGCCGGCGCCGCATCGGCCGCGCCTTCGCGCAGCAGTCCGAAGTAGCGGTCGGCGGCTGCTCCGGCTTCGGCGGTGGCGATGGCCAGCGCCGGCAGCGGCACCCTGGATTGCGCAACGGCCTCGTTCAGCCGGCCCAGGCTGCGCGCCAGCGCGGCCTCGACGGCGGCGAGCTGGCGCTCGTCGACGCCGCCTTCGCTGCTGGCGTCTTCCCTGGCCAGCGCCGCGATCTCGCCGGCCAGTCGCGGCAGGCTGCGTGTCATCACCGAGGCCAGCAGGGCAGCGCCGTCGTCGCTGCCGCGCCCCAGGCCCGTGGCGTCGGCGATGAAGTCGATGACCTGCAGCGTCTGCTCCACCAGCAGCCGGTGCGCGAGGTCGCTCTCCGGCGCCGAAACCGTGCGCTGTTGCACATCGCGCGCCAGCAGGCCCCAGTCATCGCGCAGCGCGTTGAACTCTTCGCGCGTGCGGTCGGTGGCCAGCACCAGCGCGCTGGCCAGCACGGCCACGCGTTCGTCGACCCTGCGCTGGCGCGTGCGGCGTTCGGATTCCAGTGTCACCTGGCCACGCAGCACCTGGCCGGCGGCGTCGCGGTGGGACAGCAGGCCCTGCTGCACGGCCACCGCGCGTTTCACCGGTTCGAGCCCGGCCTGCTCGGCCAGCGCGGCCTGCAATTCCGTGTCCTGGTAACGCAGTACCTGGGCCAAGGGCAGCGCGACCATGGCCGCGCCGACGATGCTGAGTGCGGCGAGCTTGTAGCGCGGGGGCGGTGGATCCGGCGAATAGGTGTCGGGCATGG
>CAYJOA010000039.1:0-30997 GCA_964371495.1 uncultured Rubrivivax sp.
CGCGGTCGAGCCCCTGGCGATCGAAGCCGCACTGCAAGCTGAACGGAGGCACATGAGAGCCGGCTCCGCTCGTTTGAACACGCAGTCGCCTGAGATAAGTGGATTGGCTGCGGTTTGAACCTCTTCAATCCCAGGCCCCTGCCAGGCCGCCGGAGGCGCCCCGGTTGAGCCCATGTACTCATGGTTCAACCCATCAGGCTGCGGCCTGCATCGGCGGCAGCGAGCTGAAGTAGACCATGTCCGGCGTGCGCCCGTCGTGCGATTGGTGCGGCCGGCGCGCGTTGTAGAACTCGAAGTACGCGGCCAGGTTCTGCCTCGCGGCGTTGACGCTGTCGTAGGCCTTCAGGTAAACGTCCTCGTACTTCACGCTGCGCCACAACCGTTCGACGAACACGTTGTCGCGCCAGCAACCCTTGCCGTCCATGCTCTGGCGCGCACCGATGCGCTGGACCTCGGCGACGAACTCGGCGCTGCTGAACTGGCTGCCTTGGTCCGTGTTCACGATCTGCGGCGCTCCCCAGCGCGCCGCCGCCTCGCGCAGGGCCTCGACGCAGAAGTCCGCCTCCATCGTGATCGACACGCGATGCGCCAGCACCCGGCGGCTCGCCCAGTCCAGCACCGCGACCAGGTACACCCAGCCGCGCGCCATCGGGATGTAGGTGATGTCCAGCGCCCAGACCTGGTTGGCTTGGCTAATGGCCAGGCCTCGCAGCGCGTACGGGAACACCGGGTGCGCCGGGTGCTTCCTGCTCGTGTTGGGCTTGCGGTACAGCGCCTGGATGCCCATGCGCCGCATCAGCGTGCCCACGTGCCGGCGGCCTACCTCGATGCCTTGCAGTCGCAGGAAGTCGCGCAGCATCCGGCTGCCCGCGAACGGGTGCTCCAGGTGCAGTTCGTCGAGCCGGCGCATCAGCGCAAGATCGGCCGCGCTCACCGGCTCGGGGTGGTAGTACACCGTGCCTCGACTGATGCCCAGCAACTGGGCCTGCCGCTTGATCGGCAACTCGGCATCACGGTCAATCATCGCTTTGCGCTCAGCAATCCCGCCTTGGTGAGCGCGCCCTCTAAAAAATCATTCTCCAGCGTCAGCTGTCCGATCTTGGCGTGCAGCCCCTTGAGGTCCACTGGCGGCGCCTCCGGCACTACCGTGCCCCCGAACACGCCCGCGGCGCGCTCCATCAACTGCCGGCGCCACTCCGTGACCTGGTTGGGGTGCACATCGTGCTTCTGTGCAATCTCGGCAATCGTCTTGCCGTCGGCCAAGGCCTCGATCGCCACCTTCGCCTTGAACGCCGCTGAGTGGTTGCGGCGGGGTCTTCTGCTCATGCTCTCTGCTCCTGTGTCTCGGGCTCTATCCTCGCCCATCGGAGCAGCCGTTCCACTTTAGGCCGTGTTCAGATTTGCGCGGCCGGCTCTGTCCTGCTGTACGGTGCGCAGCAGCTTGGGTGTCTGCAGATCCTCGTCGCAGTTCAGGCCGATTGCCAGCAGCATGCCAACGGCGGAGTTGAGTTCGTCGACGTCGCCCATGGCCATGACGCGAGGCGCCGTCTTGCTCAGTCGGCTGCCGTCCCCCAATCCCGTGGTTCCGTTGTCTCCGGTGCGGGTGACAATGCTGGTAAGTCGTTTTCCCATGTCGTCTCGCAGAAATTACGTTTGGGCATCTAGTTCAGTTGGCTACGACGGTACGCAAGGCGTCTGCATACGCTGCGTAGACCATCGCGATGTTCAGGATTGCCGCGCGCTTGGCCTCGTTCATTTCACCAATAAGCCGTGCGGGCTCGCCGCCCCATACCTGCCCGCCAGTCAGGTGCTGACCAGGCTCTGTGACGGTGCCACCGGCCACGAAAGTGTCATCGTCGATGGTCGTGCCGGGGGCGATGCGACTGCCGATTCCGACGAGGCATCGCGCGCCGACCGCACACTCCAACAATCGTACGTTGTGCCCTATCGTCGTCTCTTCGCCCAGAGACATTCCAAATCGTCCAGCCCTCAGGACCGAGTTGTCCTGCACGTTGCAGAGCCTGCCGAGCTGGATGGCTCCCTCTCGCCCGTCAAGGCGGGATCCGAACCACACGCTGGCACCGTCGGCCAGGTGTACCGTGCCAGCGAGATGGCAGGTGCTCGCGACGAAGGCATTCGGCGCGGCAACCGTAGCGAGTGGTTGGCAGAGCCATGCCACGTCGGCAGCTACATTGCGTGCTCGCTGCAACTCAGCTCTCGACTGCCGCTCGTACGTACTTAGCGGGCGCACTGGTTTGGCTGGTCGGCCCGCGTACAACATGCCGGACTCCAGGGCGCTTCGCGGATAGACGATGCTGCCCGCCTCGATCACGCTGCATGCACCCACCACCGCGCCATCGAGGACCACCGCTTCCTTCTCGACGACTACATCGTCTTCCACGGTGCAGGCGTGCACGACCGCGTCGGTGCCAATGACCACCCGGTTGCCGATCAAAGTCGGGTAGACCGCGTGAGCGATGTGGATCGTCGCGCCACGCCCCATGTGCAGGGCATCGCCAACACGCACGAAGTGACCGTCCGCGCGGATGACCGAACCGGCGCCCAGCCACACGCCGTGGCCCAGGGTGACGCGGCCCACGACAGCATGACCAGGCAGCGCTGCGACAGGTTTCGATGCGAGCGCGGGGTGAGTCCCCTCGTACGCGATCAGATTGAGCACATCGGTCATTTCACGATACCGGCGGGGCATCACCAGCGCGCCATCGGCGCTCGGCCTCATCCCAGGCTGCCAGCGCCTGTAGATCCGGGACCCAGGCGAGCCCGGACTTTGCGTCCGACGACATGGGCTCGCCGCTGACCAGCACGTCCAGCAACGCTGGCGTACCCTCTTTAAGTGCGGCCAGTGCACGCTCGATCGCCATCGGCAGGTCTTCGGTCTTCTCGACCCGCTCGCCATGCGCGCCGAAGGCGCGTGCCATCGCGGCATGGTCAGCGTGCTGCAGGCGCGTCCCAACCACCTTGCCGTGCGTGGTCGTCTGGTCATGCACCTCGATCTGCCAGGCGGCATTGTTGGCCACCACCACGAGCACCGGCACGCGGTGGCGCACGGCGGTATCAATTTCCATTGCGTTGAAGCCAAAGGCGCCGTCCCCGGTCAGTACGGCTACCGTGCGTTGGGGGCGAGCCAGTGCGGCACCGATGCCAAATGGCGTGCCCACGCCGATGCAACCCAGCGGGCCCGGATCCAAATACGTGCTGCACCGAATTCCTACCCGCGCGAAGGCGAGGAAGTCCCCGCCGTCGGCGACGACGATGGCGTCACCTCCGATCGCCCGCTGTACTTCAGCCAGCAGGCGATTCGGGTGCATGCGGCCGTCTGTCCCATCGGCGGCCGTGGCCATGCTGGACGCGAGTTTGGCGGATCGATCGGCATGCCCAATGCACAGACGATCGCGCCAGGCGCGGTCCACCGACGGCTGACAACCTTGGCCGGCCGCGACCAGTGCCCGCAGCGCCTGTCGTGGCGAAGCCAGCAGCTCTGCTTCGCCTCGGCGGTTGTCCCGCAATTCCTCTGCGTTGTCGGCAATCCTGACCCAACGCGCAGCACCAAATACAGCGGGCGAACCGTAAGCCAACTGGAAATCCAGTTTCCGCCCGATGGTGACTACCAGATCCGAGTCGCGCATGACCGAGCCGCGCATCGCGTTCACCAACGCCGGATGATCATCAGGCAGGATCCCCTTGCATTCGCCGGTATCCAGGAACACCGCCCCGGTGGCCAACAGGAACTCCTCGAGTTCTGTCCGGGCGCCGCGTGCGCCTCGGCCACCGATGACGAGCGGTCGACGAGCCTGCCAGATCAGATCCGCCGCGTGGTCCACAGCGGCCGGATCGGCTTGAATCTCGATACCTCTGTCCGGGCGGAAGTGTTCGTCCGATTGCACAACCGCGGGCACATCAGCACGCAAAGTATCTGTAGGGAAGTCGAGGAAAACGGGACCTGGCTCGCCGCCAAGATCTCCCTGGGCCAGTGCCCATGCCTTGTCCAACGCACGGGGCACCTGCGCCGCGTCGTGCACGGTGCAGGCAAAGCGTGTGATGCCCTTCACCATGCTGACGTGGTCAAGATCCTGCAAAGCACCGCGATTCAGTTGGGGCCTGGGAGGTACACCCGAAAGCACCAACACCGAAGCACGTGAGACATGGGCGTTGGCGATGCCCGTCAGCGCGTTGGTCACTCCCGGCCCAGCGGTCACGAGGGCAACACCCGGCTTGCCGCTGAGCTCGCCGTAGGCGTGTGCCATGTAAACCGCGGCCCGCTCGTCGCGTACATCGACAATGCGTATACCCTCAGCATCCAGACGCATCCAGATCGGCATGATGTGCCCGCCGCACAGGCCGAACACGCAGTCGACGCCGCGCGCCTTGAGCTTGCGTGCGATTACTGCAGCGGCGCTGTTCAAGCCAATGGCAGTCGCGCTCATCGTCACGACCTCTCTGGCATTCGTCAGTTGCTCGGCGATGCCGCTGCTGAATTCCCTATTGGCAATCTGGCAATTGCCTCCGCATCGGCTCGTCGGTTCACCGTGCGCGCCAGAGCCTGCAAGAGGTCGGCCAGTCGGTTGACGTACGGCAGGCGATTCGATCCTGAGGCTGCGTCTGGGTCGCCCTCCACAAGACCTACGAGTTCGCGCTCAAGAGTTCGACACGTGGCGCGTGCCTTGAAGCAGAGCGCGGCGGGCATCGTCCCACGCGGCAATACGATGCCTGCTGCCACCGGCAATTCCGCGACCCACCGGCTGATCTCCTTCTCCACACGCTGAAGTGCCGCAGAAGGCAGGACAACGCTGCCGGGGGTCGAAAGCTCGACGCTCAAAGCCACAAGATCTTCCTGCGCTTCCGACAACACCTGGCGGAGGTCGGAGCCGCAATCCGAGGCTATCGCCATTCCGATGAGGCAGTTCACCTCGTCAACGATGCCGATTGCTTCGATGTACGGACTGTTCTTTTCGACCCGTGTACCCCCGGCCAATGACGTCATGCCGCGGTCACTACGGTGGTCACCCATGCCAGTGTTGCCTCTGCCCATGTCATTGCTCCTGTGAAAATTGGATCGACGCTCAACCAATCCAGCCCGCGTGCCGAAGGATCCGGTGCAGGGCCTCGCCCGATAGGCGTCCGGCGACCTGCCGGCAGTAGCCCTCGTACTTTTCGCACCGAGAGGCGTCGAGCCTGTGCAGAGCGAGATAGCGATGCAGCGCCAACTTGTCGTGTCCCTTTTGCACGCTGTCGGCAAGCAGCCGTTCAGCCGACTCCGTGCTCGACTCGCGGCGTACTGACGATTTGAGTTGGCGGACCTCGACGCGCGACAGCATGTTGGCTTCCGACGGGGTCCGGCCCGTGATGGTCAAAACACCGGGGTCTCGCGATAGGTGCCCCAAAGACCCTTGAGCTTTTCGACCAGGTCGCCCATCGTGGCGCCGGCCTTCACCAGTTCGATCGTCAGCGGCATCATGTTCTGGCTCTCGTCCTTGGCAACCTCGACGAGCTGATCAAGCATCGCCTGCACCTTGGCTTCGTCGCGCTCTGCGCGCACGCGCTTCGTACGCGCGACCTGGCGGTCGGCGGTCGTGTGGTCGTACGGGTGGATTTCGATCTTGACGTTGCTTTCGTCCTCGACGAAGCGGTTGACGCCGATCACCGGCTTTTCGCCAGATTGCTTGCGCAGCGCGGTCTCGTAGGCGAAGTCCGCGATTTGCTTCTGGAACCAGCCTTGCTCGATGAGCTTGATCGCGCCGCCGCGCTCATCCACTTCCTTAAGGATCTCGAAGATCTTCTTCTCGTACTCGGTGGTTAACGCCTCGACGTAGTAACTGCCGCCCAGCGGATCGATCACCTGTGTGACGTTGGTCTCCTCGGCGATGACCTGCTGCGTCCGCAGCGCCATCTTCATCGCGTCTTCCGTCGGGATCGCGAAGGCTTCGTCGTAACCGTTGGTGTGCAGACTTTGCGCGCCCCCCAGCACCGCCGACAGCGCCTGAAGCGAAGTGCGGATGACGTTGACCATGTACTGAGGCTTGGTCAACGTGGCGGCGGCGGTCTGGCAATGGAAACGCAGCCGCATCGACTCTGGGTTCTTTGCGCCGAAGCGGTCCTTCATGATCTTCGCGTAGCAGCGGCGCAGCGCGCGGAACTTAGCGACCTCCTCGAAGAAGTCGCCCTGGCTGACGAAGAAAAACGCCAGTCGCGGCGCAAACTCGTCGACGTGCAGGCCGGTCTTGGTCACCTCCTCGACGTAGGCCACCAGGTTGGCCAGCGTGAAGGCCGCTTCCTGCAAGGGCGAGGAGCCTGCCTCGCTGACGTGGTAACCCGAAATGTTGATCGGGTTGTAGCGCTTCATGTTCTTCGCGCTGTAGGTGATGATGTCGCGCACGATGCGCACCGACGGCGCGATCGGGTAGATGTACTCCTTCTGCGCCATGTACTCCTTCAAGATGTCGGCCTGCACCGTGCCTGAGAGTTTGTTCAGGTCGTAGCCGCGCTTTTCTGCCAGCGCAACATAGAACGCCAGCATGATCCAGGCGCTGGGGTTGATCGTGAACGACACCGAGATCTTCTCGAGGTCGATACCATCGAGTAGGGCCTCCATGTCGGCCAGCGTGTCGATTGCCACGCCTTCGCGGCCGACTTCGCCGTCCGACATCGGATGGTCGCTGTCGTAGCCCATCAGTGTGGGCATATCGAAGTCGGTGCTGATGCCAGTCTGGCCTTGCGCGATCAGGTACTTGAAGCGCTTGTTGGTGTCCTCGCCGGTGCCGAAGCCAGCGATCTGGCGCATCGTCCAGTTGCGGCTGCGGTACATCGTCGGGTACGGGCCGCGAGTGAAGGGGTAACGGCCCGGCAGGCCGATGTCTTCCAGCGGCGTGTCCGCGATGTCGGCGGCGGTGTAGGTGCGCTGCACCGGGAAGTCGCCGATGGTGTGGAACTGCTCCTTTCGCTCGGGCTGCTTCTTCAGGAAGCCAGCGACTTCATTGGATTCCCAGTCCTTGCGGTCCGACTGGAGTTGGGTCAGCTTCGTCGGGTCAAGCCAAGTCATTGGAATACTCCTTGCGGATCGTTTTGATGATGAGTTCGCGTGCAGCGGCGTACGGGTCCGAGGCACGTTCGGTCAGGTTGTCTGCGAGAGTGGACGAGTACTCCTTGGCACCTGAGGCAAAGCGCTCCAACAGCAACGTTTCGGCCGTCTTGTGCAGTCGGAATTCGGCGACGCGGCGACGCCGCTCGCGCCCGAGGTCGGAGTCCGTCATGACCTTGCGATGCGCGGCAATGCGAGCGAGGAGGTCCTCGATGCCTTCGCCCGTGTACGAGCTGACGCCGACGACGGGAATGCTCCAGGCCCGCCTGGGTCCGACCACGGTCCCCAGGGTCAGCATCAGCTTGAGATCAGTGAGCGTGCGGTTTGCGTCGTCTCGGTCGCACTTGCTGACGACGTGGATGTCGGCGATCTCAAGAATTCCGGCCTTGATGGCCTGGATCTCGTCGCCCAGACCTGGGGCTGAGACAACGACGGTTGTGTCGGAGGCGTGCGCCACTTCCACTTCGTCCTGACCCACGCCCACGGTTTCTAGGATGATCGTGTGATAGCCAGCGACGTCCAGCAGGTCAACTGCATCGAGAGCCGCGCGCGCCATGCCGCCAGTGGCTCCACGGGTGGCCATGCTGCGGATGAAGACTCCCGGATCATTGGCCAGTTCCGTCATGCGGATTCGGTCGCCGAGAATCGCGCCGCCTGAGTACGGGCTCGACGGGTCGATCGCGACGATGCCGACCTTCTCGCCACGCGCGCGCAATTCAGCGGTCAGCTTGGCCACCAGGGTGGACTTGCCGCTGCCGGGCACCCCTGTGAGTCCGATGACATGGGCTGATCCGGCGCGCCGGTAGACCTCGGCCAGGGCCGTCCGTGCCTCAGGCACGCCGGCCTCCGCTCGGGAGATCAAGCGCCCCAGTGCCCAGCCGTTCCCTGCCAGAAGCTTCTCAAGCAGAACGGTGGATGGAACGTAAGTCATTCCGAACCAATCCCGTTCAGGCGCCTGCCTGCAGTTGCTGGTTCAGTGCGCGGAACACCTCGCGATCGTCGATCACCCGACGAGCCTTGAAGTCCGTGCGCGGAATGGTGTTCGGCGCGACAAGTTCCACCTTGGCACGAACACCCAAAACGGTCTGCACCCGGTGCGACGCTTCCGCCCGGAAGACCTCCAACGCGCCCGCGCCGGCTGCCTGCACGGCTTCCGTCGGTTCGATTCTCAGGAGCAGTTC
Source organism: uncultured Rubrivivax sp. (assembly GCA_964371495.1). Lineage (GTDB taxonomy): Bacteria > Pseudomonadota > Gammaproteobacteria > Burkholderiales > Burkholderiaceae_C > Rubrivivax. The sequence continues at coordinate 8,278 of CAYJOA010000039.1, forward strand.
ATCCATCGCGGACTCACGCGTGATGACAATGCGATGCTCGCCACCGTAGCCCGACATCAGGTTCAGCGCGGCGTCGATCTCGCTCGGATAGATGTTCTCGCCGCGGATCGTGAACATATCGTCGATCCGACCGAAGATGCCCTGCGGCAGCCGCGGATAGGTCCTGCCGCACGGGGTCTCGTCGTTCATCCAAAGCGTGAGATCGCCGGACAGCAGCCGGATCATTGGCTGGCTGGTGCGCTCAAGGTGCGTGTAGACCGGCGTGCCACGTTGTCCGTAGGGCACTCGACGCATTGTGGCCGGGTCGCAAACCTCGGTGTAGATGATGTCCTGCCAGCACAGCATGCCATCGTTGCTCTGCTCGGTGCCTGCGACGTTCATGAACGGCGACATTTCGGCCATCGAACCGCAGTCGTAGACCTTGGCACCGTAGGCTTCTTCGATGCGGTCCTTGACGCCCGGCACGGAAGCTCCCGGCTCGCCGCTGAAAAACAGGCACTTGAGGCCAAAGTCGCGCGGATTGAGCTTCTCTTCGCGCGCCACCTCGGCCAAGTGAATCGCGTAGCTCGGTGTGCCGTAGAAAGCCGCCGGCTTCATGGTCTGCAGCCAGTGGACAAGGCGTGCGCTCATGCCGGGCGCCCCAGCACCAAATGGAAACGCCTTGGCGCCCAGGCGCTCAGCACCGGCCAGAGCACCCCAGCTGCCCATGTACAGGCTGAACACGGCCGCGACGCAGACCATGTCGCCGGGGCGCAACCCCATGCCCCACATGATGCGTGCGTGCGCATTGGCAATAGCGCGCCAATCGGCCCTGCCGATGCCGAATGCTGTCGGACGGCCGGTCGTGCCGCTGGTACCGTGCACGTGAAAGATCTCGGAGTCCGGCACGCATACGTAGTCGCCGAACGGTGGGTACGCGGCCTGGGATTCGCGCAGGTCGGTCTTCTTGACCACGGGCACTCGGGCCTCGAAGTCCTCGAGGGATTTCAGCTGGCTGGGATGGAAGTTCGCCTCCTCCCACTTGCGCCGGTAAAGCGGTGCGTGATCCCAGGCGTACTGGCACACCTGCTGGAGTCGCTCGAGGATCGCCTTTTCGCGCTCCGCGGGCGGCATCGTTTCGCGCCGGGGGAACCAGTACCGGCTATCGGCCGGAGGCAGGTAGCTCTCGTCGTACGCGACGGGGAATTTCCACTCTTCCATGGTGCGCCTCTAGCCTTGGTTTCAGCGGGCGCCGCGCGCGGCGACCAGCGAGCGGATGGAATCGATGATGGCTTGCGGAGGGGTGTCCTGCAGGAGCACTTCGCGCACGCCCATCTTGCGGATGGCAACGACGTCCTCATCGGGCATCACGCCACCGGCGATCACGATCAAATCGCTGGCGCCCTTTTCTTCCAAGAGCTTGAACATCTTGGGGAACACCGTGAGCTGCACACCGGACAGCAGGCTCACACCGAGCACGTCGACGTCCTCCTGGATGGCCGTGTTGACGATCTCGTCGGGCGTGCGATGAAGGCCGGAATAGATGACATCCATGCCAGCGTCGCGAAGCGCGCGGGCGACAACCTTGACGCCACGGTCATGGCCGTCGAGGCCGACCTTGGCAAGAAGAACGCGAATTGGGGTTTGGTCCATGACGTGCAGCCGTCCAGTGAAGAAGGTAGGTTGGAATTCGTGGTTCAGTTCGCTTATAGTATGCGGTATGCGGCATGTCGTATGCGGGGTTTTCCCTCGTCCCGCTGCGATAATGGGAGCTGTCATGAGCATCGAGTCCCTCCAGCGCACCAAGTCACTCGTCGAGCAGGTCTACGAAAAGATCCTGGACGCAATCTGCGAAGGGACACTGGCACCCGGAGAACCGGTACGCCAGGACGAGCTTGCGGAGAAGTTGCAGGTCTCCCGTCAGCCGGTGCTCACCGCACTGAGCCAGCTCAAAATGCAAGGCTTCGTGGTGGAAAGGGGCCGGCGCGGTCTTCAGGTCGCTCCCGTCGAGCGCGCACGATTCGATGCAATCTTCGAACTGCGTTCAGCGCTGGAGCCGCTGGCGGCTTCACTGGCGTCTGCCCGTGCGACCAAGGAGCAGATTGCGGCAGGCAAGGCCCTTGTTCAACACGGTCGGAAGGTGGCTTCGGGCGGCGACGCCCACGCCGCGTTGATTGCGGACGTGGACTTCCACCAGTGGATCTACGAAGCCAGCGGGAACCCCCTCGTAGTGCAGTCGATGCAGTCCCACTGGCAGCACCTGCGGCGTTCGATGGGTGAAGTGCTTCGACACCGCGACCTGGCGCGCGACGTGTGGAACGAGCATGCCGCCGTACTGGAAGCCATCGCTCAGGGCGACGCCAAGGCTGCGGCGCACGCCATCAACGCCCATATCACCACGGCTCATAGCCGCGTTGGCAAGCTGTTGGCGGACACGCCACAGGTGGCAGCGTGAGCGCCTTCAATGCCGAGAGCGGCAGGCGTGTCGTATGATCACCGTCCTTGGTGCTCGTCGAGGCGCTCAGCCGAGACAGTTCAACGGGAATCAGGAGGAAGGCGGTCGCGCAGACTGCTTCCAACCTGAGCTGCCCCCGCAACGGTAAGCGGACGACAGGCCGCAAAGGCTTGTCGGCTCGTGACACAGCAGCCACTGGGAGTCCATCGCCGAAGGGCGACGACAACTGGGAAGGCGTCATGGGTGAACTCCGTCAGCCCAGATACCGGCCAACGAGATGGCGTGCCGCTTAGAGCGCTCGCCGTTAGGCGTACAGCCGCGGGGAAGCGGTCGAGCGCAGTTGGCTCGTCTTGTTGTTGCGTGGCTTCGAATTCGGAACCCGAAGAAGCTCGAGAACACCGACGGGCCTTGGAAGGCCACGCACATGCCTCTGCAATCTCTTCATCGCTCCACCTGATCAGCAAGATCGTTCAGCCCACATAGGTGAGTCTCACGCCATGAGACTGAGCGTTGGGACGATGTGCCGACCTGAACAGGAGGTTGGCCATGGCGCAGAACAAGGTGCAGTACCAGCGGGGTCTGTCGATGCCCGAGTTCTTCGATCGGTACGGGTCGCCGGCGCAGTGTGAAGCCCTCGTTCGGGCCTGGCGCTGGCCCGAAGGTTTTGTATGTCCGCGCTGCAAGTGTGGCTGGCACAGCGAGTTCCGCCGCCAAGACCGGCTGTACTTCCAGTGCAGCGCCTGCCGCTACCAGTGCAGCCTGGTCAGCGGCACCGTCTTCGAGTCCAGCAAGCTGGCGCTGCCCATGTGGTTCCTGGCCATGCACCTGATGACGCAGGCCAAGACAGGAGTCTCGGCGCTGGAGCTCAAGCGTCACCTGGGCGTGTCGTATCCAACGGCCTGGCTGCTCAAGCACAAGATCATGCAAGTGATGGTCGATCGGGAGCAGTGGCGCCAGCTCACCGGGCGTGTCGAGATCGACGACGCGTACCTCGGTGGCGAGGTGCAGGGCGGCAAGGCCGGCCGCGGCTCGCCGAACAAGATCCCGTTCGTGGCCGCGGTGCAGACCACCGAGTCCGGCCAGCCGGTGCTCATGTGTCTGTCGCAGCGACCCTTCACCAAGGAGTCGATCCAGGCGTTCGCCGCGCAGTCGTTGGCGGCGCCGGCCACCCTGGTGTCCGATGGCCTGGGCTGCTTCACGGCCGTACGCGGCATGGGCATCCTGCACGAGCCCCACGTCACCGGTGGCGGTGCGGCCAGTGCCAAGCACCCGTCCTTCCTGGCCGTCAACACCGCGCTGGGCAACATCAAGACCTCGCTGGCCGGCACGTACCACGCCTTCGGCTTCAGAAAGTACGCGCATCGCTATCTGGGCCAAGTGCAGTACCTCTTCAATCGCCGCTTCGACCTGCGCGCACTTCTTGAACGTCTGGCTCGAGCGGCTTCTCAGGCTACGCCTCGCCCGCTTCACGCCATTCGTGCGGCTGAAGCATCTTGCTGATCAGGTCGCTCCAAGACTTTGGTCGAGCGGGTCTACGAACGCATCCTCGACGCGATCTGCGAAGGTGCACTGGGTCCAGAAGAACACATCACCCAGGACGGTTTGGCGGAATCGCTGCAGGTTTCCCGCCAGCCCGTGATGACTGCCTTGGGCCAGCTCAAGCAACAAGGGTTCCTGGTCGAACGAGGCAGGCGGGGCCTTCGAATCGCCTCGCTTGATCCGGCGAAACTTGAAGCCATTCACGAAATGCGCACGGCGGTAGAACCGTTTGCGGCAGCCCTTGCGGCCGCGCGAGCGACGGAATCTGAGGTCGCCGCAGGACGATCCATCGTAGAGCGCGGGAGGATCGCGACTGCTGCGGACGACTTCCAGGAGTCATTGGGTGCCGAGATAGCTTTTCATGAATGGCTCTACCTCGCGAGCGGCAATCAGGTTCTTGCGCAGTCCATGCAGATGCACTGGCCGCATGTACGTCGCACCAAGGGTGAATTGGGGCGCTGCCACCGATACATGCATGCGGCGTGGAGTGCCCACGAAGCCGTGTTGGACGCCATTGACCGTGGCGACGCCGCCAGTGCAGCAAGCGGCGCCAGGGCTCAACTGAACAGACACCGGCTCCGCCCTTCAGAGGGTGCTGAAGACCGGGGGGCACCACGAAACCAGAGAGAACGAGCCTAAGCGTTTGCGTCATTTAGCGTATACGGTATACTGCAATTGTTGGTGCTCGTCGAGGCGCTCAGTCAAGACAGTTCAACGGGAATCAGGAAGAAGTAGGTCGCGCAGATCCCTTCCAACCTGAGCTGCCCCCGCAACGGTAAGCGGACGGCCAGCCTGTCAAGGCTGACCAATTCGTGACACAGAGCCACTGGGTAAGCATCGCCGTCCGCAAGGGCTGGCGATGCCGACTGGGAAGGCGTCACGGGTCGTCTCCGCCAGCCCGGATACCGGCCAACGAGGTGGCGTTTCGCTCACGCGGTTCGCTTTGAGGTGCAAGTCCGCGGGGAAGCGGACATGCACGTTTGGTCCATTCCCATGACTTCCTCGTTCTGCTGGCACGCAGGTCGTGTCCTGTCGGCACTCCTGCCGTTGACGCCCCTCCTCCTTGTTTCACCCACTGCGCTGGCCCAGCCGGCGTCTGCCAATAGCCTCGAGCGGATCGTGATCACGGCCAACCGCACGCCGCAGCCTTTGTCGTCGGTGCTCGCCGACATCTCCGTCGTCGAGCGCGAGGACATCGAGCGCAGCGGCGCCCTCGGTGTGGCCGACCTGCTGGCCCGTCTGCCCGGCATCGAGTTCGCCCGCAATGGTGGGCCCGGCAGCACCACCAGCCTCTTCATCCGCGGCAGCGAAACGCGCCACACCGCCGTGTACATCGACGGCGTGCGCGTGGACTCGCAGTCCACCGGCGGTGCCGTCTGGGAGCAGATTGCGCTGGACCAGATCGAACGCATCGAAGTGCTGCGCGGCCCGGCCGCTGCGGTGTACGGCTCCGACGCCGTGGCCGGTGTGGTGCAACTGTTCACCAAGCGCGGCCAAGGCGCACCGCGCCCCGCGGCCTCGTTGACCGTGGGTTCTTTCAGTACCGTGCAGGCACAGGCCGGGATCAGCGGCTCAGCCCAGGCGCTGGACTACAGCCTGTCGGCCGCGCACGGCCGCAGCCACGGCTTCGACGCGCGCACGCCGGCCGCTGTGGGACACAACACGGACCATGACGGCTGGCAGCGCAGTTCGGTGCAGGCCCGCGCAGGCTGGCAGGTCGGCGCCATGCATCGGCTGGATGCGTCCATGCTCGCCAGCCATCTGCGTTCGGGCTACGACAGTTCGGCCACGGCCGACGACCAGAACCACCACACCCTTCGCACCGGCAGTCTGGCCTGGCAGGGCCGCTGGAATGCCGAGGCCACGACACGGCTGCAGCTGGGCCAGACCGAGAGCACCTACGAAACCCAGCCCAACTTCTACCGCACCGAGACGACGCTGCGCGACACCACGCTGCAGCATGAACAGCGCTGGGGCGCGAACCTGCTGACCGGTACGCTGGAGCGCCGCGAAGACAAGCTGCTCAACCCGGCCACCGCGTTCGGCGCAGCCTTCGGCGGCCGACGCCACCAGGATGCGTTGGGCCTGGGCTGGCGCGGCGACTTCGGTGCCCACGGCCTGCAGGCGCATGTCCGCCACGACGAGGACAGCGAGTTCGGCGGCAAGAGCACCGGCAGTCTGGCCTCGGGCTGGGCCTTCACGCCGCAGTGGCGTGTCACCGCATCGGCGGCCACCTCGTTCCGCGTGCCCACGCTGTTCCAGCGCTTCAGCCAGTACGGCAATGCGGCGCTGGTGCCTGAATCGGGCCGCAATGTCGAACTGGGCCTGCGCTGGGCCGCCGCCGGCAACGACGCCAGCCTCACCGCGTGGCGCAACAAGGTGACCAACCTCATCAACTTTGGCGCACCTGGGCCTTGCATCGACTCCTTCGGCTGCTACGTGAACGTGGGCCGCGCGCAGATGGAAGGGGTGACCCTGGCGGGTCGCGCCCAACTGGCCGGCTTTACCTTGAGCGGCTCGCTGGACTGGCACGACCCGCGCAACCTGGACACCAACAAGGTGCTGCCGCGCCGCGCAAGGCAGCTGGCCACCTTCGCCGCTGAAACCGTGCTCGCCGGCTGGACGGTGGGCACCGAGATGCAGGCCGCGGGCGAGCGCTTCGACGACGCTGCCAACACCAACCGCCTGGGCGGCTATGGCCTGGTGAACGTGTTCGTCAGCAAATCGCTGATGGCTGGCCTGAACCTGCAGGCGCGCATCGACAACCTGGGCGACAAGACCTACGCGCTGGCCCGCACCTACGCCACGGCCGGACGCAACGGGCAAGTGTCCCTGCGCTGGCTCCTGCCCTGAACGGCTGGAGCCCCGAAACATGGTCGCCGCAGTCCTGATCGCCGCCCCGGCCTCCGGCCAGGGAAAAACCACCGTGGCCGCTGCATTGGCGCGGCTGCACGCGCGGCAGGGCAGGCGCGTGCGCTGCTTCAAGTGCGGTCCGGATTCCTCGACCCGCTGTGGCTGCAGGCGGCCAGCGGCCACGCGGTCGATTCGCTGGACCTGTGGATCAACGGCGAGGCCGATTGCGCGCACCGCCTGGCTGAGGCGGCAACGCAATCCGACCTGCTGATCGTGGAAGGCGTGATGGGCCTGTTCGACGGCGAGCCCAGCGCAGCGGACCTGGCCCAACGCTTTGGCATCCCGGTGCTGGCCGTCATCGATGCCAGTGCCATGGCTGGCACTTTTGCAGCCGTGGCGCACGGCCTGCAGACCTGGCGCCCGGCGCTGCCCTGGGCCGGCGTGCTGGCGAACCGCGTGGGCAGCGTGCGCCATGCCGAGATGTTGCGCGACGCCCTGCGCGATGCCGCGATGTGGCAAGGTCACCTGCCGCGGCAGGCGGCGCTGCAGTTGCCCGAGCGACACCTGGGCCTGAGCATGCCGCGCGAATCGGCCGATGCCCTGATCCGGCTGGACGCCGCGGCCGACGCGCTGGCGGCCACGCCGCTGGGGCAACGCAGCCTGCCCGACTGGCCGCAATGGCAGGCGCCTGCCGCGCCGGCCTCAGCGACCCCACCTGCGCCGCCCCCCACATTGCGCGGGCAGCGCATCGCCATCGCCCGCGACGCAGCTTTTGCCTTCATCTACCCGGCCAACCTCGCGGTGCTCGAATCGCTGGGCGCCGAGCTGGTGTTTTTCTCGCCGCTGGCGGGTGACACGCTGCCACCTTGCGAAGCGCTGTGGCTGCCCGGCGGCTACCCCGAGCTCCATGCCACAGCACTCTCGGCACGGCACGACTTGCGCGATCAGATCGCAAGCCACATCGCGCAGGGCCGACCTGTGTGGGCCGAGTGCGGCGGCATGATGACCCTGGCCGACCGCCTGGTGGACGGGCAAGGCACGACGCACCCGATGTGGGGCCTGCTGCCAGGTGCTGCCGTGCTGGGCAAGCGCCTGGCCGCGCTGGGGCCGCACGCCTGGACGCGCGACGGCCATACCCTGCGTGGGCACAGCTTTCACTGGTCGCGTTTCGACACCCCTTTGCCTGCACTGGATCACACCGTACCGGCCCGTGGCGTGGCCGCCGGCGCGGGCGAGCCGGTGCTGCAGCGGGGCAGCCTGCGCGCGAGCTGGTTCCACCCGTGGTTCGCGTCGTCGCCGGCCTTCACGGCGCGGCTGTTTTCAGAAGGTGCCTGGTGATGGCTGGCGTTGCCCACACGCTCATCCTCGGCGGCGCGCGCAGCGGCAAGTCGCGCCGCGCCGAAGCGCTTGCCGCCACCTGGCTGGCGGCCGCGCCGCAACACCAGGCGGTGCTGCTGGCCACCGCCTGGGTTGGAGATGGCATTGGTGATAGCGAGATGGCCCTGCGCATCCACCGCCACCAGGTCGACCGCGCGGCACGCGTGCCGGCGCTGGCCACGGTGGAAGTGCCGCTGGCGCTGCCGGCCGCCCTGCGGGCCCAGGGCGCACCGCAGCGGCTGCTGGTGGTGGACTGCCTCACGCTGTGGCTCACCCAATGCCTGATGCCCATCGCCGGCCCCGGGATGGACGAAGCGGCATGGGACGCCGAAGAAGCCGCGCTGCTGCAGGCGCTGCGCGACAGCGCTTCGCCAGTGGTGCTGGTCTCCAATGAAATCGGGCTGGGCGTGTTGCCCCTGTCGCGCGAAGCGCGGCACTTCGTCGACACGCTGGGGCGCCTGCACCAGTGTGTGGCAGCGCAGTGTTCGCAGGTCACGCTGATGGTGGCCGGCCTGCCGCTGCACTTGAAGGAGCCGGCATGAAGATGCCACGCTGCGGTTTTGCGCTGTCTGCCGCCCGCACCCTGCTGTGCGCGGCGCTGCTGATCGGGGCCATGGGGTTGGCGCCGGTGTCGGCCCAGCCCAGGTCACAAGCCTTCACCCTGAGTGATGACCGCAGCACCGAACACCGCTTCGACGCGCCGCCGCAACGCATCATCACCCTGCTGCCCTCGCTCACCGAGTCGGTGTGGGCGCTGGGCGGCGGGCCCAGGCTGGTGGGCGTGGACCGCTACTCCAACTGGCCGGCCGAGCTCGCCACGCTGCCGCGCCTGGGCGGGCTGGACGACGCGCTGATCGAGGCCATCGCCGCGCTCAAGCCCGACGTTGTACTGGCCAGCACCTCGGCGCGGTCGATCGACCGGCTCGAGGCCCTGGGTTTCAAGGTGCTGCGGATCAAGTCCGAAAACCACGCCGACGTGCGCCGCACGCTGGCCCTGCTGGCCACGCTGCTGGGCACGCCGGCCGAAGGGCCGCGCCTGTGGGCTCGCCTCGCGCAGGAGATCACGGCCGCCGCAACGCGCGTGCCGCCAGCGCTGCGCGGCCAGCGCGTGTACTTCGAGATCGGCGGCGGGCCCTACGCCGCAGGCCGCCAGTCCTTCATCGGCGAAACCCTGTCGGCAATGGGCATGGCCAACATCGTACCGGCCGAGTTGGGGCCTTTCCCCAAGCTCAACCCGGAATTCGTGGTGCGTGCGCAGCCGCAGATCGTGATGGGTGTGGCGCGCGAGCAGGCCGGCATGTTCCTGCGCCCCGGCTGGGCCAGCATCCCCGCGCTGGCCCAGCGGCGGCTGTGCGCATTCGAGACCACGCGCTACGAAATGCTCATCCGCCCCGGCCCGCGCCTGGGCGAAGCCGCCCACGCACTGGCCGATTGCCTGCGTGCACTGGAAGGCGGGGCCAGGCCGTGAGCACGCATGGCCGCTCCAAAGTGCTCACACCGAAGCGCCTCAGGCGCGCAGTTTTCCCTATGAGCACTGTGGTGCCGCCTGCATCCCAAGCACAGGCCTTCCCGGTGGCCGATGGATCGAGCCTTTCCGACCAACAGGCGCGCCGCCGTCTGGCCTGGCGGCTGCTGGCCACGCTGCTGCTGGGTGCCGCAGCGGGCGTGGTCACCGGCACGCAAGGCTTCTCGCCCTTGGCGTTCTGGGCCGACCTGCAAGGTGACCAGGCCGGGCTGATCCTGGGCCAGATCCGTGCCCCACGAACCCTGGGCGCAGCGCTGGCCGGCGCGCTGCTGGGCCTGGGTGGGGCATTGGCGCAGGGCTTGTTCCGCAACCCGCTGGCCGACCCCTACCTGCTGGGCGCGGCGGCCGGCGCCGGCCTGGCGGTGGTGCTGGTGATGGCGGGCGCGTCGCTGGCCGGCGTCGCGGTCAGCCTGGCCGCGCTGGCCTGGCTGGAACGCGTGGGCCTGGTGGCGGCCGCCTTTGCCGGCGCGCTAACCGGCGTGGGCCTGACCCTGGTACTGGCGCAGGGCACGGTGCACACCCTGCGGCTGCTGCTGTCGGGTGTGGTGGTGGCGGTGCTGCTGGGCGCCTTGAGCGACCTGCTCACCGTGGTCTCACCCGACGCGCTGCGTGGCAAGCAGGCCTTCATGCTGGGCAGCACCAGCTTCCTGGGCTGGTCGGCCATCGGCCTGCTGGCGCTGGGCCTGACGCTGCTGCTGGCGTTGTCGCGACGGCATGCGCGCGTGCTGGACGCGTTGACCCTGGGCGAAGACAGCGCCTCCAGCCTGGGGCTGGGCCTGGCACGCCAGCGCCTGGTGCTGGTGGCCTTGCTGGCTGGCGCCACCGCGCGGGCGGTGGCGCACGTGGGGCTGGTGGCTTTCGTCGGCCTGGTGGCGCCCCACCTGGTGCGGCGCCAGGCACCAGGCCGCCATGCCTGGCTGCTCGCGGCCAGCGCCGCCATGGGAGCGGCACTGCTGCTGGCGGCCGACGTGATCTCGCGGGTGCTCATCGCGCCGCAGGAACTGCCGGTGGGCGTGGTGACCGCCGTGCTGGGCGGCGGCTACCTGTTCTGGCTGTTGCGCGGCCCGGGTTTGAGATGAAAGGCTGGCGATGACGGCCTGGCTGCAAGCGCGTGGTGTGTGCGTGCGCCTGGGCATGCGCGAGGTGCTGGCCGGCATCGACGCCGACTTCGGGCCGGGCTGGACTGCCATCGTCGGCCCCAACGGCGCAGGCAAGTCCACCCTGCTGCGCGCGTTGGCCGGGCTTCAGCCCTTGGCCAGCGGCCAGGTGCTGCTGCGCGGGCAGCCGCTCCAACGCATGTCCACCGCGCAACGCGCAGGCCAGCTCGCCTGGCTGGCCCAGGGTGGCGAGGTGACTGGCGAGCTCAACGTGCGCGAAACCGTGGAACTCGGCCGCATCGCCCAGCGTGGTGCTTTCGGTGCGCTGGACGCGCGCGACCAGGCTGCGGTCGATGCCGCGCTGCACGCCACCGAATGCAGCGCCTGGGCCGGGCGCCGGCTGCACGAGCTGTCTGGCGGCGAACGCCAGCGCGTGCTGCTGGCCCGTGTGCTGGCCACCGACGCCAGCGTGCTGCTGCTGGACGAACCCACCACGCACCTGGACGCACCGCACCAGGTGGCGCTGGCGCGCCTGCTGCGCCGCCTGGCCGACCAGCCCGAATGCCCGCGCGCGGTGGTGAGTGTGCTGCACGATTTGCCGATCGCGCTGCGCGCCGACCGTGTGCTGGTGTTGGACCAGGGCCGCCTGACGGCCGCCGGTGCACCCACCGACCCCGCGCTGCAGCGCGCACTGGAACGTGTGTTCGCCAACGCCGTGCAGGTGCGCCTGCACGACGGCATTCCCCAGGTGGCGCTGGCCCTGGACCCGTGACCGGCACACCGCCGCACCGAAGCACAAAGGCAGCCCCATGCAGATCGAGAACCCGCCACCGCAGCGCGACACGCCCAAGCCCCAAGGCCAGCGTCGTGGCCTGGTGATCGTGCACACCGGCCATGGCAAGGGCAAGAGCACGGCCGCCTTCGGTCTGGCGCTGCGCGCGAACGGTCGCGGCAAGGCCGTCAAGGTCTTCCAGTTCATGAAGGAGCCCAGCGCCCGCTTTGGCGAGCACCGCGTGTTCGAGCAATTGGGCATCCCGATCGAAGGCCTGGGCGACGGTTTCAGCTGGAAGAGCCGCGACCTGGATCACAGCGCCCGGCTGGCGCTCGAAGGCTGGGCGCGCGCCGAGGCCTGCATCCGCGCCGGCGAACACTTCATGGTCGTGCTCGACGAACTGATGTACCCGCTGCGCTATGGCTGGGTGCCACTGGAAGCGGTGCTTGGCGCCCTGCGCGAGCGTCCATCCCACGTGCACGTGGTGATCACGGGCCGAAACGCGCCTCAGGAACTCATGGCCGTGGCCGACACCGTGACCGAGATGACCCTGCTCAAACACCACTTCAACGCCGGCGTGCCGGCCCAGCGTGGCATCGAAGACTGAGCGCATGAGACTGAGCGCATGAGCACCGCCGAGTTGCTGATCTGCACCACCTGCCGGGCTGCCGGCACCGCCCGCGACGCGGCGCCCGACGGCCAGCGTCTCTTCGACGCCGTGCTGGCGCTGGCCCTACCCGCGGGCCTGCACCTGCGCGGTATCGCCTGCCTCGGCGCCTGCAGCCGCAGTTGCAGCGCGGCACTGCAAGCGCCCGGCAAGTTCACCTACGTGTTCGGCGATCTGCCGGCCGATGCCGCCAGCGCCGAACAACTCTTGCTCGTCGCCGCGCAGCACCTGCGCCTGGACGATGGCCAGCTGCCGTGGTCGGATCGGCCTGAACGGCTGCGCCGCGGGGTGGTGGCACGTCTGGTGCCGGCGCTGACTTTCACATCAACGCATGCGGACGCCGAATGATGCTGAGCTCACCGGCTCTGGCATCGCCCCTTGCTGTGGCTCTGGCATGGGCGCTGGACGCCCGCTTCGGCGAGCCGCGCGACGCCTGGCACCCGGTGGCCTGGTTCGGGCGTGTCGCGGCGCCCTGCGGCCGGCGCCTGTTGTCCCTGCCGCCACGATTGGCACTCATGGCCGGCGCGGTGCTGTGGGCCGCTCTGGTCGGGCTGGTGGCCGCCCTCGGGGTGTGGCTGCAATCGACCTTGGTGGACGCACCGTTGTGGCTTGGCGTTCCGCTGCTCGCATTGGCGCTCAAACCCAGCTTCGCGTGGCGCATGTTGAAGGACGAGGTGCAGGGCGTCGAGGTGGCGCTGCAGCACGGGTTGGCCGCGGGGCGGCAGCGGCTGGCCCGCTTGTGCAGCCGGGATGTTGCGCAGTTGGACGAAGCCGGCGTGCGCGAAACCGCCATCGAAACCCTGGCCGAGAACCTCAACGACTCACTCGTGGCACCGTTGTTCTGGTTTGCGGTTGCCGGCCTGCCGGGCGCCTGGGCCTGGCGCGCGGCCAACACGCTGGACGCCATGTGGGGCTACCGCGGCCGCTGGGAATGGGCCGGCAAGTGGGCCGCGCGCGCCGATGACGTGCTGGGCTGGCTGCCCGCGCGCATCACTGCGGCACTGCTGTGGCGGCCGGCCATCGCGCTGTACACGCTGAGCACGGAGGCCCGCCGCACACCGTCGCCCAACGGCGGCTGGCCCATGGCTGTGATGGCGTTGCGCCTGGGCGTGCGCCTGCGCAAGCCCGGGGTCTATGTGCTGAACGCCGGTGGCCAGGCGCCCGATGCGGCCGCGCTGCAGCGCGCGCTGCGCATTGCCGAGCAGGCGGCACGTACAGCGTTCCTGCTCGTGATCGGCCTCAGCTTGCTGCTGGCGCTCACCGGTCACGCCGGATGGCGCGGGACGCACCCATGACGCCGCGAACGCACGGCGGTGCCGACGCTCGGGGTGCGGCGCGCTGGGACTTCTCGACCTGCGCCAACGCGGCCGGCCCCTGCCCCGCCACGCTCGTGGCGGTCCAGGGCTCCGACCCCACACACTATCCCGACCCGGCCGGCACGGCGGTGCGGCAGGCGCTGGCCGCCCTGCATGGCGTGGAAATCTGGCGCGTGCTGCCGGCGGCCAGCGCCAGCGAATTCATCCAGCGCTTCACCGCGGTCACGGGCCGGCTGTGGCCCGGTGCGGTGCAGGTGCCGGTCAATGCCTATGGCGACTACGCCCACGCGGCGCGGGCCTGGGGCCGTGCCGTGCGGGCCGCGGACCCAGCCGAGGGCGAGGCTGAAGCGCCCACCCTGCGCTGGTTGGCCGACCCGTCGAGCCCGCTCGGGCAGGATTGCGCCCCGCCACCACAGCCCGGCGCGTACCCCACCGTGCTCGACGCGGTCTATGCGCCACTGCGCCTGACGGGCGTCTCGGCCTGGGGCCGCGCTGCGTTGGACGCAGTTTTTGTGTTGCACAGCCCGAACAAGGCGCTGGGCCTGACCGGCGTGCGAGGCGCCTATGCCGTGGCACCGCGCAGCGCGAGCTACGACCTGCAGGCCTGCTGCCGCGCGCTGGACGACGCTGCGCCCTCGTGGCTTTGGTCGGCGCAGGCCGAAGCCATGCTGGCGAACTGGGCCACGCAGGCAACGCAAGACTGGGTGGCGCAGTCGCGGCAGTTGCAGGCCGTGTGGAAGGCCGATCTGCAGCAGGGCCTGGCGGCGCGCGGTTTCGACTTGCTCCCCAGCAAAGCGCCCTACTTCGTGGCCCGTCCGCCGCAGCCGCTGGACCCGGTGGAACTGCGTGAGCGCGGTGTGGCCGTGCGCGACGCCGCCTCGTTCGGCCTACCCGGTCGCTGGCGCGTGTCGGCCCAAGGCCCGCAGGCGCAGGAGGCGTTGACGCGGGCACTCGATCGTGCGCTCGATGCGGTGGAAGGCCGGCGCCGATGAAGACGGCCCTGATGGTCTGGGGCGCCAGCAGCGGCGCCGGCAAGAGCCTGCTGGCCACGGCCCTGTGCCGCTGGGCCGCGCGCGAGGGCCTGGACGTGGCGCCGTTCAAGGCGCAGAACATGAGCAACAACGCCCGCGTGGTGCCGGGCCTGCACGGCCCCCACGACGAGCCTGGAGAGATCGGCTCGGCCCAGTACTTCCAGGCCCTGGCCGCGCGCTTGGCGCCTCACGTGGACATGAACCCGGTGCTGCTCAAGCCCGAGCGCGACACCGCCAGCCAGGTGGTGCTGCACGGCCGGGTGGACGCGGCCCTGTCGCGCGCGCCGTGGCGCGAACGCAGCGTACATCTGGCAGCGGCCGCACGCGCCAGCTTCGAGCGGCTGGCCGCGCGCCACGAGTTGCTGGTGATCGAAGGCGCAGGCTCACCGGCCGAGATCAACCTGGCGCCGCAGGACTATGTGAACCTGGGCACCGCCCGCTGGGCCCGCGAACGCGGGCGCCTGAACGCTTTGGTGGTGGCCGACATCGACCGCGGCGGCGCCTTCGCGCACCTGCACGGCACCTGGGCCCTGCTGCCCGATGACCTGCGCCCGGCGCTGGCCGGCTTCGTGCTGAACAAGTTCCGTGGCGATGCCGCACTGCTGGCCCCGGGGCCGCAGCAACTGCAGTCGCTGACCGGCGTACCGCTGCTGGGTGTGCTGCCAATGCAGCGCGACCACGGCCTGCCCGACGAAGACGGCCTGTACGCCGCGCCGGCCGTGCCGACCTCGAGCGCCCGCGCCACACGCATCGCCATCATCGCCTGGCCGCACCTGAGCAACCTCGACGAGTTCCAGCCGCTGGCCGCCGTGGCGCCGGTGCGCTGGGTGCGCTGCGCGGCCGAGTTGGACGGCGCCGACTGGGTGGTGCTGCCGGGCTCCAAGCAGGTCAGCGACGATCTGGCGTGGCTGCGCGCCCAGGGGCTGGACCGGGCCATCGTCGCCCATGCCCAGGCCGGCCGCCCGGTGCTGGGCATCTGCGGCGGACTGCAGGTGTTGGGCGATGCGCTGGATGACCCCGACGGCGTCGACGGTGACCCCCACGGCCCGCTGCCCGGCCTGGGCTTGCTGAACCTGTGCACACGCTACGCCGCGCCCAAGCGCCTGTGCGCAGCGCCGGCCCGGTTCGGCGCCACGGCGGGGCCGTGGTCGGCGCTGTCGCACATCGAGTGGCCGGCCTACGAGATCCGCTGCGGCCGCACGGGGCCTGTCGACGATGCTCGCGCCGCAACGGCCACGCCGGTGCTCTTCGATGTGGAGCATCAGGCCATCGGCTGGCAGGCCGGCTCGGTGCTGGGCATTGCCACGCATGGCCTGTTCGAGGACTCGGCGGTGCTGAAAGCGCTCTTCGGCCGCCAGGCACGCACGCCCGACGAAAGCTTGGACGGCCTGGCCGACCTGATCGACCACCACCTGGGCGCAGCCACCCTGCGCGCTTTGCTGAAAGCCTGAACCCACATGACGGATCGCATGCCCGATGCCTTTGAACCCACCCTGCCCCTGGCCCCCTTTGGCGACCCGGCGCTGCGCCAGCGTGTGCAGGCCGCGCTCGATGCCAAAACCAAGCCGCTGGGCGCGCTGGGGCGGCTGGAGGCGCTGGCGCTGCAACTGGCATTGGCCTTGCGATCGGAACTGCCCCGCCTCACCGCGCCGCAACTGGTGGTGTTTGCCGCCGACCACGGCATCGCGGCGCAAGGCGTGTCGGCCTACCCGGCCGAGGTGACGCGGCAGATGGTGCTCAACTTCCTGGCCGGCGGCGCGGCGGTGTCGGTGCTGGCGCGCCAGCACAGCCTTGCGATGACCGTGGCCGACTGCGGCGTGGCCGCCGAGTTCGAGCCCCACCCGACGCTGGCGCGCCTGAAGGTGAACGGCGCCGAGCACGGCACGGCCGACGCGATCACCGGCCCGGCGATGAGCGAGGCGCAGTGCCACCGCGCCATCGTACAGGGCCGGCAGTTGGTGGCCACCTTGCCTGGCAACGTGTTGCTGCTGGGCGAAATGGGCATCGCCAACACCTCGGCGGCGGCACTGCTGATGGCGCGCCTCACCGGCGAGCCGCTCAGCGTATGCGCGGGTCGCGGCACGGGGCTGGACGATGCCGGCCTGGCACACAAGCGCGCCGTGCTGCAGCGCGCGCTGGCAGCCAACGCTCGCGCCACCACGCCGCTGACGGCCCTGGCGGCCCTGGGTAGCCTGGAGATCGCCGCCATGCTCGGTGCGGTGCAGCAGGCTGCCGCAGAGGGCCGGGTGGTCGTCGTCGATGGCTTCATCACCACGGCCGCCGTGGCGGTGGCGGCCGCGCTGCAGCCGGCGGTGCTGCAGCGCTGCGTCTTCGCCCACTGCTCGCAGGAAAGCGGGCATGCGCGCTGGCTGCAGATCCTGGGTGTGCAGCCGCTGCTCGACCTGGGCCTGCGCTTGGGCGAAGGATCCGGCGCAGCGCTGGTCTGGCCGCTGCTGGAGTCGGCCTGCCGCGTGCTGGCCGAAATGGCCAGCTTCGATTCGGCTGGCGTGAGCCGCGCGTCTGAGTGAATCGGTCAGCATGAGGCCCACGGCATGACTTGGCTGCGCCATGAGCTGCGCCTGTTCTTCGTGGCGCTGCAGTTCCTGACCCGGGTGCCCGCGCCGGGTTGGGTGGGCTACGAGCCGACCTGGCTGAGCCGGGCGGTGCGGCACTTTCCGTTGGTGGGTGCGCTGGTTGGCACGGTGGCCGCAGCGGTGGCCCTCGCTGCGCATAGTCTCTGGCCACCTGCGGTGGCCGCCACGCTGGCGGTGACGGTCACGCTCTGGCTCACGGTGGCCTTTCACGAAGACGGCCTGGCCGACACCTTTGATGCCCTGCTCGGCGCCGCGTCGCGCGACAGCGCTTTGGTGATCATGAAAGACTCGCGCATCGGCACCTACGGCGCGGCCGTCCTGGTCGCCAGCCTGTTGCTGCGTGTCGTGTTGCTCGCGGCGCTGCTGGAGCAGTCTCCCATGCTGGCCGCCGCCGCCTGCGTGGCCGCGAATGCCGCTGGCAGGGCCTGCGCCGTCGGCCTGATGGCCGTGCTGCCGTATGCGGGCGACGAGGCCCCAGCCAAGGCCAAACCGCTGGCGCGGCAGGTTCGGGGGCTGGATGCGGCCTGGGCGGTGGCCACGGGCTTGGTGGCCTTGGTGCCGGCTGCGGCGTTGTCGCCCACGCCGGCCCTGGCCTTCGGTGCTGCTGCGCTGGGCCTGGCTCTGCTGAGCCTGCTGCTGCGCTTGTGGTTGCGGCGGTGCCTAGGTGGCTACACCGGCGACACGCTGGGCGCGTGCGAGCAGTTGGGCGAGATCACCGTGCTGCTGGCCCTGGCAGCGATATGGCCGGCGTGAATGCGAACGAGTCCGCCGCTGCGAGCGCCGCCTGGCTGCACGCGTGGCGCCACCCGCGAGCAGAAGGAGCAGAAGGCCGCTGCATCGGCCGCACCGACCTGCCGGTCGACCCGCGCCGTGCCAAACGCCTGGCGCACCGCATCCGGGTCTTCGCGCGGCGCCATGCGCTGCCGCGTGTCGTGATCACCTCGCCGTTGGAACGCAGCCGTGCCGTCGGGCGCTGGCTGGCCCGCTGGGGTTGGGAGCACCGCGTGAACGAGGCGCTCACCGAGCTCGATTTCGGCCGATGGGACGGGCTGCCTTGGGACAGGGTGCCGAAGCACGACTTCGACGCCTGGTGCCGCGACTTCGAACAGGCTGCGCCCGGTGGTGGCGAACCGGTGGCCAGTCTGATACAGCGGGTGCGCCGATTCGACCCCGGGCCGGCCCGCGTCGTGGTCACGCACGGCGGTTGGCTGTCGGCGGCGCAGTGGCTCGCGGTCCGCCCGCAGCAGGCGCCCGACTGCGCGCACTGGCCCGCACCGCCAGGGCATGGCCAACGGACTGATCTGCCGATGCCGGCGTGAACGGGCCGCTGGCGGCAGCCGGGCGGGCAGTTCCATCAAAGTTGTCCTGATCGCTGCGAGCACATGGCGCAGTGCCCCGATTCCCAGCTCAACCAGCATCCGAACAGCGAACAGCCCGCGCTGCGCCGCGCAGGCATCACCTCGAAACACACCTCTCGCCGTCGCATGCCAGTCGCGCCGCGCCAGTCCCGAATCGATCTCCGGATTCCAAGGTGGTGACTGCAGCCCCTTGCGCAAGCAGCTGACCGATCGCAGCGCCCAGCACCAGATCGTTGACGACGCCGAAACGATGCAGCCGCGCGCGGCCCTGCCGATCGAACAACACGACGCTCGGCGTGCCACGCAGGCCCCACTGCGCCATGGTCACCGGCAGGGGCCCCGCCTCGGCTGCCTGATCGATGCCGATCGGCAATGGCAACCGGTATTCGTGGATGAAGGCCTGCAACGCCTGCAGCCCCATCACATCGTGATGCTCGAACACCGTGTGCAGACCGATGACAGTAACGTCTACGCCTTGAAACGCCTCATGCACACGCAGCGACTGGGGCAGGCCGTGCGACACACATGCAGGACACAGCATCTGGAAGGCATGGACCAGCACGACGCGCCCCCGAAGGTCCGCCAGTTCGATGGGCGTCGGGGTGTTGAACCCGTGCGAGGCCCGCCACCCGGGCCGGCTGGTGGGCTGCCCGGGTGGCAACATTGTGCTCGCACGCCTCGGCGCCGTAGGCGAGGGCATCAGAACTCCCCGTCCTTGATGTACGGGTGGCTCCACAGGATGGCCTGCAACAGCACGGCCTTCACCCACGCCGCATGCATCTTCTCGACGTCCGCCGCTGAAGCGCCCTTCCTGGCCAGGAAAGGCTTCAGCGTCGTGGTGATGGGAATGGTCAGCGCTGGCAGGTAGCGGAAGTCCACTTGTGCGGGGCCATGGGCACCGTCGATCTTGTTCTTCTTCAGCCGGTTGTGGCGCAGGCCGATCTCGTACTGCCAGTCCAGCCAGGCCTGGTCGTAGGTCGCGTCGGCAGTGTCCAGGATTCACAGCGCAAAGCGCTTGCGGACGGCGGCCAGGTAGGCGCCGTCCGGCTGGCCGCTGCGCGTGTCGCCGAAGAACACCACCAGTTCGGGCGTCGAGGCCACGAAGCCGTACCAGACATCCAGAATCGCCTCGGTCTGGTCGGCCAGGATGGCCCGGCTCTGGCGCAGCGCTGCCACGTCGTCGGCACCGAACAGCATCGACTTCTGCAGCGCCGCCAGGTCGGCCATCGAGTACGGCGCGCGGGCGAGTGTCGGTTGGCCCAGCGCGTAGCCGGGTGCACCGCCTTGCGGCGCTGCCGCGCCGGCATCCGCGACCACACCGAGCGTGGTGGCGGCAAGCAGCAGTTTCAGTATCTTCATGAACAACTCCTGGTGTCTTGGGTTGGAACGGGTCTGCCGACCCCGATGTGATTGCGCAACGCCCCCAGTGTGTCCACAACATCTGTACCATGGATGCTGTGGAGTACAAAAAACACCATCCATCGTTCAAACCGGAGGCAACTGCCCTGCCCCCGGCCATCGATCGCCTCTCCGGCCTGCTGGATCGTTTCCGCGTCCGTGCCCACCTGTTCCATGCCGGCGCCCTGTGCGGCACGACCGCCTTCGAGGCGAAGCCGGGCCGCGCCTTCCTGCATGTGCTGCGCAGGGGAGAACTGGTGGTGACACACGGCCGGGCGCAAGGCCTGAAGCGCCGCGTCGTCGTGAGCGAGCCGACACTGATGCTCTACCCCCGACCGGTGGCGCACTCCTTCCACAACCCGCCGCGCGACGGATCGGACTTCACCTGTGCCACGCTCGACTTCGATGGAGCCGAGCACAACCCGCTGGTGGCAGCGCTGCCGGCACTCGTGCTCGCTCCGCTGGCGCAGGTCGATGGCCTGCAACCCGCGCTGGACCTGCTGTTTGCCGAGACCGACCGCGTGCGCTGCGGCTCGCGGCTGCTGGCTGACCGCTTGTTCGAGGTCGTGCTGATCCAGCTGCTGCGCTGGCTGATCGACCATCCCGGTGCGGGCGGCGTCGGCAGCGGGCTCATGGCAGGGCTGGCCGATCCCCGGCTGGCCAGGCTGCTTGTCGCGCTGCACGCGGCACCTGCCGAGGCCTGGTCGCTCGAGCGCATGGCGGCGCAGGCTGGCATGTCGCGCACGGCATTTGCCGTGGCTTTCAAGCGCGCCACCGGCGCCACCCCGGCGGGCTACCTGGCCGACTGGCGGCTGACGCTGGCCATGTCAGAGCTGCGCGCAGGCGGGTTGTTGAAGGCCGTTGCCGACTCGGTGGGATACGGCAGCGCCACGGCGCTGTCCAAGGCTTTCAAACAGCGCTACGGTGTGGCGCCGCGTGATTGGCGCAAGGCCGACCAGGGGCAGCACGAGCCCTGACCCTGGCCCGGGACATCGCAGGCCGTGACGAGCCCCGGCCTTACAGCGCCCGCCCCACCCCGATGCACGCGAGCCCGGCACAGACCACGCCCGCGGCCACTGCCCGCTGCCGCCACTGCGTGCGCTCGTGGAACACGACCAGCGACATCACGGTCGCCAGCACGATGCCCGCATTCGTATACGCCACAACCTCGGCCGCCGGCAGGGTCCGCATGGCGTGGATGACCAGCGCGTAGGCCAGGCCCACGCACAGGCTGCCCACCAGCAGCGCCACCGCACCCGGTCGGGCACTGGGCGTCCACCGCCCCGTGCTGCGCCGCAGGCGCCACGTCATGGCCAGCCAGGCCGCGAGATAGCCGACGCTGAGGTAGCCCACGATGCCGCCGAAGCCTGCGATCCGCCCCGTCGCCGCCTTGTCGGACAGCGAATAGACGCTGGTGGCCAACATGGCCAGCAGCGTCCAGGGCAGCGCCTTGCCTTCGTCGTTGGGCGACTATGCGGCGCGCAACGTGCTGCCCGAGATCCAGCGACTGCCGGGCGTCGGGCAGGCGCTGCTATTCGGCACCGAGCGGGCGATGCGCATCTGGCTCGACCCGGCCAAGCTCGTCGGCTTCGGCCTGTCGACCAACGACATCACAGTCGCGATCCGCGCCCAGAACGCGCAGGTCTCCTCGGGCACCATCGGTGACCTGCCCAACCTGCCTGGATCGCGGTAGGAATGCCTGTTGCCAAGCACCCCCCGCACAGATCCGAACGTGCCCGATTTAGGCATTCGGCTCCCACCTCGGGTGTTTGACGGCAAAACGCTGGTCTGGCCACGGATGAAGGATTCGGGGTTGGGGCAACCACGCGTCGGCGATCTGCCTCATCCTCTGCCAGTTCGTACCGTCCTTCTGACTGCGCCGCCGAAGCGAGCGCCGCCAAGCGACGACGACCTGGTGCCGGAGTGAAGCAAGTGTCCGATGATTCGTCGGAACCGCGTGGTATGCGAAGTAGCCGGTGAGCACCGCATTGAGCCACCGTCCCTGAAGCGGGATCGGGGCATGCATGTGCAGCTTCAAGTAACGCTTGATCTCCTGGAGTCGCGCTCGCATGCGGTCGCCTCTGGTCTTGCGGTGTAGCTGGAAGCTCCCCCGCCGCGACTTCCCGCAAATGAAGACGAACCCCAGAAACTTGAAGGTCTCCGGTCTACCGAGCCCTCTACGCTGGCGTCGCTCGGTCGCGTAGCGACCAAACTCCAGCAGTCGGGTCTTGTCCCCGTGAAGTTCGAGACTAAACTTCTCGAACCTCTCGCGCATCGAATCCCAGAAGCGCCGCGCATCGGCTTCGTGCTCGAAGCCAGCAATCAGATCATCGGCGTAGCGCACGATGATCATCTTGCCCTTGGCCTGTTGTCGTCGCCATTGCTCAGCCCAGAGATCGAAGACGTAGTGCAGGTAGACATTGGCAAGCAGTGGTGATGCCACTGCGCCTTGAGGCGTCCCCGTCTCACTCACGCTCCAAATCCCTTCGTCCAGGACGCCCGCCTTGAGCCATTTGCGCACAAGACGGATGATGCGTTCATCACCGATTCGGTGTTCTAGGAAACGGACCAACCATGACTGATCGATCTTGTCGAAGAAACTTCGAATGTCGGCATCCAGTATCCAGTTCACCCTCGCCGTGCTGACACCAACCATCAACGCATCGAGCGCATCGTGTTGACCACGCCCAGGTCGGAAACCATACCCTGAATCCGTGACCTCGCCTCGATAGGCGGGCACCCTGTGGGTGACGTCGATG
>CAYJOA010000040.1:0-4874 GCA_964371495.1 uncultured Rubrivivax sp.
TCCTTCTGCACCATCTCGGGCTTGAGCAGCTCGAGCTGCATGCGCACCGGGCGCAGTTCCTCGCGCAGCAGGAAGTCGGTGTCGGTAAAGGCCAGCCGGTAGGCGCTCTCGGGTCCGGCATAACGCAGCACGGCCGCGGCCGCCGCGGCGTCCTGCTCGGCGGTGGGGAAGTTGCGGGCGATCAGGGGGGCGGGTGTCTCATCCATGGCGGCGAGCTTAATGCCGAAGCGCAGCGGCGGGCATGCACTGCGGCGTCAGGGCCGGCCGCCGCATACCGGGCAGCCGGCGTGGCGCGCGATGGCGATGCTGTCCCAGGCCATGCCACGCGCGTCGAGCATCAGCAGCCGCCCGGCCAGCGACTGGCCGCAGCCGGCCAGCAGCTTCAGCGCCTCGGCGGCCTGCACGCTGCCGACGATGCCGACCAGCGGCGCGAAGACGCCCATCGTCGCGCAGGCCACGTCCTCGACAGCGGCCTCGGGCGGGAACAGGCAGGCGTAACAGGGCGCCTGTGGCTGGCGCGTGTCGTAGACCGAGATCTGCGCGTCCCAGCCGATGGCCGCGCCCGACACCAGCGGCCTGCGGTGCGCCACGCACGCGGCATTGATGGCGTGGCGGGTGCGGAAGTTGTCGGTGCAGTCCAGCACCACGTCGGCCTGCGGCACCAACTCGGCCAGCAGCGCGGGGTCGGCGCGGCACACCAGGGCGCGCAGCTGCACTTCGGGGTTGATCGCCGCCACCGTGGCGCGCACCGAATCGGCCTTGGGCTGGCCGAGGCGCGAGATGTTGTGCGCGATCTGGCGCTGCAGGTTGGTGAGGTCGACGTCGTCGTGGTCGACCACCGTGATCCGGCCCACGCCCGCGGTGCCCAGGTATAGCGCCACCGGCGAGCCCAGCCCGCCGGCGCCGACGACGAGCGCGTGCGACTGCAGCAGGCGCTGCTGGCCTTCGACGCCGATCTCGTCGAGCATCAGGTGGCGCGCGTAGCGCAGCAGTTGCTGGTCGTTCATGCGGCCTCGAAGAACAAAAGCCCGCCGGGCGGCGGGCTTCGGGGTGGCGGTGCCGGGACTACTGCTTGGCGGGGCTGGCCGGCGCCGCTTCGGCGCGGCGCTCGACGGTCTTGCTGGCCAGCACCGGCTGGCCACGCAGCTGGTTCAGCGCCTGCTGCAGCGGGAAGTCTTCGGCGCTGCCGAACTCCGGCAAGGGCTTGACCGGCTCCTTGGTCTTGGCCATCTGCTCCTCGAGCTTGGTGCGCGCCTGCTCGCGGGCCTTCTCGCGCACCGGGTCCTTGGCCTCGTCGGCACCCTGCAGGTGCTTGTCGAGGTCGGCCTCGCGCATGCGCAGCGCGGCGAAGACATTGCCTTCGAGGGTTTCGTCGAGCCAGATGTCGGGTTCGATGCCCTTGGCCTGGATCGAGCGGCCGTTCGGCGTGTAGTAGCGCGCGGTGGTGATCTTCAGTGCGGTGTCGGCCGGCAGCGGGCGGATGGTCTGCACCGAGCCCTTGCCGAAGGTCTGCGCGCCCATGATGGTGGCGCGCTTGTGGTCCTGCAGCGCACCGGCGACGATCTCGCTGGCCGACGCCGAACCCTCGTTGACGAGCACCACCAGGGGCACGCTCTTCAGCGCCGCGGGCAGGCGGCGCAACGGGTCGGCGCCGCCGCGACGCGCGTAGTACTCGGGGCTGGCGCGGAAGGTGGCGCGCGATTCGGGCAGCTGGCCGTTGGTGCTGACGACCACCACGTCGGCGGGCAGGAAGGCCGCCGACAGGGCCACCGCGCCGTCGAGCAGGCCGCCGGGGTCGTTGCGCAGGTCGAGCACCAGGCCCTTGAGCTTGGGATCTTCCTTGTACAGCTCTTCGACCTTGCGCACGAAATCGTCGATCGTGCGGTCCTGGAACTGGCTCACGCGCAGCCAGCCGTAGCCGGGTTCGACCATCCGCGCACGCACGCTCTGCATGCGGATCTCCTCACGGATGATGGTCACCGGGAAGCTGCGGCTCTCGGACTTGCGGAAGACGGTCAGGATGACCTTGGTGTTGGGGTCGCCGCGCATGCGCTTGACGGCCTGGTCCACCGTCATGCCCTTGACCGGGGTTTCGTCGATGCGGGTGATGAAGTCGCCGGGCTTCAGGCCGGCGCGGAAGGCCGGCGAGCCCTCGATCGGCGAAACGACCTTCACGAGGCCGTCTTCCATGCCCATTTCGATGCCGATGCCGACGAACTTGCCGCCGGTGGCCTCGCGGAATTCCTTCCACGTCTTCTTGTCCAGGTACTGCGAATGCGGGTCGAGTCCGGCCACCATGCCGGCAATCGCGTCGGAAATGAGTTTCTTTTCGTCCACCGGCTCGACGTATTCGGACTTCACACGGTCGAACACCGCGGCCAGCTGCTGCACTTCTTCCAGTGGCAGGGGGGCCAGCGCGCTGCGCGCCACGGCCTGCAGTTGCATGGTGGCAAGCGCGCCAGCCAGCGCGCCGACGGCCAGGATCCCGGCAACTTTCAGTTTGGCACCCATCTGCGACGCGCCTTTCATGGAGCTTGAAAAAACCGACCGGTCAGTATAGGACCGCACCGGGCGTTCGAGTGTGGCCGGGCGAGAAAGTTGCACCCCCCCGTACGTGTGGATTTGGGCACCCGGGCCTGCCACGGCGTCAGGCTTTGTCGGTTTCGCGGGAAAAAGTGACGACGTGGTCGACCTCGGCGCGGATGCCGATCCATTCGCCCACCTCGTGGTCGTGGTGCGAAGGCACGTGGGCCAGCACACGCTCGCCGCTGTCCAGGCGCAGCGTGAGCAGGAACTCGCTGCCGCGGAAGGCCTTGCGTTCGATCAGCGCGCGCACCGGGCTGGCGTCGTCGTGCACGATGTCGTCGGCGCGCAGCAGGACATCGCATTCGCCGTTGGGAAAGGCCTCGGGCAGCGGGCAGCCGGCGATGTCGTGCAGTTCACCCAGCGGCGTGTGCACGCAGGGGCCGCCGGCGCAGGCGACGATCTGCGCCGGCGCGAACACGCCGTGGCCGATGAAATGCGCGACGAAGCGCGACGCCGGCCGGTGGTACAGCGAGTAGGCGTCGTCCCACTGTTCGAGCCGCCCCTTGTGCATGACGCCGATGACGTCGCCGACGGCAAACGCCTCCAGCTGGTCGTGCGTGACCAGCAGCGCCGTGGTGCCGCTCTCCTTCAGGATCATGCGGACCTCCTGCGCCAGGCGTTCACGCAGGTCGACGTCCAGGCTGGAGAAGGGTTCGTCCAGCAGCAGCAGGCGCGGCTGCGGCGCCAGGGCGCGCGCCAGCGCCACGCGCTGCTGCTGGCCGCCGGAAAGTTCGTGCGGCGCGCGCTTGGCGGCATGCGCCAGGCCCACCAGGTCCAGCATCTGCTGCACGCGCCGGCTGCGTGCCGTGCGCTCCAGGGCGGCGACGCCGAAAGCCACGTTGTCGGCCACGCTCAGGTGCGGAAACAGCGCATAGTCCTGGAACACCATGCCGATGCGGCGCTGCTCGGGTGCCAGGTGCAGGCCGCTGGTGGCGTCGGACAAGGTGTCGCCAGCCATCGTCACGCGGCCCTCGGCGCAGCGCTCCAGGCCGGCCACGGCACGCAGCAGCGAGGTCTTGCCACAGCCCGAGGGCCCGATCAGGACGCCGATCTTGCCCGCCGCCAGCCCCAGCGAAACGCCTTCCACGGCGGCGCGGCCGCTGCTGGAGCGGGCGTAGCGCACGGCCACCGATTCGAGGCTCAGGAACATGGCTCGATCATAATCGTTCGCTAATAAATGAGTATGGTTCGCATTACTGACCCTCACCGCCCGGCTGCGCCATGCGTCACCTGCTGACCGCCGTCTGCCTGCTGCTGGCGCTGCCGGTGCTGGGCGTGCTGGGCGCCTGGCTGACGCTGGACCCGGCGGCGCTGGCCGTGCTGCGCCACCAGTTCAGCACCGTGCTGCCCGAATACGCGCTGCAGTCGGCGCTGCTGGCGGCCGGCGTCGGCGTCGGCGTCGTCGTGCTCGGTTCGGCCACCGCGGCGGCGGTGACGTTGTTCGAATTCCCGGGCCGGCGCGCCTTCGAATGGGCCTTGCTGCTGCCCTTGGCGATGCCGGCCTACGTGCTGGCCTACGCCTGGACCGACGCGCTGCAGTACAGCAGCCCGCTGCAGGCCGGGCTGCGCGAACTTCTCGGCCGCCGCCAGCCGCTGTGGCCCGACGTGCGCAGCCTGCCCGGCGCGGTGGTGCTGTTCGTGTTGTGCCTGTATCCCTACGTCTACCTGCTGGCGCGCGCCGCGCTGGGCGACCGTGCGGTGCGCCTGATGGAGGCTGCGCGCCTGCTGGGCGCGCCGATGCGCCGCCGCGTGCTCGAGGTGGCGCTGCCGATGGCCCGCCCGGCGATCGCCGCCGGCGCCGCGCTGGCACTGATGGAAACGCTGGCCGACTACGGCGTGGGCGCGTATTTCGGGCTGGCCACCTTCAGCACCGGCATCTACAAGGCCTGGCTGGTGCTCAACGACCGCATCGCCGCCGCGCAGCTGGCGGCCGTTCTGCTGGTGGTGGTGGCGGGGCTGCTGATGGCCGAGCGCACGGCGCAGCACCGCATGCGTTTCGCGGCCAGCCGTGGCGGCGCGGTGCAGTCGGCCGAAGCCCGGCCGTTGGTCTTGCGCGGCAGCGGCGCCGCGCTCGCCTGGGTGCTGTGCGCGGCGCCCGTATTGCTGGGCTTCGTGTTGCCGGTGGCCTGGCTGGTGCAGATGTTGTGGCAGGAGGCGGCGCATTCGGAATTCGGCCTGCCGCTGGCGCGGTTTGCCGCCTGGGCCTGGTCGAGCTTCCAGCTCGCCGGGCTGGCCGCGGCGGCGGCCACGGGGCTGGCGCTGGCGCTCGGTTTCGCGCTGCGCCAGCG